>NC_010681.1:319109-638219 GCF_000020125.1 Paraburkholderia phytofirmans PsJN
TACTACTACGCGTTCATCCGCGACCGGAGTCACCTGTACTCGGAGGCCGCGTTCGAGACGATTTTTGAAAAAACCGGCGTTTCTGAACGCAACATTCCCGCAGCGAATGCACTCCTGGTGGCTACACAATTTCTGGCCCGGATCGATCCCGGTTCGGGGGCAGGCTTTCGGAAGCGAAAAGCGGGGGCGAACTGTTACTACCTGACCGGCTACACGAGTTTCCCGGATACCCGAGCGGTGGCGGAAGATCAATAAAGGGAAGGGCATGAGGCGCCGTCAGGAGGTGTGGGTAGCCAACTAAGAACGGCCCGTTTCGGCAGCGGCCAGCCGTTTGAACGTCTCCGCTGTCCGGATGATGAACGTCTGGAACTGGCCGGGCTGGGACACGTGCGACATCTGGCCCGACGTCAGTCGCACAAACGTTGCCACGTAGTAGCACGACTGTGGCGCCAGCCGCACTTTGAAAATCGATCACTACAGGGTGGCACAAACCCGCCGCTGAAAGGCGTACCGGGGTGTACTGCTCCGGTGCCGCCCGTGCGTGGACGCACGGGCGCGGGCAATCACCCCAGATAGCTTGCCCGCAGATGCGTGCCGCAAACGCCTAGATGCGTAGTGCGAAGCCGCACGAAAAGCAATCCAGAGGGCACCATCATGGGCGCGCTTCACCAAGGGCCATGCGTCCCAACTCGCCTTTGTCGCCTGTTCTGCGCTATGTCCCGATTGTCACTGCCGGAGTCAGCCGCGCGGCCTTCCTGCCCGCGGTTCCGCAGCGCACTCCTGCTGCTGGCGTGCCCGGCGCTGGTCGCGCTGGCTGGCTGCCCGTCGGCCGCGATCAGTGTCAAGATCAAGCCCGCACAACTGTTATTCCGTCCGTGACAATTGATCCCGTCGCCCGCGGCGGCGACAGCCTACTTAGCTAGCTGCCATTTGAGGTGTCCCCCGGAAAAAAGGGGCTGATGGCAATCGAGGCCTTCGAGCTTCTTTTCCAGTATGCGAAGGTCACGGCGACGCGTCATTCCACGAGCATCGTCGCCGTGGAGGCAGAAGGCGAGGAACTGATCAAGATCGCCGACCTATTACGAAAGGGGCCGCAGACGCCAGCGACCGAAGCCCAAGCTTGTGTAGCCAGTTTGGCCGCAGGGCGACCTAGTCGGCGGTCGCGTTGGGCGCGGGGAGGGGATCAGTACCCTCGCCGAGAATGGCGAGATACCGGCGATAACCGAACACGCGCCCGCGTCGCCGACCGGTCACTTCCTCCACAACGCCAAGCCGCTCGAGATCGGCAAGTGCAGCGTTGATGGTCGGGGCCGATAGCCCCGTACGATCAACGAGAATGTTTGCGGTAAGGAACGGATTTTCCTGCAGGAGATCATGAACGCGTAGCGCCGATCCCGCACGGTCGCTTTCGGTCGTGATGCGTTCCCGATCTTCCTTGAACAGGCTGACGATCCGTGTAGCGGCTTCGAATGCCTGATTAGCCGTTTCCGCAACGCCGGTGAGGAAAAACTCGAGCCAAGGTTCCCAGGCCCCGCGTTCGCGAACTTCCTGAAGGAGCCGGTAGTAATCCGCGCGATGTGTCTTGAGATACAGGCTGAGATATAGCAGCGGGGACCGCAACACCCCGTGGACGTTGAGGTAAAGAGTAACAAGCAGGCGACCGATCCGGCCATTGCCATCAAGGAACGGATGAATGGTCTCGAACTGTACATGGAGGAGTCCGGCCCTGATAAGTGCGGGTAGACGTGTGCCTTCATCGTGCATAAATTTTTCGAGCGCATCCAGGCAGTGGCTCAATTCGTTGACTGGTGGGGGCACGTACAGCGCATTTCCCGGGCGGGTACCGCCAATCCAGTTCTGTGATCTCCTGAATTCCCCTGGGCTCTTGGTCCCGCCACGACCACCTTGCAACAGGCGGGCGTGCATCTCGCGAATCAGGCGAAGTGACAGGGGTAGATCACGCAGCCTGTCCAGACCGTACATCATCGCGTCCACGTAGTTCGAGACTTCGCGGATATCGTCGACCGGTTGACCAGCCTGCGCCTCAGTCTCGAAGCGCAGAAGATCCGTTAGGGTGGACTGCGTACCTTCGATCTGCGACGACAAAACGGCTTCCTTACGTACGTACATGTAGAGGAAGAGCTCTTGGCGGGGGAGAAGCATTGTGATGCCGTCCAGTCGCCCCAGCGCGCGCTCGGCAAGACTTAGCTTGTCCAGCAGGCTCATGACATCGATGGGCGGTTCGGGAGGCGGGCGTGGCGGGACGAAGGCACGTATGGTCTCCCCGCCGACGGTAGTCTGCACAAAGCGACCGAGTCGGGAATGTGTCGTCGTTTCATCAGTCATGGGCGGATTATCGCCGTCGGATGCTAATTAAACAATGGACGCCTGACTTAATTAACGGGGGGGCTAATGTAAGTGGCCTTAAATAGGCGGCACTGGACGCGGATGGACAGCTATTGACTCGCGCGCCAGATAGGAGCAAGCGGGCAGGACATGTGCGTGTCCGAAAGGCGGGAGTCAGGATGCGGGTTTGGTTGAACCCGTTGACCCTTTGAAGGGGTATTTTTGGGCCGTTGAACCTTTGTTGAACCTTTGCCGGATTTCGGGCAAAGAAAAAGGGCTTAGCATTCGCTAAGCCCTTGAATTCTTTGGTGGGGCGTGAGTGACTCGAACACTCGACCTACGGATTAAGAGTCCGCTGCTCTACCAACTGAGCTAACGCCCCCAACAGAAGCGAAATTATGCAGAAATTATTCGGGCTTGCCAAGTCCCTTTAGCAGATTTCTTAAAAATATTTGCATCTGCGGCCCCGAGGCATTCCTCGATGGGCACGCTGTCGTGAAAAAAGCGCTGGCTGCATCGTCCCGGTATCATGTCGCGGAACACCTTGCCGCACGAAGCCTCGCGCGGCTTTCGAGCGGGGATTGCCATGGATGACAAAGAGATTATCGAGTTGCTCGACCGCATCCTCGCGCCGTGGGTGCGTGCGCTCACGCTGACGCCGGTCAAGGTAGACGAGGAAGCCGCCACGCTGCGCCTGCCGTTTTCCGGCGGCCTGCGTCATGCGGGCGGCGTGATCTGCGGGCAGGTGTTCATGGCCGCGGCGGATACGGCCATGATCGTCGCCATTTCAGCCGCGCTCGGCGGTTTCAAGCCGATGACCACGGTCTCGCTCAACATCAATTTCATGCGCGCGGTACGCAAGGGCGACGTGCTGATCACCGCGCGCGTGCTGCGCATGGGCCGCAATCTGGTGTTCGGCGAAGTCGAGTTATTCGACGAATCCGGCAACATGGCCGTTCACGCCACCACCACCTACGCACTGCTCGACTAAACGGGCCAAAGAGCCGCATTAGAGGAAAAATCAGGATGTTCGATCAGGTCGTATTCGCCGGTGGCGGCAATCGCTGCTGGTGGCAGGCGGGCTTCTGGGATGTGATCCAGCCGGAGTTGCGGATCCGGCCGCGCGTCATCACCGGTATTTCGGCCGGCGCCGCCACTGCGTGCATGCTCTACACGCGCGATTCCGACTGGGTCATGCGCTATTACGAAGACGCGCTGCGCCACAACACCCGTAACGCCTACTGGGGCAATCTGCTGCGCGGCGAGTCGGTGTTTCCGCATTACCGGATCTACCGTCAGGCGCTGCTCGACATTTACCGTGAGAAGTTTTCCACGCTCGCCGATGCGCCGGAAATCCGCGTCGGCGTATCCCATCTGCCGCGCTGGCTCGGCGCGCGCAGCGCGGTCGCGGCGGGCCTGATCGCGTACAACATCGAAAAATACGTGCGCAAGACGCTGCATCCGACGCTCGGTCAGACGCTCGGCTTTCATCCGGAATTCGTGCGCGCGCAGGACTGCGCGAGCGTCGAGGATCTGGCGGATCTGATTTTGCAGTCGTCGAGCACGCCGCCGTTCACGCCGGTTTTGCGACGCAACGGCCGGCCGGTACTGGACGGCGGGATGGTCGACAACGTGCCGGTCGGCGCGCTCGACGCCGAGGCGCCGGGCAACGTGCTGGTGATGGTCACGCGTCTCTACCCGCGGCCGCAGATGTTCGTCGTGCCCCACGGCGTGCAGCAACGGCTCTACGTGCAGCCGTCGCGCAAGGTGCCGATTTCCAGCTGGGACTACACGAGTCCTTCGCAGATGGTGCACGCGTACAACCTTGGCCGCGCCGATGGCGAGACCTTCCTCGAACGCATGCCCGATCTGCTGGAAGCCGGCGCGCACGAAGTGGTGCAGTGAATTGACCGGCGTCGTCGTCGTCGTCGTCAGCGCGAAAATCAAAAAGCGACAACAGCGCCGCACGAATTCGCACGACGCTCTTATCGCCTTAAAAAAACCGTTAGCGCTTAACGCCGCCGACCGCCCTGCAAGGCTTCCGGATTCGCCACGCTGCTCGTATCGCCAGCGTCGAAAGCCAGAATGTTCTTGAATGCGGCGGTGAAATACTGCTCGTAACTTTCGCGTTCCACATAGCCAATGTGCGGCGTGCAGATCACGTTTTCCATGCGCAGCAAGCTGTAGCCCTGCAGAATCGGCTCGCTTTCGTAGACGTCGATCGCGACCATGCCGGGACGGTTGTGCGACAGCGCATTCACCAGCGCGTTTTCGTCGAGCAACTCGGCCCGGCTCGTGTTCACGAGCAGCGCGGTTGGCTTCATCCGCATCAGGTCTTCCTGCTTGACGATGCCGCGCGTGTCGTCGTGCATGCGCAAGTGCAGCGACAGTACGTCGCTCTGCTCGAACAGTGCCTCGCGGCTCTCCGCCACACCATAACCGTCAGCACGAGCGGCTTCGCGCGAATGCTCGCGGCCCCAGATCAGCACGTTCATGCCGAACGCCTTGCCATAACCGGCCACTAGCCTGCCGATTTTGCCGTAGCCCCAGATTCCCAGCGTCTGGCCGCGCAATACCTGGCCCAAACCGAAGTTCGGCGGCAGCGCAGAAGTCTTCAAGCCCGACTGCTGCCAGGCTCCTTGCTTAAGGTTTGCTACGTATTGCGGAATGCGCCGTTGGGCCGCCATGATGAGAGCCCACGTCAACTCAGCGGGCGCGTACGGTGAGCCGGTGCCTTCCAGCACTGCAATACCGCGCTCGGTACAGGCATGCAGATCGATATGGCTGGAAACCTTGCCCGTCTGGCTGATCATGCGCAAACGCGGCAATTTATCAAGAAGTTGCGAGCTGATGCGGGTACGTTCGCGAATCAGGACGAGGGCGTCGACTTCGGAAAGACGGCTTGCCAGCTGGCCGAGACCGCGGACGGTGTTGTTGAAGACCTTGACCTCATGGTCGGCCAGCAATTGAAAGCAGTCGAGCTTGCGAACGGCGTCCTGGTAATCGTCGAGGATGGCAATCTTCATGGTATGTGGCTTGCGACGCACCTTGGTGGTGCGGAACGGAGTGTTATGCTGACTGTCCCATCATGTGGCCTAAGTCACATGCCGGTCTGGCTGAATGCCTTACCGTAGTAGCTACCGCACAGAATGGCAGCGCCGCGGCAAGGCCGATTGACATCGTTTTTAACAGTTTGTTGCGTGTTGAGGCAAGCCGCTTTACAGACGGTTGCAGAAGCCCGTCGGCTGGCGCCTCCGCTCGACAGGCTTTGTAGCCCGGAACGACCTGCACAATTGTGCGTCGGGTGGCAGCAACCCGGCGCGAAGAATTGAATGCCTCTCGCATGCAGCGTCTCTGGGCTTGTACCGTTTTTCTATTGCTTTTCAAAACGGAGACAAGTCGATGAACCACCCCTCATTCGAAGGACAGCCCACCATCGAGGCGCCCGCGTGGGTCAAACACCGAAAACTGATCGACTGGGTCCAGCGCGTTGCCGCTAAGACCAAGCCCGACAGGATCGTCTGGTGCGACGGTTCGCAGGAGGAATACGACCGGCTTTGTGCACAGATGGTCGAAGCAGGCACCCTCAAGAAACTCAATCCCGCCAAACGTCCCAATTCTTACCTCGCATGGTCCGACCCGTCCGACGTGGCGCGCGTCGAAGATCGCACCTTCATCTGCTCGCAGCGCCGCGAAGACGCGGGCCCCACCAATAACTGGATCGCACCGGCCGAAATGCGCTCGACCCTCGACGGGTTGTTCGAAGGCGCCATGCGCGGCCGCACCATGTACGTGGTGCCGTTTTCAATGGGCCCGCTCGGTTCGCCGATCGCGCACATCGGCGTCGAACTGAGCGACAGCCCGTATGTGGTCACCAACATGCGCATCATGACGCGCATGGGCCGCAAGGTTTACGACGTACTCGGCGAAGACGGCGAGTTCGTGCCGTGCGTCCACTCAGTTGGCGCGCCGCTCGCCGCCGGCGCGAAAGACGTCTCGTGGCCGTGCAACGAAACCAAATACATCGTCCATTTCCCCGAATCGCGTGAAATCTGGAGCTACGGCTCGGGCTATGGCGGCAACGCGCTGCTGGGCAAAAAATGTTTCGCGTTGCGCATCGCTTCGACCATGGGCCGCGACGAAGGCTGGCTCGCCGAACACATGCTGATTCTCGGCGTGACCTCGCCGGAAGGCCGCAAGCATCATGTCGCGGCGGCGTTTCCCTCGGCGTGCGGCAAGACCAACTTTGCGATGCTGATTCCGCCGGAAGGCCTGAACGGCTGGAAAATCTCCACGATCGGCGACGATATCGCCTGGATCAAACCGGGCAAGGACGGCCGCCTGTACGCGATCAATCCGGAAGCCGGCTACTTCGGCGTGGCGCCGGGCACGAGCGAGAAGACCAACTTCAACGCCATGGCCACGTTGAAGGAAAACGTGATCTTCACCAACGTCGCGCTCACCGACGACGGCGACGTCTGGTGGGAAGGCATGACGGACGATGCGCCCGCGCACCTGATCGACTGGCAAGGCAAGGACTGGACGCCGGCCAGCGCGAAGGAAAGCGGCCGCAAGGCCGCGCACCCGAACGCGCGCTTTACGGCGCCCGCCTCGCAATGCCCGTCCATCGATCCCGACTGGGAAAATCCGGCGGGCGTCGCGATCGACGCGTTCATCTTCGGCGGGCGCCGCTCCACCACCGTGCCGCTCGTCACCGAGGCGCGCAACTGGGTGGAAGGCGTCTACATGGCCGCGACCATGGGCTCCGAAACGACCGCCGCCGCGGCCGGGCAGCAGGGCGTGGTGCGCCGCGACCCGTTCGCGATGCTGCCGTTCTGCGGCTACAACATGAGCGACTACTTCGGTCACTGGCTGAAAACCGGCGAGCGTCTGGAGCAATTGAACGCGAAGCTGCCGAGAATCTTCTGCGTCAACTGGTTCCGCAAGGGCGCGGACGGCAAGTTCGTATGGCCGGGCTTTGGCGAGAACATGCGGGTGTTGAGCTGGATGGTCGGCCGGATCGAAGGCTCGGCTCAAGGTGAGGAACATGCTTTCGGCGTGTCGCCGCACTACGAGGACATCGACTGGAGCGGACTGAATTTCAGCCGCGAGCAATTCGAGCAGGTCATTTCCGTCGACGACGCAGCCTGGCGCGCGGAACTGGCACTGCACGCCGAGCTGTTTGACACATTGCAACAAGGCCTGCCACCGGCGCTGACCGAAGCCAAACGCGCACTCGAACAGAAGCTCGCCGCATGATCAGGTGAGTGGTCACTTCCCATGGAAACCGCCTTCGGGCGGTTTTTTATTGCACTCTGTCCCGCGTGACGAGTTTTCTGATTTTTACAACGTCCGCGCCACCATTGCGTCTGTTCGAACAAAAAAGACAGTTCAAGCTGCACCGCAGCAGATTGTTTCCTTTCGGGGAACAATCGACGATCACGCCCCACATTAGGGAGCACAGTCGCACGAATATTGACAATATTTCCGCTTTGGCGGGCAACTTCTGCATGATTTCGCGAGTCGTAGGAGAATTCCAGGTTCGCTTCACTGGTTTTCACCGATTGTCAGGAAGCTGTAACACGGCAGGAGTTGTCCCATGGATCATTTGCAGTCGATGCGAGTTTTCGTCAAAGTGGCGGATCTCGGCAGTTTTGCCCGCGCTGCGAGCGCGATGGATATTTCCAACGCAGTTGCCACCCGTCACGTTGCGGACCTCGAAGGCCGTCTAGGTACGCGGCTGCTCAATCGCACTACCCGCAGCTTGTCTCTGACCGAATCAGGTCAGGTTTATCTCGAGCGCGCGCGCCAGATTCTCGACGAACTGGAAGACGTCGAGCAGATGGTGGTCGCGCGCAATCACGAACCCGTCGGCACGTTGCGAATCGTCGCGCCGGTCGTGTTCGGGTTGCACAATCTCGCGCCCGTGCTCCAGACGTACGCGGAGCGCTATCCGAAAGTCATTCCCGATGTCACGCTGGTCGACCGTCAGGTGGATCTGGTCGAAGAAGGCTTCGACGTGGGCGTGGTGATTGCGCGGCAAATGCGCAGCGCAAGTATCGTCACGCGGCGTCTCACCACGGGCTGCATGACGGTGTGCGCCACGCCGGCTTATCTGGAGAAGCACGGCATGCCCACGCGTCCGGAGCATTTGCTCGAGCATCCGTGTTTGAGCCTGCCCTCCGAATATTGGGGCGATGAGCGTGTGTTCACCGGCCCGGAAGGCGAAGTGCGCGTGCGTCCGTCCAACGTGATCGTCGCGAACAATACGGAGATGCTGCGTCAGTTTGCGTTGCTCGGCATGGGTATCGCGATCCTGCCGAGTTATCTGATCGGCCGCGATATGACGCGCGGCAGGCTCGTGCGTTTGCTCGGCGACTACCGGCTGCCGCAAGTCGAGATCAACATCGCGTATCCGAGCCGCCGTCACTTGCCGGCGAAGGTGCGCACGTTCATCGACCATCTGGTTGAGCATTTCAGCCAGACGCCGAATAGCATGCTCGGTGAACAGTGGATCAAGGAGGACGGCTTGGGCCGGGCCGCCACGACGACGGCGCTCGATTCCGCGGATCCCATGCCGCCGGAAGCGTTCGACGGCGCTGAGCCGCTCTCGCGGCTGCTGGACAGTGAGTTATCACCGCTGCCTAAGACGTTGGCCAAGACGACGCCTCGCACCCGGCCTACGGCTTTATCTCCGTTGTAAATGGCGAATCGATCAAGCCGGCAAAGCCGCCGATAGGCGCTTTCCGGCAGGCAAACAAAAAGGCGCGGTCACTTTAAGTGACCGCGCCTTTTTCCATGGCTAGCTCAAATGAAGCAAGCCGGAAGCGAATCCTCTTCCGGCCTCCCCGCCCCAGTTCGACTTACGAGCCCGTTTTGCGCCCCGCCGCTTTCTTGGCGGGTGCTTTCTTGGCCGCAGCAGTCTTGGTGGCCGGCGCTTTCTTCGCCGCCGCCTTTTTGGCTGCCGGCGCAGCCTTCACGGCCACCGACACTTCGCCGTCGTCCGACTCCGCTTCCGGGGCGGCCTTGGCAGCCGACTTCGCTGCTGCGGTCTTCGCGGCAGTCTTCGCCGACGGCTCCTTCTTTTCGAACTCAAAACCGATCTTGCCGTCGTTCTGCTTGACGAGGAACGCCTTGAAGTTACGGCCGGTACGCGACGACTTGAAGTTCGTCAGCAGATCCGTGCGGCCTTCTTCGAGCAGCTTGGCCATTTGCTCGCGAGCAATTTCCTGCTGCAGGATCACCTTGCCGGAGCGGAAGTCGCAAGTCTTCGGATTGGCAACCGAGTTTTCGCAGACGTAGCTCATGCCGTGCTCGAACACGCGGCCCTTGCACTTCGGGCACGCGCCGACCGGCTGCTGATCGGAGAAGTCAGGCGGTTCGCCGTCTTCGCCGCCCGCATCCTGGCCGAAGTCGAACTCGAGCTTGTAGTTCTTGATCTCGTCGTCGAGCGAGAGCTTCAGGATCGCCGAGAACGGCCGGCCCATCTTGCTGCGGAATCCCGACAGCGGACCGATCGTCTTGTTCTGCAGCAGCTCTTCGACTTCCGGAATTTCAAACTGACGTCCACCCGGAATTTTCGAAATCGAGAACTCGCATTTCGAGCAGGCAAAGCGCCGGTAATTTTCCTTCACCTGCCCGCCGCAATTCGGGCACGGCGTCTGCAACGTCGCGTAATCGCCCGGGATCGTGTCGGAATCGTACTCTTTCGCGCGTTTGACGATGGTCTGCGTCATGCGGGCGATTTCCTGCATGAAAGCGTCGCGCGGCAGGTTGCCGCGTTCCATCTGCGAGAGCTTGTACTCCCACTCGCCGGTCAATTCGGGCGCCGTCAATTCCTTCACGCCCAGGCCGCGCAACAGCGTCATGAGCTGAAAAGCCTTGGCGGTCGGAATCAGATCGCGGCCTTCGCGGATCAGATACTTTTCACCCAGCAGACCTTCGATGATCGCGGCACGCGTGGCCGGCGTGCCGAGACCCTTGGCCGCCATGGCTTCGCGCAGTTCGTCGTCTTCGACGAGCTTGCCCGCGCCTTCCATGGCCGACAGCAAAGTGGCTTCGTTGTAGCGTGCCGGCGGTTTCGTCACCAGTTGCTGGGCGGCGATCTTGTCGGTCTTGACCTTCTCGTCTTTCTGCACCGGCACGAGGTTCGCGTCTTCGCCGCTGATCTCGCGGCCGTAGACCTGCAACCAGCCCGGTTCGACCAGCACCTTGCCTTCGGTCTTGAAGTGATGGCCGACCACTTCCGTGATCCGCGTCGTCACCTTGTATTCGGCGGCGGGGAAGAACACTGCGAGGAAGCGCTTCACGACGAGGTCGTAGAGCTTCTGTTCCGGCTCCGACAGATTCTTCGGCGCCTGCAGCGTCGGGATGATTGCGAAGTGGTCGCTGATCTTCGAGTTGTCGAAGATGCGCTTGTTCGGCTTCACCCAGCCCTTGTCGAGCACCTGTTTGGCGAACGGCAGATAGTTGTTGCTCTCCTTGAGCATGCCAAGCGTCTCTTTGACCGTATCCATGTAGTCTTCCGGCAGCGCGCGCGCGTCGGTACGGGGATAGGTCAGCACCTTGTGCTTTTCGTACAGCGCCTGGGCGAGGCCCAAGGTGTTCTTCGCCGAGAAGCCGAAGCGGCCGTTGGCTTCGCGCTGCAAGCTGGTCAGGTCGAACAGCGCCGGCGACAGTTGCGTGGACGGCTTCGATTCTTCGGTCACCGTGCCGATCTGGCCACGGCAGGCGGCGACGATCGTTTCGGCCGCGGGCAGCGCCCACAGACGCGAGTCTCGTTTTTCCGGATCGAACTCGTCGCGCTTGAATTTCGGATCGAACCAGCGGCCTTCATAGAAGCCGGCCGAGCAGACGAACTCCGCTTTCACTTCCCAATAATCGCGCGGCACGAAGCGGCGAATCTTTTCTTCGCGCTCGACGACGATCGACAGCGTCGGCGTCTGCACCCGCCCGACCGTGGTCAGGAAGAAGCCGCCGCCCTTGCTGTTGAACGCGGTCATGGCCCGCGTGCCGTTGATGCCGACCAGCCAGTCCGCCTCCGAGCGGCAGCGCGCCGCATCGGCGAGCGGTTGCATCTCTTCGTCGCTGCGCAAGCGGGCGAAGCCGTCGCGGATCGAGCCCGCCGTCATGGATTGCAGCCACAGGCGCTGCACCGGCTGCTTGGCTTTCGCGTGCTGCGCGATCAGGCGGAAAATCAGCTCGCCCTCGCGCCCCGCGTCACATGCGTTGATCAGGCGGTCGACGTCCTTGCGCTTGAGCAGCTTGGTCAGCACCTTCAGGCGCGACTCGCTCTTGGCGATCGGGTTGAGATCGAAGTGCGGCGGAATGACGGGCAGATTGGCGAAACTCCACTTGCCGCGTTTGACTTCGTAGTCTTCGGGCGCGGCAATTTCCAGCAGATGGCCGACTGCCGAGGAGAGGACGTACTCGTCGCTCTCGTAGTATTCGTCATGCTTGGTAAAGCCGCCCAAAGCGCGCGCGATGTCGTTCGCGACGGAAGGCTTTTCGGCAATGATCAGTGCTTTGGACATGACTCGATGTGAGGTTGGTAGATCAGGGTTGATGGCCGTGAGTGCGCTTCTGTTAGCGCGACCCTCGTTTGCGACCTTTGCGACCCATTAACGACCGCTTTATAGCACACGGCGCGAAACCGGCGTGTCAAGTGCCATAAAAGCGCGAAATCATAATTGCGTGCTCAGGCGTTGGGCAAACTGCGGCAAACGCCTTGCACACCGCTCGCAACGCCCGGGCCGCCCGCCGGGTCTGAATCAGGCGACCGCCAGCGCGGGCCGCAGTTTCGGCGCACCGCTGACGCCGGGCACGGCGGTCAGATCAGACAACATCCGTTCCACAATCGCCGCCTGCGGCAAAACCGTGCCGAAGAACCGCGTCGTAACCGAATCTTCGATCAGGATGGTCGGAAAGTTCTCCACGTCCAGATCCTCGAACCGGTCCGCATGGGTCTCGATATCGATCCATGCGAAACAGATTTCCGGGTGCCGGTCGGCCAGCTTGTCGAAAGCGTCCCGATACTCGCGGCAGGTTCCACACCATTCCGCGCACAGGCAGGCAACGAACAGCGTGTCGGGTTCGTTGACGCGCTCGGCGATCCGGTCTTGGTCGGTGTCGAGGTTTAGCGCGGGCATCGTGGTTCCTTGCGTACTTTTGTCAGGTGCTTTGGCGCGAATGTAGCATGGCCGATCGCGAATGGTGGTCAACCCTGATCAATGCGGGGTCAGCCGTGGCTAGCTCGCATGAAGCGGCCGCCGGGCAGCATGGTCACATGGCCGGCGAGTTCGAGTTGCAGCAAGGCGGTTTGTAAATCGGCATCCTCCATCTCGGTACGGGTCGCGAGAATTTCAAGCGTGGTGGGCGAATGGCCGAGCGCGGCGAGGAGGCGCTGTGCTTCGGGATTGGCCGGCGGGCAGGGCGTTGCGGCGGCCAATGGTGCTTCTGCTGATACGGCCGGCGATGCTTCTGTCGGCTGAAGCGCAGCTAGTTGCGCCCGATCTGCCGCAGCGCCGCTGCCCGTCGGCGTATTTCGCGAAAAAGCACGGTTCGAGAAGGTGGCATGCGCCGAACCCGAAGCCGCTCGCGGTGCCGCCTGCCGCGCGAAACCCAGCTCCTCCAGCACTTCATCCGGTGTTTCCACCAGCTTCGCGCCCTGCTTGATGATTCGATGACACCCGCGCGACAGCGGCGCGTGAATCGAACCCGGCAACGCGAAGATATCGCGTCCCATCTCGTTGGCGAGCCGCGCCGTGATCAGCGAACCGGAGCGCATCGCCGCTTCGACGATCACCACGCCGCTGACAAGGCCGGCGATTAAACGGTTACGCTGCGGAAAATGGGCGGCGCGCGCAGGTGTGCCGAGCGGCCATTCGGAGAGAATCGCGCCCTGCACCGCGATCTGCCGCGCGAGCGCGTGATGCGCCGCTGGATACACGAGGTCCGCGCCGGTACCGATCACGGCGACAGTTCCACCGATGCCTTGCAGTCCGCCCCGATGCGCGGCGCCGTCGATACCGAGCGCAAGCCCGGAGACGACGGTGACACCGGCCACCGACAGCTCGCGGGCGAATCGCTCCGCGTCTTCGACGCCTTGTGGCGTTGCACTGCGGCTCCCCACGAGGGCGACCGCTCGCGTGTGCAGCAGGTTCAACCGGCCCTTTATATATAGCAGCGGTGGCGGATCGGGCATGGTCAGCAGCGCCGGCGGATAGGCGGGGTCGTCGAGCGTCACGACCTGATTGCCGGGTTGCTCGCGCCACGCGATGACCGCGTCCAACTGGGCGTCGAAATCGGGGCCTGTCGGCGCCAGCGCTGCGCTTGCCGCGGCCGCGCCGGCTATCTCGGCGAGCGCCTCGGGCGCTTGCTCGAATATCGCTTCAGGCAAGCCGAAAGCGCCCAGCAACAAGCGCAGTGCTCCGGGTTTCAGCCCCGGCGCGAGCGCAAGCCGCAGCCAGGCGGCAAGTTCAATATCGGTTGCAGGCAAGGTGTGCATTGCGGGTCGATCCTCCTACAGGGCCAGCGGGCAGGCGGGCGCCATGCTAAAATTTTCATCATCCGAAATAACCGCAGCGCCGCGCCCACCCGCGCGGGCTCGTCGTCTAGCGCACGGAGCGCGTTGAATCGAACCGGTTCGACACCATCTATCCTCTGCGCAACGCGACGCGCTCACAACCTGGCCGAAAGGCCAACGCGAGCCTTCAACCGGTCAGCGGCGCCCGAAAATCACACTCAAGATCATGGCTTTACTCAACATCCTCAATTACCCGGACAAACGGCTGCACAAGATCGCCAAGCCGGTCGAAGCGGTCAACGACCGCATCCGCCGCCTCGTCAAGGACATGGCCGAAACCATGTACGCCGCGCCGGGCGTCGGCCTTGCCGCGACCCAGGTGGACGTGCACGAGCGCGTGATTACGATCGACGTGTCGGACGACCACAACGAACTGCTCGCCTTCATCAACCCCGAAATCATCTGGTCGAGCGACGAAAGGAAGCTCTCGGAAGAGGGCTGTCTTTCGGTGCCTGGCATTTACGACAACGTCGAGCGTGCCGAGAAGGTGCGCGTGCGGGCGCTCAACGAGAAGGGCGAGACCTTCGAGATGGACTGCGAAGGCCTGCTCGCGGTGTGCATCCAGCACGAAATGGATCATCTGATGGGCCGCGTGTTCGTCGAGTACCTGTCGTCGCTGAAGCAGACGCGCATCAAGAGCAAGATGAAGAAGCTCGCCCACGCGATGTAATGCGCGTTCAACTCGCCTACGGCCCCCGTTCATGAGTCATTCGTTGCGCGTCATCTTTGCCGGTACGCCGGAGTTCGCCGCGGCCGCTCTGGCCGCGATCCACAGCGCGGGTTTCCAGGTGCCGCTCGTGTTGACCCAGCCGGACCGGCCCGCCGGGCGCGGAATGAAATTGCAGGCGAGCCCGGTCAAGCGCTACGCGCAGGAGCACGGACTGGCCGTCGCCCAACCGCCTTCGCTGCGCCGCGTCGGCAAATATCCGGCCGAAGCCGCTGCCGCGATCGATCAGCTGCGCGCCACGCCGCATGACGTCATGGTCGTGGCCGCTTACGGGCTGATCCTTCCGCAGGAAGTGCTCGATATCCCACTGCTCGGCTGTATCAACATTCACGCGTCGTTGCTGCCGCGCTGGCGCGGCGCCGCGCCGATTCATCGCGCGATCGAAGCCGGGGACGCCGAAACCGGCATTACGCTGATGCAGATGGACGTCGGCCTGGACACAGGCGCGATGATCTCCGAAGCACGCACCGCGATTACCGCCGACGACACCACGGCTACCTTGCACGACCGTCTGGCGCAAGACGGCGCGAAGCTGATCGTCGAGGCGCTGATCGAACTCGAGCGCACCGGAAAACTGGCGGCAACGCCGCAACCCGCAGAAGGCGTGACCTACGCGGAAAAGATCGGCAAACACGAAGCCGCGCTCGACTGGCGCCGCCCGGCGGCAGTGCTGGCGCGGCAGGTGCGAGCGTTCGATCCGTTCCCCGGTGGTGTGGCCACGCTTGAAGACGGCACGTCGATCAAGCTCTGGGCCGCGGTTGCCCGTGATACGCAAGCCAACGGCGCACCGGGCACGATCACCGACGTCTCTCCCGAAGGCGTAGTCGTAGCCTGCGGCGAAGGCGCGCTGCGTCTCACGCAATTGCAGAAACCCGGTGGCAAACGCCTGCCGGTGCGCGAATTCCTGGCCGGCTCGACGCTGGCTGTGGGGCAGCGCTTTCAACTTCCCGAAACAAAGTAACACCGTTGCTTGTGGCTTGAACATCGTCCATTCGGCCGATGTTTGAGATCGCGCTGGACAAGCCAGCCGCGCGTTAGAATCCTCTAGGCAACAGCCTGAATTTCGAGGATTCACATGTTCGGCATCACCCATTTCGAGTTTTTCGTCGTCGCGGTCTTTCTTTTGAACGTGACGCCCGGTCCCGATACGGCTTATATCGTTGGGCGCAGTGTCGCTCAAGGCCGCGGGGCGGGACTCATGTCGGCGCTTGGCATTTCCGCCGGCTGCTGCGTTCACTCGCTGGCCTGCGCGTTCGGCTTGACCGCGTTGCTGGCCGCGTCGGCCACTGCATTTACGGTGATCAAGTTCGTCGGCGCTATTTATCTGATGTATCTCGGCGTGCGCCTGCTCTTCGCCAAGCCGGCTGCCGCCGATGGCGCTGCGGGCGAAGCGCACGCGGCCGGCGCACCCAAGTCGCTACGCCAGCTTTTCCTGCAAGGCTTCTGGACTAACGTTCTGAACCCCAAGGTAGTGCTGTTTTTCGTGTCGTTCTTCCCGCAATTCGTGACGACCGGCAGCGACCACAAAGCGCTCGCCTTCCTCACGCTGGGCGCGGTGTTCGTCATGATGAGCATGGTCTGGAACAGTTTTGTCGCGTGGATCGCGGGCAGTGTGACGCGGCGTTTCTCTGGCCAGCCGTCCGTGAAGAAGTGGCTGGATCGCGGCGTCGGCAGCGCTTTTGTCGGCTTGGGTATCAAGCTCGCCACCGCATCAAGATGATTGAATTTTCCCGACGCGCCCATATCTAACATTTAGCTTACAATCGGGCGCCGCGATCACGCGGCGCAGATATGAACCCGCGTTAGGGCAAGGAGTTGCAGATATGTTCAATTGGGTCAAAACCGCGATGTTGATGGCCGCGATCACGGCCCTTTTCATCGTGATCGGCGGGATGATCGGCGGGTCGCGCGGCATGACGATCGCGCTCGTGATCGCCCTTGGGATGAATTTCTTTTCGTACTGGTTCTCGGACAAGATGGTCCTGCGCATGTACAACGCGCAGGAAGTCGACGAAACCAGTGCGCCGCAGTTCTATCGCATGGTGCGCGAACTCTCCACGCGCGCCGGCCTGCCTATGCCGCGCGTCTACCTGATCAATGAAGACGCGCCGAACGCGTTTGCCACCGGCCGCAATCCGGAGCATGCGGCGGTCGCCGCCACCACCGGCATTCTTCGCGTGCTGTCCGAGCGCGAAATGCGCGGGGTCATGGCGCACGAACTCTCGCACGTAAAGCATCGCGACATTCTGATCTCGACCATTTCGGCCACCATGGCCGGTGCCATTTCCGCGCTGGCGAACTTCGCGATGTTCTTCGGCAGCCGCGACGAAAACGGCCGTTCCACGAACCCGATCGCGGGCATCGCCGTCGCGCTGCTGGCGCCGATCGCCGGTGCGCTGATCCAGATGGCGATTTCGCGCGCACGTGAATTCGAGGCCGATCGCGGCGGCGCGCAGATTTCCGGCGACCCGCAGGCACTTGCTTCGGCGCTCGACAAGATTCATCGATACGCGAGTGGGATTCCGTTTCCCACGGCCGAGCAGCATCCGGCCACCGCGCAGATGATGATCATGAATCCGCTGTCGGGCGGCGGCATCGCGAATCTGTTCTCCACGCACCCGGCCACCGAGGAACGCATCGCGCGTCTGATGGAAATGGCGCGCACGGGGCGCTTCGAATAATCCGCGCGCAGCTTGCGCGATGTGAGGAAAGGCGAGTCCGCGGGTTCGCCTTTTTTATTCCAGCGCAATGGAGCGTGAGCGAGCGGAGGCGCTGCGGATCACTTGAACATCAGTTTCTTCACTGGCGTGTGAAGGTCTGCACCAGATCGTTGAACCTACGTTCCGGACCGCGGCTATCGTGGTCGCCGTGGCTGGGCAATCGGTACGCTCACAAACCGCCCGCCGGCCCGCCCCGCGCGCCACGCTACAATGCGTGTTGATTGCGTCGCGCGCTCCCGCGCGGCCCGCTTTAGCCTTCTCATGACCACAAAGCCTTCTTCGCGTACCGCTTCCTCATCGGCGCGTCCGCGCGAATCACGTTTGTCGATGCTGCATCTCGCGCCCGAATCGCTCGGTTTCGCGCTTGACTGCGCGGGTCAGGCGGTCGGTGCCGTGCGTCTCGGCGCAGCCTTGCCGGCCGCCCTGCAGTCCGTCTTCGCGTCGGCGCCCGAGGGCAACGCCGCCGCTGCGCGCGGCGCTGTGCAGGACATCGCGTATCGCACCATGCGGCGTCTCGCGACCGCCGAGTGGCTGATCGCGAAGCTGGTGAAAAAGGCGCCGCCGCCGCACGTCGGCCATGTGCTCGCGTGCTCGCTGGCGCTGCTCGTCGACGACGAAGCGGACGCCGCATACGCACCGTTCACGGTCGTCGATCAGGCTGTGAGCGCGATCGGTGCGCGTCGTGAATTCGCCTTCGCCAAGGGTCTCGTGAACGCCGTGCTGCGCAGCTTCCTGCGCGAGCGCGAAGCGCTGTTGAAGGACGCGCAAGACGACGAAGTCGCACGCTGGAACTACCCGGCATGGTGGATCGATGCCGTGAAGCGCGCGTGGCCCGACGCATGGCAGTCAGTGCTGGCCGCCGGCAACACCCAAGGCCCGCTGACGCTGCGCGTGAACGCGCGTCACTCGACAGTCGACGCCTATCTGCAAACGCTGCAAAACCATCACATTGCCGCGAGCAAGGTGGGCGACTACGCTGTCAAGCTCGCCACGCCGATGCCGGTCGACCGCATTCCGGGTTTTAACGACGGCGTCGTCTCGGTGCAGGACGCCGGCGCGCAACTCGCCGCGCCACTACTCGACGCGCGCGACGGCATGCGCGTGCTCGACGCCTGCGCGGCGCCCGGCGGCAAGACCGGCCATCTGCTCGAACTCGCCAACCTTCAGCTCGTCGCGCTCGAAAGCGATGCGTCGCGCGCGCGCCGTATCGGCGAAAATCTGCAGCGGCTCAAGCTCGAAGCGGAAGTGCGGATCGGCGACGCGGGCGCGCCGGCAAAATGGCACGACGACATCGACCAGCCGTTCGACCGCATTCTGGCCGACGTGCCGTGTTCGGCGTCGGGCATCGTGCGGCGTCATCCGGATATCCGCTGGCTGCGCCGCGCGTCCGACATTCCTGCGCTCGTCACCGAGCAACGCCGCATTCTCGACGCGCTCTGGCCGCTCGTGAAACCAGGCGGCGAGTTGCTCTACGTTACGTGTTCGATCTTTCCCGAAGAAGGCGAGTTGCAGGCGCAGTGGTTTGGAAACAAGTATCAGGATGCGGTACGATTGGACGCGCCGGGGCAACTGCTGCCTTCAGCCGCTCGCGCGCCCGCCGACACATCGGCCGGTTCTCATGCCGGACAACCCGCTGAAGACAGCGCCGGCGCGAACTCAGACCACGACGGATTCTTCTACGCGCGCTTTCAGAAACGGTGACCATCAAACGCTTCTTCCCGCTTCGGCTCGCTGCCGTGCTCTGGATTGCGCTGGCCGTATGGCTGGCGGCGCCGGGCGTGGCGCACGCCGATTCGATCGCGGTGCAGCGTGCGTCGCTGCAAGCCGACAACACGGGTTGGAATCTCGACGCGCGTTTCGACTTCGATCTGAACAGCAACCTCGAAGACGCGGTCAATAAAGGCATCCCGCTTTATTTCACGACCGACTTCGAGTTGAGCCGGCCGCGCTGGTACTGGTTCGACGAGCAGCCGGTGAGCGTGTCGCAAAGCATTCGCCTGTCGTTCCAGCCGCTCACGCGTGAGTATCGCGTGTCGAGTGTGTCGTCCGGCGGTTTGCAGCTCGGCTTCACCACGCTTAAGGATGCGCTTGCGGTGATCAAGCACATCACGTCGTGGCACGTGATCGATCGCAATGAGGTGCGTGTCGGCGAGACGTATAACGCCTCGGTGCGCATGCAACTCGACATTGCGCTGATGCCCAAGCCGTTTCAGATCGACGCGGTGAACAATCGCGACTGGAACCTCGCTTCCGAATGGAAGCGCTTTACCTTCACGGTGACCGAACGTGCTAAATAAAGTGCGCTCCGCTACCAGTGTCGGCAGCATCGTCGTGCGCGTGCTGGTGTCGACGGTCGCCGTGACGGCCGTGCTGCTGCTCGTGCTGCTCGCCGCGGCCAGCGCGAACACCGAATTCTTCGACCGCTATTACCAGTGGCTCTACGCCGCCAACCTCGTGGTCGCGATGATCTTTTTGCTGGTGGTGGCGACGCTCGTCATCATCATCATTGCGCGGCTGAGAAAGGGTAAGTTCGGCACGCGGCTGCTGGCGAAACTTGCGTTCTTCATGGCGCTCGTCGGCGTGGTGCCGGGCGGCATCATCTACGTCGTGTCGTATCAGTTCGTGTCGCGCAGCATCGAGTCCTGGTTCGATGTGAATGTCGAAACCGCGCTCACGTCCGGTTTGAATCTCGGGCGTGGCATGCTCGACGCGTCGCTGTCCGATCTGCAGACGAAGGGCCGCTTGATGTCGGAGCAGTTGGCGAGCGCTGACGCCGCCGGTACCACGCTCACACTGCTGCGTTTGCGCGACCAGTTCGGCGTGCAGGACGCGACAATCGTCGAACCCACGCGCAGCATGTCGGGCGCGATGCCGGATATGCACGTGGTCGCGCAGGCCTCCGGCAACTACGCGACGCTCGTGCCGAACGATTTACCCACGCCGCTCATGATCGAACAGGCGCGCGGCCGCGGCTATGCGGCGATCGAAGGTGAAGTGGACGGCGATCCTCACGCGCATGGCAGCAAGGGCGTGTTGCGGCTGCGCGTGGTGCAACGCATCCCCGATTCGAACGCCTCGCTGCTGCAGCCCACCGAACGCTTCCTGCAACTCACGCAGCCGGTTTCGCCCACGCTCGCGCGCAACGCCGACGCGGTGCAGCGCGCCTATCGCGAGTATCAGGAGAAGGCGCTCGGCCGCACGGGTCTGCGCAAGATGTATATCGGCACGCTGACGCTCGCATTGTTCCTCGCCACCTTCATCGCGATGATGCTGGCGCTTGCGCTCGGCAATCAGTTGGCGCGGCCATTGTTCCTGCTGGCCCAAGGTACGAAAGAAATCACGGAAGGCGATTACACGCCGAAGCGCGAAATCAAATCACGTGACGAACTAGGCTTTCTCACGCAGTCGTTCAACGCAATGACGCGGCAGTTGTCCGAAGCGCGCGCGGCGGTTGAAAACAATCGCATCGCGCTCGAACACTCGAAGGCGTATCTGGAAAGCATTCTGGCAAACCTGACCGCCGGCGTGTTCGTGTTCGACCGGCAGTTCAGACTGACCACCGCGAATCGCGGCGCCGAGCGGATTTTCCGTCAGCCGTTCCAGGCAGTGTTGGGTTCGGCTTTGGATCAGATCGGCGTGCTGAGCGAATTCGGCGGCATGGTCCGCAAGGCGTTTGCCGATCGCGAAGCGGCGAGCGGCGACGGTCACGACGATCGCGGTCACTGGCAGCAACAGTTTTCCGTACAGGTGCCGGGCGAAACCGAGCCGCTCACGTTGCTTGTACGCGGCGCACGGCTCGTCTCGGCGACGGACCGCGACGCGGAAGACATGCAGACTTCCGGCTACGTCGTGGTGTTCGACGATATCTCCGACGTGATCTCCGCGCAGCGTTCCATCGCGTGGGGTGAAGTCGCGCGACGCCTCGCGCATGAAATCAAGAATCCGCTCACGCCGATCCAGCTCTCGGCCGAGCGTCTGCAGATGAAGCTCGCCGACAAGCTGTCGCCATCCGATGCCGAAGTGTTGAAGCGCGGCGCGACCACGATCGTGAATCAGGTCGCCGCGATGAAGCAGATGGTCGACAACTTCCGCGATTACGCGCGCACACCGCCCGCGGTGCTCGCGCATCTGCAGCTGAACGATCTGGTCAGCGAAGTGCTCACGCTGTACGGTATCGAAGAAGGCAAGGGCGCCATTCAGGTGGAACTCGCCGAATTGCCGGCGATTCGTGGCGACGCGACGCAATTGCGTCAGGTGATTCACAACCTGCTGCAGAACGCGCAGGATGCGGTGGCCGACCTCGAGCATCCGCGTGTGTTGCTCGAGACGAGGACAGTAGAATACGGAGACCCCGACGCGGAAGGCAAAGTCCATGTCGCGGTGCGTCTGACGGTGTCAGATAACGGAGCGGGCTTTCCCGCGCGTATCCTCACACGTGCATTCGAACCTTACGTAACGACCAAGGCCAAAGGTACGGGCCTGGGTCTTGCGATGGTCAAGAAGATCGTCGATGAACACGGCGCGCGCATCGACATCCGCAATCGCATGAAAGCGGGCGATGTGATTGAGGGCGCGCAGATTTCGATCCTCTTCCTTCAACTGGCAGACGATGGCGCGGCATCCGGAACAGGGTCGCGTCCGGCGCACGGCGGTGCGTCGCAGGGAAAGACAAAAGCAACAGTGCAGACAAGGGCAGCGTAAATGGCAACCATCCTGGTGGTAGATGATGAAATGGGCATCCGGGAATTGCTCTCGGAGATCCTGAGCGACGAAGGGCATGTCGTAGAGGCCGCGGAAAACGCGCAGGAAGCGCGCGAGTTCCGTTTGCGCCAGGCGCCTGACCTGGTGCTGCTCGACATCTGGATGCCCGACACCGACGGCGTGACCTTGCTGAAGGAATGGGCCGCCCAAGGGCAGCTGACCATGCCGGTGATCATGATGTCCGGCCACGCAACCATCGACACGGCGGTTGAAGCAACCAAGATCGGCGCACTCAATTTCCTCGAGAAGCCGATTGCGTTGCAGAAACTGCTGAAGGCCGTCGAACAGGGTCTCGCGCGTGGCACTGCAGCGGGAACGCCAGGCGGCGCGGCGGCCAAGCCCGTGTTGCCGGTGAGTGCTTCGACGGTGGCTTCGGCGGCAGCATTGCCGATGCTCTCCACCGACGGCATGGGCAGCGGCGCGCTGGCTGCGCAAACGGCCTCGATCTCGTTCGACATTCCGCTGCGTGACGCACGCGACGCGTTCGAGCGCGCGTACTTCGAATATCACCTCGCGCGTGAGAACGGCAGCATGACGCGCGTGGCCGAGAAGACCGGGCTGGAGCGCACGCACTTGTACCGCAAGCTCAAGCAACTCGGCGTGGATCTCGGCAAAAACAAAGGCGAGTGAAACCTGGAAGTGATGCCGGCGTTGAGCATGCGGAATCACTTCCACAGAATTTTTCGAGAAGGGGCTTGTCGGAGCGCTGACCCTTTGATATCATTTCGTTCTTCGTTGGCCCGGTAGCTCAGTTGGTAGAGCAGCGGATTGAAAATCCGCGTGTCGATGGTTCGATTCCGTCCCAGGCCACCAGGATTCAGCCCCAGGAAATCGCAAGATTCCTGGGGCTTTTCCTTTTTGTGCGCCTAATGTGATGGGGCGTGATGGGCAGCGTTGTTTCGGCTTGCGGCACCACGCGTGCAGGGCGTGCTCGGCGGTGTTTGGCATCGCGTGATAAAATCGCGCCAGTTCAAGGACTTGCACGTAAGTGCGTCGCCTGAGTGCCGCGCGGCAACGCCGCCATTAGCACCAAACCCTTCGCCCGACGATTAACGGTATAAGCGCCCAGCGACTTTGCATGCGGAAGGCGCGGCCTATACTGCTTTGGGCCGGCAGCAGTGCCGGCACGCGTCGCGCCGCGTTGCTTGCATGGCGCACCTCGCGCAGCGCGACGTGGCACTCTTCATTCACGGAGTTTCACGGTGATCCGCAAAGACGCTAAACGTAGCGCTCTGGTGCTGTTTTCCGGCGGCCAGGATTCCGCCACATGTCTCGCGTGGGCGCTCGAACGTTATGAAACGGTCGAGACATTAGGCTTCGATTACGGTCAGCGGCACCGCGTCGAACTGGAATGCCGCGAGGGGTTTCGCAATGCCGTCGCGCGCGCATTTCCGGCATGGGCCGAGCGCCTCGGCGACGACCATATGATCGATCTGTCGGTGCTCGGCGCGATCAGCGATACCGCCATGACGCGCGAGATCGAGATCGAAGCCACGGCCAACGGGTTGCCGAACACGTTCGTGCCGGGCCGCAATCTGATGTTCATGACCATCGCCGCGGCGATTGCCTATCGACGTGGTTTGCAAGTGCTGGTCGGCGGAATGTGCGAGACGGATTTTTCGGGCTATCCCGATTGCCGCGACGACACCATGAAGGCGTTGCAGGTCGCGCTGAACCTCGGCATGGATACACGTGTCCTGCTCGAAACGCCGTTGATGTGGCTCGACAAAGGCGACACGTGGCGCCTCGCACACCAGCTCGGCGGCGATGAACTGGTCGAGCTGGTGCGCGTCGAGACGCATACGTGCTATGTGGGCGAGCGCGCCGAATTGCATGCATGGGGTTTCGGTTGCGGCGAATGCCCGGCGTGTCGCTTGCGCAAGCGCGGCTACGAAGCGTATCTGTCGGGTGAGAAGGTCACCGAGGCGCCGGTCTGATGACGCTCGGCGCAGCAGCGCAACGCAGGCATTAAATTTCAGGACACAAGGCAGAAAGCAGCATGACTTACGCGGTCAAAGAAATCTTCTACACGTTGCAGGGCGAGGGCGCGAATGCCGGGCGTCCGGCCGTCTTTTGCCGGTTCGCCGGCTGCAATCTGTGGTCGGGCCGCGAAGAAGATCGTGCCGAGGCGGTGTGCCGCTTCTGCGATACCGATTTCGTCGGCACCGACGGCGAGAACGGTGACAAGTACCGCACGGCTGACGATCTCGTGAAGATGATCGCGGCGCAATGGCCTGAAGGCGAGGGCGAGCGTTTCGTGGTGTGCACGGGCGGCGAACCGATGCTGCAGATCGATCAACCGTTGGTCGACGCGCTGCATGCCGCCGGCTTCGAAATCGCCATCGAAACCAACGGCTCGCTGCCGGTGCTCGAAACGATCGACTGGATCTGCGTGAGCCCGAAGGCCGACGCGCCGCTCGTCGTGACCAAAGGCAACGAATTGAAGGTCGTGATTCCGCAGGACAACCAGCGTTTGTCCGAGTATGCGAAGCTCGACTTCGAGTATTTCCTCGTCCAACCCATGGACGGTCCGTCGCGCGACCTCAACACCAGGCTCGCGATCGACTGGTGCAAACGCCATCCGCAATGGCGCCTGTCGATGCAGACCCACAAGTATCTGAACATTCCCTGATTTGCCGTGCTGACGATTACACGAAAACTCGAATTCGACGCGGGTCACCGCATTCCCGATCACCGCAGCCAATGCCGTAATCTGCACGGCCATCGCTATGTGCTCGAAATCACGCTGCAAGGCGATCTGGTCGACACCGAAGGCGCGCCCGATCGCGGCATGGTGATGGACTTCGCCGACGTGAAATCGCTCGCCGTCGAGCATCTGGTCGACAAGTGGGACCACGCGTTTCTTGTCTATGAAGGCGATACACAGGTGCGCGGTTTCCTCGAAACGATGGTCGGCCACAAGACCGTCGTGCTCGATCGCATTCCCACTGTCGAAAATCTTGCCGCCGTCGCGTTCGACATTCTCGCGAACGTCTACGACGCGCACTACGGCGTGAATCTGCGTCTGCACAAGCTGCGTCTGTACGAGACGCCGAATTGCTGGGCCGACGTGGTCCGCGACTAAAGGCCGTACCTGCCGCTCGCGCGGCCCAACCCTCGCGTTATTGTCACGGTATGATCGCTCCGATAACCACACGGAGCGAGACATGCCGGTCACCGCATTGCGTCGCAGCAGGCAGCCGGGCCGCCACGGCCCGCGCGTTCATCTGGCTCATGAGGCCAGCGTGCTTTCCCGCAGTTCCCGCGAAGCGTCGCTTCGTCGACACGGAGCGCGGCGATGAGCACCTTCACCAATCCCCTCAAGTCACGCCTCAAAGAAACCGATCCGCTGTTCGGACTGTGGCTCTCGCTCGGCAGCGACGCCGCCGCCGAAGCGCTCGCGCACGCCGGTTACGACTGGCTGCTGATCGACATGGAGCACTCGCCGAACGATAGCGGCGACGTCACCTCGCAATTGCGCGCGATCGCCGCCGCGCATCTGCCGAGCGAGCCGGTGGTACGTGTGCCGTCGAGCGAAGCATGGCTCGTCAAGCGCGTGCTAGATGCCGGCGCGCGCACGCTGATGTTCCCGAATATCGAGTCCGCTGACGAGGCTGCGCGTGCGGTGCGTCTCACGCAGTATCCGAGCGCCGGCGCGCTCGACGGTGAGCGCGGCGTCGCCGGTGCGGTGCGCGCCGCGGGCTACGGCATGCGGCGCGACTACGTGCAAACGGCCAACGCGCAGATCGCGACCATCGTGCAGATCGAGTCGGCGCGCGGCTTGCAGGAGGTGGAAAAGATCGCGGCGACGCCGGGCGTCGATTGCCTGTTCGTCGGGCCAGCCGATCTTGCCGCGAGCCTCGGTCATCTCGGCGATTCGAAGCACGCCGACGTGCAGGCCGCGATGGCGCGCATCGTCAGCGCTGCGGACAAGGCGGGCATTGCCGCCGGTATTTTTGCCATGGACGTCGCGAGTGCCAAGCAGCATCGCGATGCCGGTTTTCGATTCATCGCTCTGGCCGCCGACGTCATGTGGATGTTGCGCGCAACTCGCCAGGCGTTGCAGGAGGTAAGGTCATGAAGGGGATGGTGCAGTGCGTCGTGGTGCGTCTGGCAGTTACAGCGGCATTGATGGCAAATGCGGCGGCCTATGCGCAAGACAGCCGGGTCGCGAAGTCGAATGATCCGGAGACGCAAACCGCGGTCGCCGACTACAACGCCGGCAATCTGGGCGCGGCGCTCGCCGAGTTTCGCAAGGCCGCCGAGCGCGGCAGCCGGCTCGCCGAGTTCAACTACGCGATGATGCTGCTCAATGGCGAAGGCGCGCCCGCGAATGTCGATGAAGGCAAGAAATGGCTGCGCAAAGCCGCTGACGCCAATATGTCGCACGCGCAATACGTGTACGGCAAGATGTACGACGATGGCGAGTTCGTCGGGCGCGATCCGGTCGAGGCGCACCGCTGGTTCCTGAAGGCGGCGCAGCAAGGTCACGTGCAGGCGGAGTTGGCGCTGGCCAATCAATTCCTCGATGGACGCGGCACCGAGCGCGACAACAAGCAGGCGTTTATCTGGTACAAGAAGGCGGCGCAGGGCGGCGACATGACCGCGCAATACGTGGCCGGCTCGTTCTACGAACGCGGTGGCGACGGCGTGGAGAAGAATCTCAACGTGGCGCGCGCTTATTACGCGGCGGCGGCGGCGCAGGGCGATCCGGCGGCGCGGCTCAAGTATCAGCAGCTCAGCGCGCAGTTGCGGGATCAGAAGGAAGTGAAGCCGCAGTAAAACCGTGGTGTTTTGATAGGGACGCTGGATACGAAAAGGGGCGCTCTGTGTGAAGAGCGTCCCTTTGCTTATGGTGTGACCGACAGTGCTCGCGCGGCACGGCCGCACTAACTCTGCATCAACCGCTTCTGCCGCGCGACGCTCATGATCAGGCCGATGGCGACGCCCAGCGTCGTCAGCGCGGTGCCACCGTAACTCATGAACGGCAACGGCACGCCGACCACCGGCAAGATGCCGCTCACCATGCCGATATTCACGAAAGCGTAGGTGAAGAACGCCATGGTCAATGAGCCGGCTAACAGGCGTCCAAATAGCGTCGCGCCATTGGCCGCGATATACAGCCCACGCGCAATCAATAGCATGTACAGCGTGAGCAGCACGATGCCGCCCGCCAGCCCGAACTCCTCGGAGAACACCGCGAAAATGAAGTCGGTGTGCTTCTCGGGGATGAACTCCAGATGCGCCTGTGTGCCCTTCAGCCAGCCTTTGCCAAGCGGACCACCCGAGCCGATCGCAATCACCGCCTGGATCGTATGGAAGCCCTTGCCGAGCGGATCGGAAGTCGGATCGAGCAGCGTGCAGATGCGGTGCTTCTGGTAGTCGTGCATCAGCGGCCATTGCACTTCCGGCTGGCAGATTTTGTCCTGGAAGGCCGCGATGGAGGCGACTGCGATCACGCCTGCAATCAGTACCGGCACGATCAACTTGAAACTCAGGCCCGCAAAGTAAATCACGAAGAGTCCGGCCGCGAACACCAGCACGGCTGTGCCGAGGTCGGGCTGCTTGGCGATCAGGCCGACCGGCACCGCGAGAATCACCAGACCGACCAGAAAGTCGTACCAGCGCATCACGCCTTCGCGTCGCTGGTAGTACCACGCGAGCATTAGCGGCGTGGCGATCTTCAGGATTTCCGACGGCTGGATCACCACGCCGACATTGATCCATCGCTTCGCGCCCTTGCGCGTGAGGCCGAATAGCGCCACCGCGACCAGTAACGCGATTCCGAATGTATAGAGCGGAACCGCGAAGCGCATCAGGGTTGTGGGTGGCACATTGGCGAGCGCCCACATCAGCACGAAGGTCAGCATGATGTTGCGCAACTGGTCTTCCACGCGGCCGGGGACATCCAGACTCGCGCTGTACAGCGTGACGATGCCGACGCACAACAGCAGAAACACGATCAGTGCGAGCGGGCGGTCGAAGCCTGCGAACATCCGCTTGATGCGGTCGAGCCAGGCGCGCTTGTCGAATTGCATGCCTTTCTCCTTACTCGTCGATGCCGCCGGAAACCGGCTGGCGTGGCGACGTGGCCTGAATGCCGTCGTCGCGCGAAGGAGCGGCGGCAGTCGGCGCCGGCTGGCTGGCCGGTCGGGGTTTGTGCGGGACGCCGGATTTACGCGACGCTGGATTCTTCGCGGCAGTGGCTGCGGACGCCGACGCGGGCACGGGTGCCGATGCGGCATCAGGCGCGGAAGCTGCGGCCGCCGCGGACGCAGCCTTCGCAGCCGCCGCAGCGGAAGCCGCCGCTGCCGCCGAAGCCGCACCGGGAATCGGCAGCGCGGTGAAGCCCGCCGCGACCTTGACCGGCTGCACGCCGTCCTGCTGCGGCGGCGGTGCGCCGCCGACTTCCGGCGCGGACGCGTCCTCGGTTGCCGACGCCGCTGCCTCGATGGCCGCCTGCTCCGCGCCCGGCTTGTTCTTGCCTACGAGGTAATAGTCGAGCACCTTGCGCGCAATCGGGCCCGCCGATTCCGCGCCCCAACCGCCGTTTTCAACGATCAGCGCGAGGGCGATTTTCGGCTGCTCGGCCGGCGCGAACGCGATGAAGAGCGCGTGGTCGCGCAGATGCTCGGCGATCGCGTGGCCCTTGTAGTTCGCGCCCTGCAGCGAGTAGACCTGCGCCGTCCCCGTCTTGCCGGCCGCCTGATACTGCGCGCCGATGAACAGCTTCGATGCCGTGCCGTTGGTCACGACACCTTCCATCGCGCGCTTGATGATGTCGATGTCCGACTGCTTCACCGCAATCTTGTAGCTCGGATCTCGCACCACCGGCCGCGTGTCTTTCGTGATCGGATTTTCGATGTCGCGCACGAGGTGCGGCTTCATCACCACGCCGTTGTTCGCGAGCGTGGCCGTGGCGTGAGCGAGTTGCAGAATGGTGAACGAGTTGTAGCCCTGGCCGATGCCGAGACTGATCGTTTCGCCTTCATACCAGCGTTGCTGTTCGGGCTTGCGGTACGCCTTGCGCTTCCATTCCGTGGAAGGAAGAATGCCCTTCGCCTCGCCCGAAATGTCGATGCCGGTGATCTGGCCGAAACCCCACGGCTTCATGAAGTTGGCGATGTTGTTGACACCCAGATCGTGCGCGAGCATGTAGAAATACGTGTCGTTCGACACCACGATCGCGCGGTTCATGTCGACCCAGCCTTGGCCCGAGCGCACGTCGTTGCGGAACGTGTGGCCGCCGAACGTGTACGAGCCCGGATCCTGGAAGCCCCAGCCCGGCGTGCGCTTGTGCAGCGTGAGCGCGGCGAGCGCCATGAACGGCTTGTAAGTCGAACCCGGCGGATAGGTGCCGTGCAGCGGCCGGTTGAGCAGCGGATGGTCGGGCGAGTTGTTGAGATCGTCCCAGGTCTGCTGGTCGATGCCGTCGACGAACGAGTTCGGATCGAAGCTCGGCGCGGACACGAAGGCGAGCACGTCGCCGGTCGAAGGCTCGATCGCGACCAGTGCGCCGCGGCGGCCCGCGAAGGCCTGCTCGGCGACCTGCTGCAAGCCGATATCTAGCGACAACACGAGGTTGTTGCCAGGCGTCGCCTGCGTGCGCGACAACGTGCGCACCGGACGGCCGCCGGCGGTGACTTCCACTTCTTCGAAACCGGTCTGGCCGTGCAACTCGGTCTCGTAACTCTGCTCGACGCCGATCTTGCCGATGTAGTCCGTGCCCTTGTAGTTGTTCGCGTCCAGACGCGGATCGTAGTGGTCCGGATCGCTGTCGTTCTGGTCGCTGGCGTCGTCGATACGATCCTGGTCGCGCTGCGAAATCCGGCCGATGTAGCCGATGACGTGCGCCGCGGTCGGCCCGAGCGGATACTGGCGGAACAGGCGCGCGCGCACTTCCACGCCGGGAAAACGGAAGCGTTGCGCGGTGAAACGCGCGACTTCGTCGTCGGTCAGGCGGGTGCGGATCGGCAGGCTCTCGAAGTTCTTCGAGTCTTCCTGCAGCTTCTTGAAGCGGCGGCGGTCGCGTGCGTCGATAGAGACGACCGTGGCCAGGTTGTCGATCACGTTTTCCAGCGAGTCGTTCAGCTTCGAGGGCGTGATTTCCAGCGTGTAGGCCGAGTAGTTCTTGGCCAGTACGACACCGTTGCGATCGGTGATGATGCCGCGGTTCGGCACGATCGGCGCGACGGAAATGCGGTTTTCATCGGCTTGCAGCGAGTATTTGCTGTAGTGCCAGACCTGCAGGAACAGGAAGCGGAAGCCGATCAGCCCGAAGCAGACGAACACGAACAGGCCCGCCGCCGCGACGCGCAGGCGGAACTTCGAGAGCTGTTGCTGAGTGTCCTTGAATTCGGTCATGCGATTCTGCAAAAGGCCGGGTGACGGCCATCATGAGTGTGCGCCTTTTCCGGCCGGAACCGGAAGGCATGAACAGCGATGCGCGTCGAGCGAGCCGGCAATGTGGGTTCTGACGACAACCGCCGGCGGGCCCGAAGCATGTTCAAATTGGCCGGGTGTCGTCCGGATCGGCCGGGCGGCGCTGCGGCATCAGCAACAGCACACTGGTGACCGGCCACAGCGCGGCTTCGACGAAGCCGTCAATCAGATAACCCCAACCCGGAAACGCCGCACCCGTCAGCAGACGGATCACGAACGGCACCAGTTGCGCGACGACCAGCAGCGGCATGACCGCGAAAGTCTGCACGCCGAGCGACATCCACAACACGCGGCGATGGATCGTAATCGCGCCGTACGACAACAACGTATACGCCAGCGCGTGCTCGCCGAGCAGGCTGGCGTTATGTACATCCATCAGCAGACCGAGCAAAAACGCGATACCCATGCCGACTTTGCGCGGCTGATGCACGTTCCAGAACAGCAGCACGAGCGCCACGAAGTCCGGCACGCCGGCGAGCCGCCCCCACGGCATCAGGTTCAACAGAAACGCCGCGGCGAGGCTGAACGAGATGAAGTAGGGGTTGACCGGCTGCAGAATGTATTGCGGACGGTTCATGGCTGGGCCCCTGGCTTGGCTGGCGGCTTTGCGTTCTTCTCAGCGGCCGGTTTCTTTTCGGAAGCGGACTTTTTCTCCGCGGCGGCCGGTTTGGCCGGCGTTTTGTCGGCGGGCTTGGCGGTCGCGGGTTTCTCGGCTGCAAGTTTTTCGCCGGATTTCGGCGCGGATTTATCCGCTGCGGCCTTGCCGTCAGCCGGTTTGGCGCCCTTTTTCGCCTTTGCGTCCTTCGCGGCCGTGGCTGCGTCGGGTTCCTCAGCGGGACGCGGCGGCACATTGTTCACGTAATGCAGCACCAGCAACTGACGTGCGCCGCGCACCGGCGCGATGGGCAGGCAGATTACGCGCGCGAACGCGGTATCGGCCTGCTTGTCGACCCGCACCACCTTGGCAACCGGCAGACCCGGCGGGTACACACCGTCCAGGCCGCTGGTGACGAGTTCGTCGCCGGTCTGAATATCGGCGCTGATCGGCACGAAGCGCAGATCCAGCGTGTCGCCCTTCGGCGTGCCGTAAATCACGCTGCGCAGGCCGGTGCGCACGATCTGCACCGGCACGGCCTGGTCCTTGTCCGTGAGCAGCGTGACTTCGGCTTGCAGCGGGAACACACGCGTGACCTGGCCGATCACGCCGTCTTCATTGACGACCGGCGAACCGTTCTGGATGCCTTGCTGCGCACCGCGGCCGATCACGACCTTCTGCGTGAAGGGATCGCGCGTGTCGTACTGGATCTCGGCGGGCAGCGATTCCGTGGTGGAGCGCTGCGACAGTTGCAGCAGCGCGCGCAAGTGCGCGTTCTCGGCCGCCAATTCAGCGGCCGTATTGGCTTGCTGCGAAAGCTGCAGATCTTTGGTGCGCAGTTTGTCGTTTTCGCTGCGTAGCGTGGCGCTGGTCACGGCCAGGTCGGCGGCGCCCACGAACATGTCGCGCGGCACGAGGGCGGCGCGTTGCAACGGATAAAGACCCGCGCCGAGCACGCCACGCACGATTTCGAGCGTTTTGAAGCGTGCGTCGGAGATCAGAAGGGCGATCGCCAGCAAGACAAAAAATACCAGTCGTGCGAGGGCGGACGGTCCTTGCTTGAACAGGGGCGGCGGACTGTATTCCATGGTCGGCGCCGGGGGCGTGAGCGGTTGGGTGAGACGGCGGCGCGCGAGGAACGCGCGTTCAGCGCGCGGAGGCTGGTAGGCCCAGCCAACGGCAAACCGGCCCGCAAGGGGCCGTTTGCCTGATCCGCGCTACTGACATGGAGACGGGCTCGCTTACTCGTACGAGAAGATGCTGCCCAGCTTGTCCATGCGTTCGAGCGCCATGCCCGAGCCGCGCACAACGCAGGTCAGCGGGTCTTCGGCGACGAGCACCGGCAGGCCGGTTTCTTCGGCAAGCAGGCGGTCCAGATCGCGCAGCAGTGCGCCGCCGCCCGTGAGCATCATGCCGCGTTCGGCGATGTCGGCGCCCAGTTCCGGCGGCGTTTGTTCGAGCGCGATCTTCACCGACGACACGATCTGGTTCAGCGGATCGGTGAGGGCTTCGAGAATTTCGTTGCTGGAGATGGTGAAGCTGCGCGGAATGCCTTCCGACAGATTGCGGCCCTTCACTTCCATTTCCTTGACTTCGGAACCCGGGAAGGCGGAGCCGATTTCCTTCTTGATGGCTTCGGCGGTTTGCTCGCCGATCAGCATGCCGTAGTTACGGCGGATGTAGTTGACGATGGCTTCGTCGAACTTGTCGCCGCCCACGCGCACCGAGCCTTTGTACACGATGCCGCCAAGCGAGATCACGCCGACTTCGGTCGTGCCGCCGCCAATGTCGACGACCATCGAGCCAGTGGCTTCCGACACCGGCAGTCCGGCGCCGATAGCCGCAGCCATGGGTTCTTCAATGAGGTAGACCTGCGAAGCGCCCGCACCGTGCGCGGCTTCTTTGATGGCGCGGCGCTCGACCTGCGTCGAACCGCACGGCACGCAAATGATGATGCGCGGCGACGGCGAGAACATGCGCGATTCGTGAGCAGTTTTGATGAACTGCTTGATCATCTGCTCGGTGACGGTGAAGTCGGCGATCACGCCGTCTTTCATGGGGCGGATCGCCTCTATGTTGCCCGGCACCTTGCCGAGCATCTGCTTGGCTTCCTTGCCGACTGCCTGGATGGTTTTCTTACCGTTGGGACCGCCTTCCTGGCGGATCGAGACCACCGACGGTTCATCGAGAACGATGCCCTTGCCACGCATGTAGATGAGCGTGTTGGCCGTGCCGAGGTCAATGGCCAGATCGTTGGAAAAGTAGCTGCGCAAAAAACCGAACATTCAAAATCCTGTCTCGCTGGGGGCCGGGCCTCGCAATGGTTGCGCAGGGCGGCAGCGGAAAAAATAACAGCTTCAACCGGGCGGAAGCGGCGCCACAGGAACTTGAAGCTGCGAGGGAGTCTACCGGAGGCCGATGCAAAGCCAGGTCAGAAAAATCCGAACTATCTTTGGGAATTGTTCAGAAAGGCCTTGGTAAGACGGTCCGGGTTTGGGTCGAACGCGTAATGATACCTTATAATTTTGGATGTTTTGAAGGAAACGGACGGCACTTTTTGCCTCCGCTGGCCCCTTTTTCGAGGTCTTCCTCCAGCGTCGTAACCCGCTGTCGCAGCATCGGTTTTTCCTTGCTGCGGCGGTCCACCACATTTTCCGGTGACTGCATGGCTCTGACCCTGACCGATGTAAAACGCATCGCGCATCTTGCGCGGCTCGAACTGGCCGACGCCGACGCTGAGCACACGCTTGTCCAGCTCAACGATTTTTTCGGCCTCGTCGAGCAGATGCAGGCGGTCGATACCTCCGGCATCGCGCCGCTCGCCCATCCGATCGAGCAGATCGAAGACGTCGCGCTGCGTCTGCGTAACGACGTGGTGACCGAAACGGTCGAACGCGAAGCTTTCCAACGCCCGGCGCCCGCCGTGCAGGACGGCCTGTACCTCGTGCCGAAGGTGATCGAGTAACACCCGCGCATCGAGCCCGGCGCGGCATGCGAGCCGGTCACGAGGCGAAGTGCCGACTTGCGGCATATCGACTTGTGGCGTCAACGTTCGTATAGCCGTCGTCTCCGGCTTCTTCGGCTCGGTTTGCCGGCGGGCAGCCGAACGCCTCCACGGCAGCGTGACTACGCTGCCGCGCTCTTCAGGATAAAACGCAATGCATGAAAAAAGTTTGACCGAACTGCGCGCCGCACTGACGGCCAAGGAATGCTCCGCAGTCGAACTGGCGCAGCTCTATCTGAAGCGGATCGATGCGGCCAACAGCCTGAACGCGTTCATCCAGGTCGACCCGGATCTGACGCTCGCGCAGGCGAAAGCCGCGGACGCGCTGCTTCATACCGGCCACGCGGGCCCGCTGGTCGGCCTGCCGATCGCACACAAAGACGTGTTCGTGACCAAGGGCTGGCGCTCCACCGCCGGCTCGAAAATGCTGTCGAACTACGAGAGCCCGTTCGACGCGACCGTGGTCGCGCGTCTGCAAAACGCCGGCATGGTGTGCGTCGGCAAGACCAATATGGATGAGTTCGCAATGGGCTCATCCAACGAGAATTCGTACTTTGGTCCCGTGCAGAATCCGTGGGATGTTAAGGCCGTGCCGGGCGGTTCATCGGGCGGGTCGGCTGCGGCCGTCGCCGCGCGCCTCGCGCCCGCTGCAACGGGTACGGATACCGGCGGCTCGATTCGTCAGCCGGCGTCGTTCTCCGGCATCACGGGTATCAAGCCGACGTATGGTCGCGTGTCGCGTTACGGCATGATCGCGTTTGCCTCGTCGCTGGATCAGGGCGGCCCGATGGCGCAAAGCGCCGCGGATTGCGCCACGCTGCTCAACGCCATGGCCGGTTTCGACGAGCGCGATTCGACTAGCCTCGTGCGCGACGACGAAGACTACACGCGTTATCTCGGCAAGCCATGGAAAGAAGAGAGCGCCGCCAAACCGCTCGCCGGCTTGCGCATCGGCCTGCCGAAAGAGTATTTCGGCGCCGGTCTCGCCGACGACGTGCGCGCCTCGGTCGACGCCGCGTTAAAGCAATACGAAGCGCTCGGCGCCACGCTCGTCGATGTCTCGCTGCCGAAAACCGAGCTGTCGATTCCCGTGTATTACGTGATCGCGCCGGCGGAAGCTTCGTCGAACCTGTCGCGTTTCGACGGCGTGCGCTTCGGTCATCGCGCGGCGGAGTATCGCGATCTGCTGGACATGTACAAGAAGTCGCGCGCCGAAGGTTTCGGTCCGGAAGTGAAGCGCCGTATTCTGGTCGGCGCCTACGTGCTGTCTCATGGCTATTACGACGCGTACTACCTGCAGGCGCAGAAGATCCGCCGCATCATCGCGCAGGACTTCCAGGAAGCGTTCAAGCAGTGCGACGTGATCATGGGCCCGGTTGCGCCGTCGGTGGCGTGGGACCTCGGCGCGAAGGGCGACGATCCGGTGCAGATGTATCTGGCCGACATCTACACGCTGTCGGTGAGCCTCGCCGGTTTGCCGGGCATGAGCGTGCCGTGCGGCTTCGGTGCGGGCGCGAATGCGCAGCGTCCGGTTGGATTGCAGATCATCGGCAACTATTTCAACGAAGCCCGGATGCTCCAGGTGGCCGACGCGTTCCAGCGCGCGACCGACTGGCACCGCAAAGCACCGGCAGGAGTGTGAGCACCATGGCCAAGCAATGGGAAGTCGTGATCGGTCTGGAGACCCACGCGCAACTGTCGACTCAATCGAAGATTTTTTCCGGCACCGCGACGCAATTCGGCGCCGCGCCGAACACGCAAGCCAGCCCCGTCGATCTGGCCTTGCCGGGCACGTTGCCGGTGATGAACCGCGGCGCTGTGGAGCGCGCGATCCAGTTCGGTCTTGCGATCGGCGCAACGGTGGCGCCGCGCAGCATCTTCGCGCGCAAGAATTATTTTTACCCCGATCTGCCGAAGGGCTATCAGATCAGCCAGTACGAAATCCCCGTCGTGCAGGGCGGTCAGGTGACGATTCAGGTGCCGGCCAATGAAAAGGCGGGTAAAGAAGCCTACGAGAAGGTCGTCAACCTCACGCGCGCTCACCTTGAAGAAGACGCGGGCAAGTCGCTTCACGAAGACTTCGCGGGCATGACCGGCATCGACCTGAATCGTGCCGGCACGCCGCTGCTCGAAATCGTCACCGAGCCGGAAATGCGCAGCGCGGCGGAGGCGGTCGCTTACGCCAAGACGCTGCATACGCTCGTCACGTGGCTCGGCATCTGCGACGGCAACATGCAGGAAGGCTCGTTCCGTTGCGACGCGAACGTGTCGGTGCGTCCGGTCGGACAGGCGGAATTCGGCACGCGTGCCGAGATCAAGAACCTGAACTCGTTCCGCTTCCTCGAAGAAGCGATCCAGTACGAGGTGCGCCGTCAGATCGAGCTGATCGAAGACGGCGGCACGGTGGTGCAGGAAACGCGTCTGTACGATCCGGACAAGCGCGAAACACGCTCCATGCGCAGCAAGGAAGACGCGCACGATTACCGCTATTTCCCCGATCCCGATCTGATGCCGCTCGTGATCGACGCGGCGTGGATCGAGCGCGTCAAGGCAGAGATGACAGAGCTGCCGGTGGCGATTCAACAGCGCTTCGTGTCGCAATACGGTTTGACGCCGTACGACGCTAACGTGCTGACGTCGAGCAAAGCGATGGCCGCGTACTATGAAGCGGTGGTGAGCAAAGTCGGTCCGGCCAACGCCAAGGTCGCCGCTAACTGGCTGATGGGCGAAGTGTCGTCGCAATTGAATCGCGAGGGTCTCGACATTGCTGAGAATCCGGTGTCGTCCGCGCAACTCGCGTTGCTGCTGCAGCGTATCGCCGACGGCACGATCTCCAACAAGATCGCCAAGGAAATTTTCCTCGCGATCTGGGAAGAGAAAGCCACGGACGAATCCGCCGCCGATCGCATCATCGAGGCGAAGGGGCTGAAGCAGATTTCGGATACCGGCGCGCTGGAAGCGATCATCGACGAAGTGCTCGCCGCGAACCCGAAGTCGGTCGAGGAATTCCGCGCCGGCAAGGAAAAGGCATTCAACGCGCTGATCGGTCAGGCCATGAAAGCAACCAAGGGCAAGGCCAATCCGGCGCAGGTGAACGAACTGCTGAAGAAGAAGCTGTCCTGAGTCGAAGTTAAGTTGAGCGTGAACGACTGAAGCGTCAATGCTCAGGTCAGCACGGGCTGTTGCCGGCAACGAAAGTGGGGCAACGGCCCGTTTCATTTTGCGGGTCCATTTAAGCAAACGCAGATCAGGGGAGTGTGTGGATGGCCAAGCAACCCGAACTCGACGATTTCCGCGTGCCGTATTTCGACGACAGCAAGAAAAAAATCAAATTCTCGCTGAGCGATTTCGACCCGGCCGCCAAGCCGTTTTCGACCGGCTCGAAAGATACCGACAAGGCGCGTCTGTCGGAGATCGGCGCGAAGCTCGACACGCTGCAAGAATGTTTGCACGCGCAGCGAACGCGCCGCGTGTTGCTGGTGCTGCAGGGCATGGACACGAGCGGCAAGGACGGTACGATCCGTGCCGTGTTTCACGAGGTCGATCCGCTCGGTTTGCGCATCTTGCCGTTCAAGGCGCCGACGCCCGTCGAACTCGCGCATGACTTTCTCTGGCGCGTGCATGCGCAAGCGCCGGCCGCCGGTGAGCTGACGATCTTCAATCGCAGTCACTACGAAGATCTGCTGGTCCCCGCCGTGCTCGGCACTTTGGATGAGCAAGCCTTCGTGCAACGCTGCTGCCACATCCGCCAGTTCGAAGCGTTGCTGGCGGATAGCGGCACGGCGATCGTCAAATGCATGCTGCACATTTCGAAAGACGAGCAGCGCGAGCGTCTGCAGGCACGCATCGACGATCCGAGCAAGCACTGGAAATTCGACGTCGCCGATCTCGAAGCGCGCAAGCAGTGGGACCAATATCAGGCCGCGTATCAGGACGCGTTGGCGGCGACATCGACGGAATACGCGCCGTGGTACGTGATCCCGGCCGACTCGAAGACGCACCGCAATGTGATGGTCGCGGAGTTGTTGTTGCGCACGTTCGAAGCGCTCAAGCTCGAATATCCGCCCGCCAAAGAATCGCTGAAGGGCATCAAGGTCGAGTGACCGCGCCTTTCGCTTCATCAACGAATCGAACATAAAGGAACGACATGTTGCGTGTGATTACCGCCAACCTGAACGGCATCCGCTCAGCGGCGAAGAAAGGCTTTTTCGACTGGTTCGGCGAACAGAAAGCCGACGTGCTGTGCGTGCAGGAAATCAAATGCTCACAAGACGACATGACGCCGGAATTCATGGCGCCGCACAACTTCACCGGCTATTTTCAGCACGCCGTGAAGAAGGGTTATAGCGGCGCTGGCGTGTACACGCGTCACGAACCGGACGAAGTGGTGATCGGTTTTGGCAGCGAGGAGTTCGACCCGGAAGGGCGTTATGTCGAACTGCGTTTCGGCAAGCTATCGGTGATTTCGGTGTATGTGCCCTCGGGGTCGAGCGGCGACGAACGCCAGCAGGCCAAATACCGTTTCATGGACGAGTTCATGCCGCATCTCGCGGAACTGTCCCAGGAGCGTGAAGTGATCGTGTGCGGCGACGTCAACATCGTCCACAAGGAAATCGATATCAAGAACTGGAAGAGCAACCAGAAGAATTCGGGTTGCCTGCCGGAAGAGCGCGCATGGCTCACCAAACTATTCGATGAAGTGGGTTACGTCGACGTGTTCCGCACGCTCGACCAGCGGCCGGAACAGTACACGTGGTGGAGCAATCGCGGCCAGGCTTACGCGAAGAACGTTGGGTGGCGGATCGATTATCAGATCGCGACGCCGGGTATCGCGAGCAAGGCGAAACGCACCGATGTGTTCCGCGATATCAAGTTCAGCGACCATGCGCCGCTGACGGTGGATTACGACCACAAGGTGAAGAAGTAAGCACGGCAAGCGAGGCTAAAGTCTCGCCTTGTCAGGCAAGAACGCGAGCGCGCGGCAAGTGAACCCGAAGTTGGCCTTGTGTAAAGCGATGTAGCGGAAGTAGCGGACGCTTGAGGCCCGCGCACCTCAATCGCCCGCCAGTTTGCGGCGCGGACGGCCCATGCCGGCGTAGTCCGGCAGCGCGTCCACGGTCTTGCCGATCGCCTTCGCGTAGAGCGGCAGCATGTCCGGCAAGCGCTTGATGATGTCCTGACGGCGCGCCGGCGTGTAGGGATGCACGTAGATGAAGCCCTGATCGCGATTGCCGCGCGTGGCTTGTGCCAATTTGTCCCACAACGTGACCGCCGCGCGCGGATCGAAGCCGGCGCGCGATGCGATATCGCTGCCGATCACGTCGGCTTCGGTCTCGTCGGTATTTTCGTACTTCATTTCCAGCAGGCGCGAGCCGATGCCGAGCGGTGCCGCGCCCAGATCGGCGAGCCCGAATAGCTGCGGGATCGTGCCGGACGAGTCGAGCTGGCTCGCCTGCAATTGGCCGAGCCGCTCGCGCGCATGTTCGCGCAACGCGTGAGCGATCTCGTGGCCGATCAGCATGCCCAGTTCGTTGTCGTTCAGACGCGCGCGGTCGAGCAGTCCGCCGTACACGACGATCTTGCCGCCCGGCAGACAGTACATGCGGATATCGGGCGAGCGCACCACGGCCACATCCCACTTCCAGTTTTTGGCCCGCTCATTCCATTTGAGCGAATACGGAATCATCTTGTCGACGATGGAGCGCACGCGTGTGACGTGCGCGTCGGTGTCGGCGTACAGACGGTTCGAGTGCTCGGCGCCGTAGGTGATCTGGCTGAATTCGTCGGCGGCTTGCGCCTCGAGCATCGGCGATGGGATCAGGTTGCGGAACACCAGATAGCCGCCGTAACGCAACTGCGTATTCGGGGTGTACGACGCGGACGCCGGGGCGGACATCGACGGGACGGCAGGCGCTTTGGCGGCCGCGGGCGGTGAAAATGTCGCAGCGGGTGTTCTGGCGGTGACCGGAGCCGGCGGCGTCGATTGGGGAGACGAGGGCGATGAAGGCGGCATTGTAGCGGCGGCCGCGCTGCCCGTACTCGCCGCGCTGGCTGCATTGTTCGCACCTTGTGCCGCGGATGTCGCGCTTTCAGGGCTCGCGGCAGCCGTCGCTGTGGGCTTCGCCGTCGGCGCTGAGGTCGTGGCCGGCGCCGGCGCCGCCGCGGGTGCGCTGGGAGCCGCGGTCGGCATGGCTGCCGCATAGGCGTTCAACGGTGCGGCCAGCGTCAGGCTCACACAGCCCAGCGCACAGATTGCGTGCAGCGCCACGCGGCTGCTCTTGACCGCACGGCGCCGGGACGTAATCGAGCGCGCCGCGCCCATCGGAAGAAGCGCCTTCACGACGGCTTCCTCCACGGCGCGATGCGCAGTAGAAGCAACATGCCGGGCAACCCCAGCGCGGTACAAACGATGAAGTAGTCGAACCAGCCGATCTGCGCGACCACGTAGCCGCTCGCCGCGGAAGCCAGCGTGCGCGGCACCGAAGCGAGGCTCGTGAAGAGCGCGAACTGGGTGGCGGTGTAGCGCGGATCGGTGGTGCTGGCGATATAGGCGGTGAATGCCGCCATCGTCAGCCCTGTGGCAAAGGTTTCCAGCCCGTAGACAAGCGCCAGCGCAACGGAGCGCGGCTCGAGCTGCACGGCCCAATCGACGCCCACCAGCGCCAGCAGCTTCGTCGTGCCTTCGCTCAGCCAGACGGCGATGTCGTAAATCGCCACGAGACCGGGCGAGGCCGGCCCGAGATGGGCGAGCCACGCGAACCCGAGCGTCGACACCATCTGCAGGACGCCGAAGATCCACAGCCCGCGGCCAATGCCGATTTTCATCAGCCAGATCCCGCCGACGATCCCGCCCGCGAGGCTCGCACCGAACGCGGTGGTCTTCGCGATCACCCCGATCTGCGTGCGCGAAAAGCCGATATCGAGAAAGAACGAGGTGGACAGCGTGGTCGCCATCGTGTCGCCGAGCTTGTACAGAAAGATGAAACCGAGCACGAACAGCGCGCCGCGCCAGCCGTCGCGCTGAATGAATTCCTTGAACGGCTGCACGATCGCTTCGCGCAGATTTTTCGGCGGCGTGCCGTGTACTTCGGGTTCGCGCACGACCAGCGTCATCACCATGCCGGGCAGCATGAACGCGGCCGTCACGATAAAAACGGTGGTCCAAGGCAAATGGTCGGACAGGATCAACGCGAGCGAACCGGGCACCAGTGCCGCGATCTTGTAGGCGTTCACGTGCACCGCGTTGCCGAGACCCTGCTCCGTATCGCTCAACAGCTCGCGCCGGTAGGCGTCGATCACGATGTCCTGACTCGCGCCGAAGAACGCGACCAGCGCGGTCAAAGCCGCGACCGTCCAGATCGAATCTTTGGGCGACACGAACCCCAGGGTGGCGATGGCGCCAGCCACCAGAATCTGCGTGACTAGCATCCAGCCGCGCCGCCTGCCCGGACGCCAGCCCGGAAAACGCGGGACGTAGCGGTCCATCAGCGGCGCCCAGATGAATTTCCAGGTGTACGGGAACTGGATCAGCGCAAAGAGGCCGATCTCTTTCAGATTGACGCCTTCTGAGCGTAACCACGCCTGCACCAGATAGACGAGCGTGAACAGCGGCAATCCCGACGTAAAGCCGAGAAAGACGCAGATCAGCATGCGCGTATTCAGGAACGCGCGCCAGCCGGGATGTTCTTCGTGAGCGGTAAGTGCAGGCGCCTCGTGCGGCGGGTTCGACATGTGTATGACTTGCGTTAGCTTTTCTTGACGCGATAGACCGCAAGACTACCACGCCAGTTCACGCCCCAGCGCACCACCTGACCGTCGTGCAGCACCACGCGGTCGAGAATTTCGATGCCGACTTCCGGCGCGAGCGCCTCGAAATCCTCGATCGTCAGCACCCGTACGTTCGGCGTGTTGTGCCACTGATAAGGCAGCGACTTCGACACCGGCATGCGGCCTTGCAGCACCGAGAGCCGATGCGCCCAGTAGCCGAAGTTCGGGAACGACACGATGCATTCCTTGCCGACCCGCACGGTCTCGCGCAGGATCGCCGCCGTCTGATGAATGGTTTGCAGCGTCTGCGACAGAATCGCGAAATCGAAGCTGCCGTCTTCGAACAGGCGCAGGCCGTCTTCCAGATTCTGCTGGATCACGTTGACGCCGTTTTGCGTCGACGCCAGCACGCCCGCGTCGTTGATCTCGATGCCGTAGCCCTGCACGTCCAGTTCTTCGGTCAGCAACGACAGCAGCGACCCGTCGCCGCAGCCCAGGTCCAGCACCGTGGCGCGCGGTTCGACCCAGCGCGCGATCGCGCGGAAGTCCGGGCGCAGCGCCAGGTAATCGAGTGCTCGCTGGTTCATGCGTTCACCTCGTTTGCAATACGTTCGTAGTAGGCGCGCATCAGGTTGTGATAGCGCGCGTCGTCGAGCAGGAAGGCGTCGTGGCCGTGCGGCGCGTCGATTTCCGCATACGTTACGGTGCGCTTGTGGTCGAGCAGCGCCTTCACCAATTCGCGTGAGCGAGCCGGCGCGAAACGCCAGTCGGTCGAGAAGCTGGCGATCAGATATTTCGCCGTGGTGTGCGCGACGGCGGCTGTCAGATCGCCGTCGAAAGCCTTGGCCGGATCGAAGTAATCCAACGCGCGCGTGATCAGCAGGTAGGTGTTCGCGTCGAAGTAGTCGGCGAATTTGTCGCCCTGATAACGCAGATACGACTCCACTTCGAACTCCACGTCGAAGTTGAAGTTGTACGCGTCCACCGCGCCTTCCGCGCGGCGCAGCGAGCGGCCGAATTTCTCGGCCATGTCGTCGTCCGACAGATACGTGATGTGGCCGATCATGCGCGCGACGCGCAAGCCGCGCTTCGGTTTCACGTTGTGCGCGTAGTAGTTGCCGCCGTGAAAATCCGGGTCCGACAGGATCGCCGAGCGCGCGACCTCGTTGAACGCGATGTTCTGCGCCGACAATTTCGGCGTGGACGCGACCACGATGCAATGCCCGACGCGCTCCGGATACATCATGCTCCACGCGAGCGCCTGCATGCCGCCGAGGCTGCCGCCCATCACCGCCGCGAAGCGCGTGATGCCGAACTGATCGGCGACGCGCGCCTGGGCGTTGACCCAGTCTTCCACCGTCACGACGGGAAAGGCCGCGCCGTAGGGATTGCCGGTGGCCGGGTCGATGCTCATCGGCCCGGTCGAGCCGAAGCACGATCCCAGGTTGTTCACGCCGATCACGAAGAATTTGTCGGTGTCGAGCGGCTTGCCCGGGCCGACCATGTTGTCCCACCAGCCGATGTCCTTGGGATTGTCGGCGTACACACCTGCCACGTGGTGCGACGCGTTGAGCGCGTGGCACACCAGCACCGCGTTGCTACGCGCGGCGTTGAGCGTGCCGTAGGTCTCGACCATCAGGTCGTAACCGGCCAGCGAGCTGCCGTTCTGCAATTGCAGTGGCTCGGTGAAATGCATTTTGTGGGGAGCGACGATACCGATCGATTCCATTCATTCCGCCATTTATCAAAACAGGGCGGCTAAACGGCGTCGGCGAGAGCACGGAGGAAGGACTGTGTGCGCGGCTGACGACCTCTTTAGCCGCATTTATAGTGAACCGCAGGGAGACGTTCCCGGCAGTTCGCGCGCCCGCAATCGAGTCAGCAAATCGGCGCGTATCAGGTGTTCAAACAGGTTTTCAAGCAGGTGTTCGGGGTGTTGCGGACAGCGGTCCTTGAGGGTTCGAGGTGCCGCAGTCAGGCGCAAAGTATAGCGGAAATTTTCGTGCGGCAGCGTCGCGGGCGTGGAGCATGGCGTGGCGCATGCCGCGCGGACTACTGAAGAATCAGGAGCAGTTGCGCGTCGGCGTGTTCGGCGGGCGAGCGCGCGAAGCCGCTGCGCACATAGCGGTGCCAGCGGCCGATGATATAGCTCAGCAGCAGACTCGCCCGAATCGCGGGATCGTAGCCGGCGGGCAGCGGGACGTCGTTCTCACCAGAATTCGCAGTGCTGTTCGCCTCCATTTGCGCAAGCCGCAGACATTGCTTCAACGACGCCTCGACGCGCTCCAGCATCTGATTGACGCGCTCGGTCAGCCGTTCATGCTCGCCGACCAGCGCCTCGCACGTCAGCACGCGCGTCATGCCGGGGTTCTTCGCGGGGAAGTTGAGCAGCATCAACGCAATCGAGCGCGCCTGCAGCACGCCGTTGCTTTCCTTGCCGGCGATCTGGTTGATCAGCCCGAAGATGCTTTGCTCGATGAACTCGATCAGCCCTTCGAACATTTGTGCCTTGCTGGCGAAATGACGGTACAGCGCGGCTTCCGATACGCCGAGCCGGGCGGCCAGCGCCGCGGTGGTGATCTTTTCGCTCTTGGGCGCCTCCAGCATCGCGGCGAGCGTCTGGAGAATGTGCACGCGGCGCTCGCCCGGCTTCAGGCGCTGCGCGCGCGGGGCGGCGAGCGTGGGGTTCGGTTCGTGTTCGGTTAAGACTTCGTCAGGCTTGTCGATCGGCTGCATGGCTGTCGTCCCGTCTGCTGTCTCTTCAATCGAACCGAGCGGGTGCTCAGTCGTAGCGATTTTAACGAACGAATGCTTCTATCGACATAGTGTGGCCGGCCGGTGCCCGGCAGGCGTGTCGGCACGCCGTCCGCGTGCGGCTTGCGCGGCAGATGGCCGGTGATCCACACCGTGCGGATGCCGAGCCGCCGGTAGTTCTTCAGATGCGAGCGCGTGTCCTCGACGAGGATCACGTCCTTCAGCGAAACGTGCGCGTCGCGCATGGCCTTGCGCAGCATCGCGTGATCGGGTTTGGCGCGCCAACGGCGGCGATCGCGCATATGCTCGATGGCAATCACCTGTTCGAACAGCCGCTCGATACGCAGTTCGGCGAGCACGGCGCGCGCATAGGCCTCGGGCGCGTTGGTCAGCACGATCTTGCGGCCCGGCAGGGCAGCCACAAGGCGCGCGACGCCGCGCTCATGGCGGATCATCGAGCCGAGATCGGGGAAAGTGTGCACGACCTTGAGGAAGTCGTTCGGATCGAGCGGATGGTGGCGCATCAGGCCCAGCAGCGTTGCGCCATAACGTTGCGTGTAGCCGGTGCGCAGACGGTTGGCTTCGTCGAGGTCGACTTGCAGCGCGTCGATGATGTACTGCGTCATCCCTTCATTGATTGCCGGAAAGATCGCGTGCGACGCCTGATGCAACGTGTTGTCGAGATCGAACAGCCAGACCGGACGGCCACCTGCGATATGCGGACGACGGTTTCGGGAGGTGGGAGTGCGCATGGTGGAGGACGCCGTTCAGGCGCGAACAGTTGCCTCACGCGGCGAACGCGAACGGTTCACGGTGCGGGTAGCGGGAAAGGAAGAGGGAACGGGTTGGTGCTTCGTGGCGGTGCTTTGCTGCGAGCCGCCGAAGGTGCAGCGCGCGCTGTACGAGTGTGCAGCGCAACTGCACGGCACGCGAAGCACGCCATGTTGACGTGCTGCGCGCGCCGGGTTTGAGGCAGGAATCAATGCGAGCGGATCATCGTGCCGAACGGCTGTTCGGTGAGAATTTCCAGCAGCACCGAGTGCTCGATACGGCCGTCGATGATGTGCACCGAGCGCACGCCGCTCTTGGCCGCGTCCAGCGCGGACGAGATTTTCGGCAGCATGCCGCCGGAGATCGTACCGTCGGCGAACAGACCGTCGATTTCGCGCGCCGACAGATCGGTCAGCAGATTGCCTTCCTTGTCCATCACGCCGGGGATGTTGGTCATCATGACGAGCTTTTCGGCGTTCAGCACCACCGCCAGCTTGCCCGCGACCAGATCCGCGTTGATGTTGTACGACAGGCCGTCTTCGCCGAAACCGATCGGCGAGATCACTGGAATGAACGCGTCGTCTTGCAGCGCCTTCACGACCGCCGGATTGATCGCCTCGACTTCGCCCACTTGCCCGATATCCACGTACTGACCGGGATTGTCGCGATCCGGCATCAGCATCTTGCGCGCGTGGATCAGGCCGCCGTCCTTGCCCGTCAGGCCGACCGCGTGGCCGCCGAAGTGGTTGATCAGCGTGACGATGTCCTGCTGCACTTCGCCGCCGAGCACCCATTCGACGACTTCCATCGTCTCTTCGTCGGTGACGCGCATGCCCTGGATGAATGTGCCCTGTTTGCCGATCTTCTTCAGCGCCTGGTCGATTTGCGGACCGCCGCCGTGCACGATGACCGGATTGATGCCGACCAGCTTGAGCAGGATCACGTCGCGCGCGAAGCCTTGCTTGAGCCGCTCTTCGGTCATGGCGTTGCCGCCGTATTTGATGACCACGGTCTTACCGTGATACTGACGAATGTAGGGGAGCGCCTCGGCCAGGATTTCAGCCTTGAGGGTGGGCGCGATCTGCGAAAGGTCGGGAAGCTCGGACATGGCGGCAGGCTCAGGCACGGAACAGTTAAAACAGGGCGAATTGTACAGGACTGGCGCGCTGCAACAGGGTTTTCGATAGTTGCGCGAGCGGCGGGCGCCATGGGCTTTGCGCACCGCGCAATCACTGCCAGCACTCGCCAGCAAACGACGAAGCGTACCGCGCTTTTGAGGCGCTTGTGAACTAGCCGAACGGACGACTCACGGCGGTTCGCCAGTCGTGGCATCATTTCCTGATCACGGCTGAAGCGAGGGTATCCGGCCCGTCATGAAACCGTCCGTTTCCCGTTCTCAAGGCAGCGCGCGCTGCCCGCGCTGCGGCAACGCGTTCGATTGCGCCATGCATGGGCAGCCATTCGACTGCTGGTGCCGCGAGATGCCGCCGTTGCCGGTGGACCGGCTCGATCCGGCTAGGCGCTGTCTGTGTCCTGAATGTCTTGCGGCGGAGATTGCGCAGGCGGCTCAGGCGAGGACCGGCGGCGCGTGATTGGAGGGGGAGGCTGGGAGAAGCGGCGTAGTTCGGGGAAATGCCGTCGGCGGCCGGGAGTGTTGCCGATTGACGAGGGCGCACTGGCTACGGTCTCCCCGCCGCCGACTTGCTAGAGCGCCCCCGGCTTGTAATAGCGCCATCGGCTTACGGTAGCGCGATCTGCCCACGCAAGCTCCGCTCGCTTACGCCGTCCGGCAGTGCTGCGCCGCAAGCGCGCTCAGGTCACGCGCGACGGCTTCCAGCGCCGGCTCCCACTCACCGAATTGTGGCTGCCGGTAAAGCGTGGCGCTTGGATACCACGGGCTGTCGTGACGGTCGAGCAACCAGACCCAATGCGGGTTGACGTCGAGCAGCACCCAGGTGCGCTGGCCGATTGCGCCGCTCAGATGCGCCGCCGAGGTGCAAACCGTAATGACGAGATCGAGCGCGCCGACAAACGCGGCCGTATCGTCGAAGGTCGCGAATTTGGCGGTGTGGTCGGTCATCGGCAAGCCGGCCGCGCGTGCCGCCGTCACGTCCGCGCCGGCGCCCGGCTGCAGTGAATAGAACGCCACGTCCCGCATGCCGCCGAAGTGAGCCGCATAGCGCTCCCAGCCGACGCGCCGGAACGGATTGCGTTGATGACCGTGGCTGCCGGTCCACGTTAGCCCGACCTTGAGCCGCGATTCCCCTGCCAGCCGCTCTTGCCACGATTTGGTCCCCGCCGGGTCCGCCCGCAAATAGGGCGCCGCCGGAATCGTCGCCTCGTGCGTGTCGAAAATCAGCGGCAGGCTCAGCAACGGAATCTCGTAATCGAACGACGGCAGCGTTTCGACGCCGCCACCGGCTGAAAACTCGTCCGCATGACCGCCGAGGCTGCGCTTAAGGAGTGCGCCCATCTGCGGGAACGAATTCCAGATGAGACGGCCGCCTTCGCGATGCACGCGCTCGGCCAGCATCGGAATGTAGCGGCAGAACTGCAACAGGTCGCCCATGCCTTGCTCGCCCCACACGAGCAATGTCTTCCGGGCGAGCGGTTCGCCACGCCAAAGCGGCGCCGGCATCATCGGACGGTTGCCGCCCAATTCGGCAGAGCCGTCCCAGCGCGCTTCATGCGATGCCCAGCCGTGCTCGTAATCGGCACGCACGAGTTGCAGCATGGAGAGATTAGAGCGCATGGAGGCGTCGTTGGGGGCCAGCGCGCAAGCGGTTTGGGCAGCTTGCATCGCGTCGTCCCAGCGTTGCGCCTCTCGCAGCGTCAGCGCATAGTTGTTGTGCGCGAGCGGGCTATGCGGCGCGCATTGCATTGCCTTTGCGCCGGCTTCGAGCGCGCGCGGCAGATCCATTTTCGTACGGTAAGCGTGCGTGAGATTGGTCCAGCCGTCGCCTTCATCGGGGTCATCGCGGACGGCATTTTCCAGCAGCGCGATCCGTTCGTTCAGGTCGCCGCCGGTGAACGTCAACGCGGCGGCGAGATTGTTGCGCAGGCGCGGCAAACGCGGTTCGATGGCGAGTGCCTGGCGATAAGGTGCGATGGCTTCGGCATGCCGCTTCGCCATCTGCAACGAGTAGCCGAGGCGAAAGTGCGCAAGAGCGTTGCGCGGATCGAGTTGGGCAATAATGGCGGCGAGTTCGATTGCGTCGCCGGAACGGTGTTCTTCGAGCAGCTTGGCCACGAGCGAATCGAGCGATGCGTGGTCGAGTGGACGAATTCGCGCCGCAGCGTCGAGACAGTCGGCGTCGGCTTGCGCCGTACCGGTTTGCCTGGCTGCGACGGCTTGTCGCAGAACAGTCAGGAAAGCTGAAGAGGCGTCGGCCTCGCTGTGGGAAGTCGGTAGCATGGAAGGGTTGCGCGAAGGAGGAGCCGAAGAAAAGTTCGTTCCCGTTAGGCGCTATCACAAAAAATTCCATGTTACCGACGCAAGGCCGCGAGGTAAGTCGGACTAGTCTGAACAGGTAAATCAAAATTAAAGCCATGCAACGAATCACCAACACTGGCCGCGTCAATCTCGGGCATCTGTTCTGGCTGCGCAGTCTCGCGATCATTGGCCAGTTGATGACGATTGCCTTCGTGCAGATCTTCATCGGCGTGCACTTGCCGTTGCCCGCCATGCTGTTGGTGATCGCGCTCGAAGTGATCTTCAACGCAATCACGTGGTGGCGCGTCTCGCAGCAGCGTCCCGAATCCAACATGGAGTTGTTCGGCCAGATATGGGTCGATCTGGGCGCGTTGTCCGCGCTGCTGTTTCTTTCCGGCGGCACCACCAATCCATTCGTTTCGCTCTATCTGCCCTCGCTTGCCATCGCCGCGGCCGTGCTGCCGTGGCATCTGATGGCGTGGCTCGCAGCGTTCGCCGTGGCCTGCTACGCGGTGCTCGGTTTCGATTCTGTACCGCTGAATCTCGACAATCCGGCGAACCTGTTCGACTACTACCGCGCGGGCATGTGGGTGAACTTCATGGTCAGCGTCGGCCTCATTGCATGGTTCGTTGCGCGCATGTCGAGGGCATTGCGGCTACGTGACGCAGCGCTCGGAGACGCGCAGCAGCGCTTGCTTCACGACGAACGCGCGGTTGCTTTGGGTGTGCAGGCGGCTACCGTGGCACACGAAATCGGTACGCCGTTGTCTACAATTGCCATGTTGTCCGAAGAATTGCGAGATGCAGCGCGTTCCGATAAGGGACTTGCGCCTTATAGCGCCGATCTCGAATTGCTCGAACAGCAAATGACACTGTGTACGTCGGCGCTTGCGCGCTTGCGCAGCCGCGCGTCGATAACCACTAACCGGCAGCAGGTCGGCGAGTGGCTCGAATCGTTTGCCGAGCAGTGGCGCTTGCGTCATCCGCATGTGAAATTCGAGCGGGTTGGCGTGCCGCCGGCGGATGTCAGTCTTGACGATACGGTGGCCGTGAGTCAGATTCTCACGATTTTGCTCGACAACGCCGCGCGTGCAAGCCGCGATCACGTGACGCTGTCCTGCGCGCTAGCGGCGCGCGGCGACCAGATCGTCTTCGAAGTATGTGATGCAGGCCCGGGCATTCCGGCCACGTTGCGCGGCTCGCTCGGAGCGATGCCGGTCGAGAGTACGCAAGGTGGGCACGGTGTCGGCCTCTATCTGGCTTTTTCGGCGGCGGCGCGCCTGAATGGATCAATCGAACTGACCGATGTCAGCACGATCAAGCCGCGCGGCACGCGCGCGGTCCTTAAGCTGCCGCTCGCCGGACGCAAATTTTCTGGCAAAGGCCGTCAAGGCGCTGCGCCATCCAACACGGAGAAACAGGCATGAGCGATATGAATTTTCTGGTGATCGACGACGATGAGGTGTTCTCCGGCATCCTCGCTCGTGGGCTCACCCGGCGCGGGTACACGGTGAGCGAGGCGCACAACGCGGATGAGGCCATCAAGCTGGCGAATCAGCAGAAGTTCAGCCAGATCACGGTGGATCTGCATCTCGGCAACGACTCAGGCCTCACGCTGGTCGCGCCGTTGCGCGATTTGCAGCCCGACGCGCGCATGCTGGTCCTGACCGGCTATGCGAGCATCGCCACCGCGGTGCAGGCGGTGAAAGACGGTGCCGATAACTATCTGGCCAAGCCTGCCAACGTCGAGACGATTCTGTCGGCGCTGCAAAGCGAAGCAAGCGCGTTGCAAGCAGAAGAGGCGATCGAGCATCCCACGCCATTGTCGGTGGCGCGTCTGGAGTGGGAGCATATTCAACGCGTGCTCGCCGAGCACGGCGGCAATATTTCGGCTACCGCGCGCGCGTTGAACATGCATCGGCGCACGCTGCAGCGCAAGCTGGCGAAGCGGCCGGTCAAGCAGTAAGAGACGGTGTCCTGGCACCGCTTGCCGTAAGCAAATAAAAACGGGCTGCCTTATCAAAGGCAGCCCGTTTTTTGTATGCGTCGCGCGCGATCCGCCTCAAACTGTCAGCACGGTAACAGCCTGGGCCGATCCCGGCTTCGGCATCACAGCACGTAGCGCGACAGATCCTCGTCTTCCGCCACTTCGTTCAGCGCGCGATCGACATAAGCCGCGTCGATCTGCACCGTCCGGCCCGAGTGATTGCCGGCCGCGAACGAAACTTCTTCGAGCAGCTTTTCGATTACCGTGTAGAGACGCCGTGCGCCGATGTTCTCGGTCTTTTCGTTCACCGAGTACGCGATCTCCGCGAGGCGGCGAATGCCGTCGTCGGCGAATTCGAGGTGCACGTCTTCGGTGGCGAGCAGTGCCTGGTATTGCTTGACGAGGCTCGCATCCGTGGACACGAGGATCGATTCGAAGTCGTTCACCGAGAGCGAGTCCAGTTCGACACGGATCGGAAAGCGGCCTTGCAGTTCCGGAATCAGATCGCTCGGTTTGGCCAGGTGGAATGCGCCGCTCGCAATGAACAGAATGTGATCGGTCTTCACCATGCCGTACTTGGTGTTGATCGTGGTGCCTTCGACCAGCGGCAACAAATCACGCTGCACGCCCTGACGCGAAACTTCACCGCCGCCGGCTTCGTTGCGCGAGGCGATCTTGTCGATCTCGTCGAGAAACACAATGCCGTTCTGCTCGACGTTCTGCACGGCCTTGGTTTTCACCTCTTCGTCGTTCAGCATCTTGCCGGCTTCTTCGTCGGTGAGAACCTTCAGCGCTTCTTTCACCTTCAGCTTGCGGCGCGTTTTCTTGCCGCCGCCGATGTTCGCGAACATCGAACGGATCTGCTCGGTCATGTCTTCCATGCCCGGCGGCCCCATGATGTCCATGCCGACTTGCGGCTGTTCCACATCGAGCTCGATTTCCTTGTCGTCGAGCAGGCCTTCGCGCAGGCGCTTGCGGAATGTCTGGCGCGTAGTGCTGCTTTCGTCGACGGTATCGGCGGCGCTGGAACTCGCGCCGAAGCCGACGGGCCGCGCGCTCGGCAGCAGAATGTCGAGGATGCGGTCTTCGGCTTGATCTTCGGCCTTGGTCCGCACTTTGCGCATTTCCGTTTCGCGCGTCTGCTTGACCGAAATTTCGATCAGGTCGCGCACGATGCTGTCCACGTCACGGCCCACATAGCCGACTTCGGTGAACTTGGTTGCTTCGATCTTGATGAACGGCGCGTCGGCTAGTTTTGCCAAACGCCGCGCGATTTCGGTCTTGCCGACGCCAGTCGGCCCGATCATCAGAATGTTCTTTGGCGTGATTTCCTGACGCAGCGGATCTTCAACCTGCTGACGGCGCCAGCGATTGCGCAGCGCCACAGCCACCGCTTTTTTCGCGCGGCCTTGGCCGATGATGTGTTTGTCGAGTTCCGAGACGATCTCGGCAGGGGTCATGGTGCTCATCGTGGGTCCTTACTCGATCGTCTCGATAACGCGGTTATGGTTCGTGTAGATGCACATGTCGCCGGCAATCTCCAGCGACTTTTCCACGATTTCACGGGGCGACAGTTCCGTGTTGTGAGCGAGCGCGGTCGCGGCGGCTTGCGCATAAGCGCCGCCGGAACCGATCGCGCAGATGCCGCCTTCCGGATCGAGCACGTCGCCGTTGCCGGTGATGACGAGCGTGGTAGTGGCGTCCGCGGTGATCAGCATGGCTTCGAGACGGCGCAGCATGCGGTCGGTGCGCCAGTCTTTGGCGAGTTCGACGGCGGCGCGCGTGAGGTTGCCCTGATGTTTTTCCAGCTTCGCTTCGAAGCGGTCGAGCAGCGAGAAGGCGTCGGCCGTGCCACCGGCGAAGCCGACCAGCACCTTGCCGTTATAGATGCGCCGGACTTTCTTCGCACCGCCTTTCATGACGATGTTGCCTAGCGTCACCTGGCCGTCGCCGCCGAGCGCGACTTTGTCGCCGCGGCGCACGGAGACGATCGTCGTGCCGTGAAATTGCTCCATATGCGTTCCTCTTTGCAAAACGGGTAGGACGCGGCAGCGCACTGCGCTACCGCATGAATCCTGAAAGCGGACGGCGCGCGACGCTAACAAACGAACCGGCCGGCGCGCGCTCGTGCAGCGCATGTCCGATTTATTTTAGGGCGTGCGCGGTCATATCAAGAGCCGGCAAATGGCATAAGACAAAAAACCCGTGAATTGGTGCGAGGTGCGCGTCCGCGCGGCATTGGACGGCGCGGAGCCGGGATAGCACGAATCGCGGTCCCGAGCCGGCAAATGGCATAGGACAAATACAGATGGACTCAGGAGCGAACGCGTCGGTTACGCCGACAAGAAGGTGTCGAGGCAAGGTGGGTGATAGCCTGCACGACGGCAATGCCCCGAATATGCGGCACACAAAACAAAAAGGCGCACGGCTCACCGTGCGCCTCTCGACGAAGCAGCGTTTCAGGGCGCGGAGCCGAAGCCGCGCCGCAAGCATTCAGTCGCCGAACAGCTTCTGGCGCAGTTCGCGGCGTTCCTGCGCTTCGAGCGACAGGGTGGCCGTGGGCCGTGCGAGCAGACGCGGGATGCCGATCGGCTCACCGGTTTCTTCGCACCAGCCGTAGTCGCCCGAGTCGATGCGCGCGATGGACTGCTGCACCTTCTTCAGCAGCTTGCGCTCGCGGTCGCGCGTGCGCAGTTCGAGCGCATGCTCTTCCTCGATCGTTGCGCGGTCGGCCGGGTCCGGCACGATTACGGTTTCGCGCAGGTTCTCGGTCGTCTGGCCGGCATTGCGGAGAATATCCGCCTGCAGTTGTTCGAGCTTGTTCTTGAAGAAGGCGAGCTGATCCTCATTCATGTAATCCTTGTCGCTCATCTTCAGGATTTCGGCTTCGGTCAAGAGTCGTTTCGTCGTCATCTGGCTTACTTCTTCAATGTGAGGCAAAACTCTTACATAGTGCCCGCACTTTCGTATTGCCCGCAAATGCGCCTCGAAGACGCTGAGCGCCAAGGCGGGCACGGACAGTGGACTGTCGTGACGCCGAAGCGCCTGGCGCCCACACGCCGGGCGTCGCAACGCTAATGCGGGGCCGAACTCCTCTGGAAACCGATTCTCAAATGCTCCTGAGGCATTGCTTGCCGACAGCGCGCCTTTTCAGGCGCTGCCAGCCGGCATTGTCGGCGTATCGTCCGGATAAGATTTTCCGGCGCCTTTCAGGCCCGTCGCGGGATACGCGCTGACCGGGCAATTCGTTGTCATTCTCCAGTGGGCACGTATTGTAACTGAACCACAATCTAGCGCCGCAAGTGGTGAAAATCCCCGTACGGCACCCCGATATCCCGAAAATATAACGCGCGCACGACCAAAAAGCGATGGTCGTGCACGCTTTAATACAGCAGGGTTTTCACGCGCTTTTCATACGCGCGACTTTTCAGTGAGCTTTCGGCCGCTGTTAAAGCGGATTCAGCAGACGATTTGGGCGGCGCGCGCCTTCCGCATATTCCGTTTCAGCCAGTAGCACGGCGTATGCCGCATCGCATGGTTTTCGGTCTGAGTAAACGACAAGCCCCGGGCAAGCCGGGGCTGAAGACTTCTTAGGCGAGGCAGGCGTCCAGACCGTCGGTGATCAGGTCTTGCGGCAGTTCAATGCCGATAAACACCATCTTGTTGGTCTTTTTCTCGATCGGCTGCCATTTTGCGGCCAGATCGCTGCCCATCATCTGATGCACGCCCTGGAACACCACCTTGCGGTCGACGCCCTTCATGTAGAGCACGCCCTTATAGCGCAGCAGGCGCTCGCCATAAATCTGCAGAATGCCGCCGAGAAAGTCTTCCAGCTTGTTCGGATCGAACGGCCGGTCGTTGCGGTAGACGAACGACTTGATCTTGTCGTCATGGTGCGCATGGTGGTGATGCGCGTGATCATGGCCTTCGTGATCGCACTTGCCGTGGTCGTGATCGCAATCGGCGTGATCGTCGTGGGTATGGCCGTGCTCGTCATGGGCGTGAGCGTGGCTGTGCGCATGCTCGTCTTCGACGAGGAAGTCGGGATCGATCTCGAGCTTCGAATTCAGGTTGAAGCCGCGCAGGTCGAAGATTTCCTTGATGTCCGCCTCGCCGAAATTGACCACCTTGATCGCCGCGCGCGGGTTCATGTGCAGCAGACGGTGGCGCAGATCGGCCAGTTGCTTTTCATCGACCAGATCCGACTTGGTGATGAACAGGCGATCGGCGAAACCGACCTGACGCTGCACGACTTCGTGCTCGTCCAGCTGGTGGTTCGCATGCTTCGCGTCGACCAGGGTGATGATCGCGTCCAGCAGGAATTCATTGGCGATCTGGTCGTCCATGAAGAACGTCTGCGCAACCGGGCCCGGATTGGCGAGGCCGGTGGTTTCGATCACCACGCGGTCGAAATCCAGTGTGCCGGCTTGCTTTTGCGCCGCCAGATCGCCCAGCACGCGCGACAGGTCGCCGCGAATCGTGCAGCAGATGCAGCCGTTGCTCATCTGGATGATCTGCTCGCCGGTGTCCTGCACGAGAATTTCGTTGTCGATGTTCTCTTCGCCGAACTCGTTCTCGATCACGGCGATCTTCATGCCGTGCTTTTCATTCAGGATGCGCTTGAGCAGGGTGGTTTTGCCGCTGCCGAGAAAGCCGGTCAGGATGGTGACTGGGATCATGTGGGTCGCCTGTATGGTCGTGTAACGGTGCGTTGTCGAATGCGTGGGCCGGGCGCGCAGCCGGGTGGCGCGCTGCCCTGTCCAGGCGGTTATTGAAACATATCTGTCAAGGCGACGCTGGCGGCCCCGGGTTCGAGTCCACTCCCGCCCAGGCGTCCGGCGCCGGAAATATCCCTGAAACTATGGGCGATCAGGCGATTTGCAACAGCAGGCCCTTCAGGTATTCGCCTTCCGGGAATGCGGTGAGCAGCGGGTGATCCACGCCGGCGCCCAGCCGCTTGAGGATGCGGGCGTCCACGCGCGCATCGGCGGCCGCGCCGGAGACGATCTTCTGGAACAGTTCGGCGTCGATCGCGCCGGAGCACGAATAGGTGAAAAGCAGGCCGCCCGGGCGCAGCAGCTTCAGGCCGGTCAGGTTGATGTCCTTGTAGGCGCGCGACGCGCGGTCCACATGTTCACGCGACGGCGCGAATTTCGGCGGATCGAGCACGATCAGGTCGAAGCGCTCGCCTTCGTCGTGAAGGCGGCGCAGCGTTTTGAACGCGTCGGCGTCGAGCCAGGTGGCACGCTCCGCGTCGAAGCCGTTGGCCGCCACATTTTGCTGAGCAATCGCCAGCGCGTCGCCCGACGAATCGATCGACACCACGCGTTTGGCGCCGCCTTTCAACGCCGCCAGCGAGAAGCCGCCGGTGTAGCAGAAGCAGTTCAGCACCTCGCGGTCCTGCGCGAGCTGCTGAACGAGCAGGCGGTTGTCGCGCTGATCGACATAAAAGCCGGTCTTGTGGCCGTTGCGCACGTCGACGTGATAGCGCACGCCGTTTTCGCTCGCGATCAACGCTTCCGACGGCGCTTCGCCTGCCAGCACGCCGGTGATCTGTTCGAGTCCTTCCTTCTGGCGAATCGACACATCCGAGCGTTCGTAAACGTTCGGGCAGCCGGTCGCGCCGGTCAGCGCCGCGACGATCGCGTCCTTCCACGCCTCCACGCCCGCTGCCATGAACTGACAGACCAACTGGCTGCGCTGGCCTTCGTCCTCGGCCACGTAGTGATCGACGATCAAGCCTGGCAGGCCGTCCGCTTCGCCAAAGATCAGCCGCACCGCGCCAGTGTCGTGAACCATCCTCCGACGATGCGCGAGCGCGCGCTGTACACGGCGCTTGAAAAACGCGTGATCGATCGGCTCGCTCTCGTCGAAGCTCCACACGCGGGCGCGGATCTGCGAATGCGGGCTGTAGGCCGCGCGCGCGAGGAAACGGCCGTCGTGCGCGCGCACGAGCACGGTGGCGCCGGGCGCGGGATTGCCGTCGATCCGGTCGATCGCGTTGGCATAGACCCACGGATGGCGGCGCAGCAGCGATTTTTCTTTCGACGGTTTGAGCGTAACGGTATTCATCAGGGTGTCAGAGAGAGCAATGGGCCGCGCGGCACAGCGCGCGCGGCAGGTAAAGCGAAGGCGAAGACCGTACGCCGCGAATCGAACCGCGGAGTCAGTCGCGTTTTTTGGCGCGCGGATGCGCCTGATCGTAGACGTGCGCGAGATGCTGGAAATCGAGCGCGGTATAGACCTGCGTCGCGGTAATGCTGGCGTGGCCGAGCAGTTCCTGCACGGCGCGCAGATCGCCGCTCGACTGCAGCACGTGCGTGGCGAACGAATGCCGCAGCACGTGCGGATGCACATTGGCGGGAATGCCGGCGACCAGCGCCGCGCGCTTCACGCGCTCACGCACGACGTTCGGCGACAGGCGGTTGCCGCGCGCCGAGAGAAACAGCGGATGCGGGTCGTGCTTCACCATCTGATCGCGGACGGCGAGCCAGGCGCCCAAGGCTTCCAGCGCCTTGCTGCCGACCGGCACGACGCGGCGCCGGTTGCCCTTGCCGAGCACTTCGACTTCAGCCGAATCGAGCTTGAGCCAGCCGGCCGAGCGGTAGCCGTCGGCGTCGGCGAAACGGGCGTCGAGGCCGACCAGTTCCGCGAGCCGCAAGCCCGACGAGTAGAACAGTTCGAGCATGGCGTGATCGCGCAAACCTTCTGGCGAGGCGGCCGGCGGACTTTCCATCAGACGCGTGGCGTCGTCGACGGATAGCGCTTTGGGCAGCGGTTTAGCCTGCTTCGGCGCGCGTACGGTCGCGACCGGATTGGCCGCCAGATCGACGCGCCCGGCAAGCCAGCGGTAAAACGCGCGCCACGCCGACAGCCGATGGCTGATCGAGCGGGCCGTAAGGCCGCCCGCGTGCGCCCGCGAAACGGCGCCGCGAATGTCCACGGGTGTGAGGCTTTCGAGCGGCCGGCCTTTGGCCAGTTGCTTGAGTTCTTCCAGTTCGTGGGCGTAGCCGCGCAGCGTATGCGCCGAGAGCCGTCGCTCGTGTTCGAGGTTCGACAGATAGGCGGCGATCGGGTCGGCGGCGGTCACGGTGGGTTTGTCGAGCGGCTGGGGCGGGCGGAGCGGAACGCCGTTCAGCGCGGCAGCAGACGGCTCAGCGCCGCGCTGGCCAGCGCGCCGATCTGCGTCAGGAAATCAGTGGCCATGCCGTCGTGGAAGCGGCGCGAATCGGCCGAACCCATCACCAGCAGGCCGAAGGTGGGCGCTTCTTCCTTTGCTTCCGGATCGCGCAGCGCGAGCAGCGCGATCGATTCGGTAGCGTGCGCCGACTCGGACGCCGCGTGGCCAGTCGAGCCCTCGTCGCTCACCGCGCTCACGGAGGGCACCAGCCACTGCGCGGCCTCGAAGCCGGTATTCGCACCGCAATACGGCGTGGTCAGGCTGTTGGCGAAAATGCGCACTTCTTCGCCGACATGGCGCGCGAAGTCGGCCTGAGCGTACGGCTCGGCCACATCCCACACGCGCAGCGCGGCTTGCGGCACGTCGAAGATGTCGCGCAAACCGGTGGCGATCGTGCGCGGCAGCGCATACGGATCGCGCTCGGCCATCACGCGAATCGTCCAGCGGTTGAATTTCGACGCGATGCTGTCGTTCTCGTGGCCGTAGCGCAAGAGTTCGGCGAGGCGGCGTTCGAGGTGCTTGTTCTTGTCGCGCAGCATTTCCATCTGCCGTTCCTGCAGCGACACCGCGGCTTTGCCGTGCGGGTTCGCGAGGCGGACCGTCGCGAGCATTTCCGCGTGTTCGGCGAAGAATTCAGGATTGGCAAGCAGATATTCGGCGACTTCGCGATCGTTCATGGTTTCGGCTAAAGGACTACGGGGCAACGCCTTAGGGCGGCGCAACGGTCAATGAGTTTATGCGGCCTGTGAATTGGCCAACGAGTCGGCCAATGAGTCGGGCAGTTCGATTTCGCCTTCGAAAACCGTCGCGGCAGGGCCGGCCATGAGCAGCGGCTGGTCTGCTTGCGCGGCGTCCCACGTGATGGTCAGTTTGCCGCCATGCGTGTGGACGAGCACCGGTGCGTCCAGCAGCCCGCGCCGGATGCCGGCCGCAACCGCCGCACACGCGCCCGTGCCGCACGCCAGCGTTTCCCCCGCGCCGCGTTCGTACACGCGCAGCTTGATCTCGCTACGGCCGACGATCTGCATGAAGCCCGCGTTCACCCGCTGCGGAAAACGCGCATGACGTTCGATCACCGGGCCTTCAACCAGCACCGGGAACGCCTCGACGTCGTCGACCACTTGCACGGCGTGCGGATTGCCCATCGACACCACCGAAATCCAGCGCGTCGTGCCGTTCACGTCGAGCGGCCAGAGCGTGTCCGCGCCCTCGCCGCGGCCTTGCAGACCTTTGGTGGCGAACGGCACGCGTTCCGGGTCGAACACGGGCGTGCCCATGTCGACCAGCACTTCGCCGTTTTCCTGCATGGTCAGCGTGATGGTGCCCTTTTGCACCTGCACGCGCACGCTGCGCTGATCGGTGAGGCCACTGTCACGCACGAACTTGACGAAGCAGCGCGCGCCGTTGCCGCAATGCTCGACTTCGCCGCCGTCGCAATTGAAGATGCGATATCTGAAATCGACGCCGGCCACCGTGGGCTTCTCGACCAGCAGCAACTGATCGGCACCGACGCCGAAATGCCGGTCCGCGAGCGCGCGCACCTGCGCCGGCGTCAGGTTGACCGGTTGGGTGTAGCCGTCGAGCACGACGAAGTCGTTGCCCGCACCGTGCATTTTGGTGAATTTCAGTTTCATCACGCTATTGTAAGTGACGCGCCCACGGGTGCACCCGAACGCCGCGTTATTTCCGTGTCAGGGCGCGTTCTTCGCGCGCCGCGAAGGCGGCCGTTCAATACACGCTCGGCTGACCCGGCGGCCGGGTCTTGAAGCGCTTGTGGACCCAGTAGTATTGCTCGGGGATCAACGGAATCTGCTCTTCCAGGAAGGCATTCATGCGACGGGCGTCCGCGTCGTCGTCGCCGGTCGGGTAGTTTTCCCACGGCTTGAATACTTTCAGCCGGTAGCCTTTGTAATTCGGCAGCACCTCGCCGATGAACGGCACGACCTGCGCGTGACCGACTTTGGCCAGACGTCCCACCGCGGTCAGCGTACAGGTCGGCACGCCGAAAAACGGCACGAAGGTGGAATTTCGCGCGCCGTAATCCATGTCGGCGCCGAGCATCACTGGCTTGCGCTCGCGCAGCCAGCGCAGCACGATGCGCGCGCTGTCGGCGCGGCTCGCCATGTCCGCGCCGAAACGCGCGCGCGCCGCTTTGGCGACTGCTTCGAGCTCCGGGTTCGACATCGGCTGATAGAGCGAGCCGCATTGGCGCTTGAGCGAATAGTTCAGGAAGATCGAACCGGCCTCGATACCCACGAAGTGAAAGCCGAGAAACAGCGTGGGCGGCAGATTCGGGTCCGTCAGATCGATCGCGCTGTCGAGCTGGATCAGCTTTTCGAGTTTCTTCGCCGAGCCGAACCACTGCACGCTGCGTTCGAGGTAGCTGCGGATCGCGTGACGGAAATGCTTCTGCGCGACGTCTTCGCGACGCTCGTCGCTCCAACCGGGGAAGCACAGCTTCAGATTGATATGGACGATGCGTTTGCGCCGGCTCGGGATCTGATAGAGCAGCCAGCCGAGTCCGTCGCCGAGACGGGCCACGAAACCATAAGGCAACAGTGCAAACAGTTTCAGCAGCCCGATCGCGAGTTTGGCGCCATAGCGGCTCAGCATGCCGCCTCCTGAAAAGAGGCGCGGCACAAGACGGGCTTCAGGAAAGCGGAAAAGTTGACGTAATACCGCACTCTTGGACACTCTGTGACAATCATAAGAAGTCGCTATAATAAGGGCTTCGCCGAGTTAATAGACAACTTGCGGGGCGAAGCCGGCGGCTGCAATCCATGTGATCTGCGCCGCCTGGTAAGGTAATCCGCTAAAGCGTCGCCGCTTCAAGGCTCCCGAAGCTGGCTACGTGAAACTCAACCGTAACCACACAACAGGAGTCTGCAACGTGGCAAACGACTATCTCTTCACTTCCGAATCCGTTTCCGAAGGCCATCCCGACAAAGTCGCGGATCAGATTTCGGACGCCATTCTCGACGCCATTCTGGCTCAGGACAAATACTCGCGTGTCGCCGCGGAAACGCTGTGCAACACGGGTCTCGTCGTGCTGGCGGGTGAAATCACCACCACCGCCAACGTCGATTACATCCAGGTCGCGCGCAACACGATCAAGCGCATCGGCTACGACAATACCGACTACGGCATCGACTACCGCGGCTGCGCGGTGCTCGTCGCGTACGACAAGCAATCGCCGGACATCGCCCAGGGCGTGGACCGCGCGCACGACAACAACCTCGATCAAGGCGCCGGCGACCAGGGCTTGATGTTCGGCTACGCGTGCGAAGAAACGCCGGAACTGATGCCGCTGCCGATTCACCTGTCGCACCGTCTGGTGGAGCGTCAGGCGAATCTGCGCCGTGACGGCCGCCTGCCCTGGCTGCGTCCGGACGCGAAGTCGCAAGTCACCGTGCGTTATGTCGACGGCAAGCCGCATGCGATCGACACCGTGGTGCTGTCCACGCAACATTCGCCGGATATCGATCTGGGCACGCTGCGCGAAGCCGTGATCGAAGAAGTCATCAAGCCGACGCTGCCGGCCGAGCTCATCAAGGGCGACATCAAGTTCCTCGTGAACCCGACGGGTCGTTTCGTGATCGGCGGTCCGCAAGGCGATTGCGGTTTGACCGGCCGCAAGATCATCGTCGATACGTACGGCGGTGCCGCACCGCACGGCGGCGGCGCGTTCTCGGGCAAGGATCCGTCCAAGGTCGACCGTTCGGCGGCTTACGCCGGCCGTTATGTCGCGAAGAACATCGTGGCCGCGGGCCTGGCTTCGCGCTGCCTGATTCAGGTCTCGTACGCTATCGGCGTCGCCCAGCCGACGTCGGTCATGGTGAACACGTTCGGCACGGGCCGCGTGTCGGATGCAACCATCACGCGTCTCGTGCAGGAGCATTTCGACCTGCGCCCGAAGGGCATCATCCAGATGCTCGACCTGCTGCGCCCGATCTACGAGAAGAGCGCGGCCTACGGTCACTTCGGCCGCGAAGAGCCGGAATTCACGTGGGAATCCACGGACAAGGCATTGGCGCTCGCCGAAGCCGCCGGCACGGAACCGGTTGCCGCGCTGGCCGAATAAGCGCAAGCCGTCCGTTTCAGCAAAAAACCCCGCTGGCGCCAGCCGGGCGGGGTTTTTTCATTTGTGCCGGTTGCTTTACTGCGCCGCTGATCGGCGGCTGCAAGGCCGCGATGTGTTCTCGCATTGACGCGGCCGTTGAAGCCGCGCCGGTCAAGAAGCGTGCTGCGTTCCGTAATTGTCTTAACGGCTCGCGAATGCGAACGCGAACCAGCCGGTGCTGGCGTTCGTCGACATGCGACGCGGGCGGCGGCTCGTGTTCTGCGGCGCGGCCACCGGCGCGCGCTGCGCGGTGAGGCGTAGCGGCGTCGGTTTGCGCAGCAGCGTGCGCAGCGAAAAACGGCGTGAACTGCCTTGCAGACGCAAGGTGGAGAAGAACGTGTTGAACCAGGTGCGAATGCCGTCGACGGCTCGGGTGTCGCGCCATTGTTCACCCAGCGCGCGGGTGCGGGTAGCGTGATGGCGCAGCGCGCGCACGACATGGCGGCGCGCGGGACGCGCGGCTTTCAGTGCCGCGCGGGTAAGACGGGTGCTCAGGAGAGTATGCATGGCTTCACAAGTAGGCAACGTGTCGCGCGACGGAATGTGCGCCATGAAGAGCACCAAATGTGCCAATGGCGGCGTCGCAATGGACGGCACGAAAGCTTGGAATTCGACGGAAAGGTGCACGGTGTACGGCGGAGTCGGCCTCGGCGGCCTGTACGCGGCGCGAGAGTGCGGGAGTAGCGATCAACATGCAGCGCAGGTTACACGCGATTCGTGACGTCATAAAGTCGGTTTTTACCCTGCGAATACGGGTTTTTACGGGGTAGTTCGCGATTTGCGGCCGCCCGGTCGCGCCCTTTGCGGTCGATTTTTGTGCGTGCTTGCCCATTCGAAGTGCCGCGACATCGGGCTTGCCGCATGAAAGTAGTGCGTAAGGTGCGGCTTGTCACGGGTGAAACAGCAGCACCCTGCGATCGCGCCCGTTTTACAATCGTGCATCAGCTTGTCGACAGTAACGGAATACCATGTCACTTCATTCCAAGAAAGAGCAGATTCAGACGTTGCGGGAGCAGGGTTTTGTCGTCGTGCCCGGATTGGTGTCGCCCGAGCGTTGCGATGAGTTCAAGCAGATCGCGCAGCGTCAGTTGCAGGAAGCGGCCGCGCCGATCGAGTTCGAAGCGGATCTGCAGTATCCCGGCGCGCCGACCTCCAAACAGGCGCCCGGCGGTCATACAGTGCGGCGGCTGCTGGATGCGTATGGGCGTCATCCGAGATTCGCGCAATGGGCGACCGCGCCGGAAATTCGCGGCTGGATGGAACTGTATTTCGGCGAGGAGCCGCGTCTGTCACGCGCGCACCATAACTGCATGATGACCAAGCATCCGGCGTATGGCAGCTTGACCGGCTGGCATCGCGACGTGCGGTATTGGTCGTTCGAGCGGGACGATCTGGTGTCGGTGTGGCTCGCGGTCGGCGCGGAGACGGTGGATAACGGCGCGCTGTGGCTCGTGCCGAAGTCGCACAACGCCCCGTTCACTTCCGACCGGTTCGATCAGGCCAAATTTTTCCGTTCGGATCTGGAAGAGAATCAGGAGTGGATTCGCACCGCGGTGTCGCCTGATCTCAAGCCCGGCGACGTGGTGTTTTTCCACTGCAACACGCTCCATTCGGCCGGCAAGAACATTACCGATCAGGTGAAGTTTTCGCTGGTGTACACGTATCACGGCGCGAGCAATGTGCCGTTGCCGGGAACCCGTTCGGCTGCGAAGCCCGAAGTGGCGTTTTAGGCTTTTCCGATTTCTCGCAGCAGCGCTTCGGGTCCACATTCGCTCGCGGACCGCGAAGCACCACACCGCACCGCGCGTCGCGCACGCCGTTAGCGCCTGCGTCCCGACAAAGCCATTCCCGTCAGGCCGGCGATCGTGGCCACGACGCCGCCCACGATCAGCATGATCGCCTTGTTGGTCGGCGAACCCGTAAAGACGCGCGAGACGTCGCTGCTCACCGAATTGAACGCCTGCCCGCCGAAGTACAGCAGCACGATGCCGCCGACAATCAACGCGATGGAAATCGCCTTCGTCATCTATCTCTCCCCTGAGCTTGAGTCGCGCAAAGTGTAGGCGAGCCGCAAGCGATCGTCCATCCCGCATACTGGGTGTCTGCATGCATCACGTCGATTCGCTACCATAGCGGTCTGGCTGCATCCCCACTTACAAAAATAAAGCAGCACGCCTCCCGCAGCATGCGATTGCCCATGCCCGCACATGTCGGGCACCCTCACCATCAAGGACACTAGCAATGGCTTACGAAGCAGCTTCAGAACGCTATTCGGATATGCAGTACCGCGTCTGCGGTAAGTCGGGTCTCAAACTGCCTGCGCTGTCGCTCGGTCTGTGGCACAACTTCGGCGACACCACGCCGATTTCCACACAGCGCGACATCCTGCGCACGGCCTTCGACCTGGGTATCACGCACTTCGACCTCGCCAACAACTACGGGCCGCCGTACGGCAGTGCCGAAACCAACTTCGGCCGCCTCTTCAAGGACGACTTCAAGCCGTATCGCGATGAACTGCTGATTTCGTCGAAGGCCGGTTGGGACATGTGGCCGGGTCCGTACGGTCAAGGCGGCGGCTCGCGCAAATATGTGCTCGCGAGTCTCGATCAGAGCCTGCAGCGCATGGGCCTCGACTATGTCGATATTTTCTATTCGCATCGTTTCGATGCCGACACGCCGCTCGAAGAAACCGCGGGTGCGTTGGCGAGCGCCGTGCAGCAGGGCAAGGCGCTGTACATCGGGATTTCGTCGTACTCGGCAACCAAGACGCTCGAAATGGCGAAGCTGCTCGCCGAGTACAAGGTGCCGCTGCTGATTCATCAGCCCGCGTACAACATGCTCAATCGCTGGATCGAGCAGGAGCTGCTGGATACGCTGGAGAAGGTCGGTGCGGGCACCATTGCATTCACGCCGCTAGCTCAGGGTCTGCTCACCGATAAATACCTGAACGGCGTGCCGGAAGATGCGCGCGTCAACAAGCCGGGCGGCGGTTCGTTGAAACAGGAACATTTGAGCGCGCAGAACATCGAGCACGTGCGCAAGCTCAACGACATCGCGCAACGTCGCGGCCAGAGCCTGGCGCAGATGGCGCTCGCATGGGCGCTGCGCGATCCGCGCGTGACGTCCGTGCTGATCGGCGCAAGCCGCGCGGAGCAGGTGCGTGAGAACGTTGGCGCGCTGAAGAATCTCGCGTTCTCGAAGGACGAGCTGGCCGAGATCGATCGCTACGCAACCGAAGGTGGCATCAACCTGTGGGAAAAGCCGTCGACGGATCAGGCGATCTGATCCCCGGGCCTTCGCCGTTCACACAGCAGCAATAGAAAAGCCGCCCACGGGGCGGCTTTTTTCTTCTAGACGAGCGCCGGCAAACCTTCGACCAGCACGACGGCGAACATCACGCCGATCAGCGCGCCGAGCACGCGCAATGCGTTGTGCCGGAATTCCGTCTTGCAGGGAAGCGCACCGACAAACAAGGCCCCGGCCAACGCCATCGGAATGACCAGGATGAAATCGCCGATCGTGAAGTAGGTCGTCATTCTCGTCTCCTTATGTATCCCTGCGAAGGCGGCGGCTCGATTTATGGAGTCATGCACCGCCAACGCTCGATTTGAGTATAGGAGACAAGTCAGGTCGATATAGCGACGCTTTGCGGCGCTGCAGCGGCTATTCGCAAGCCGCTGAACCCGGCGCCGCAAGGGCCGCAGCGATTGCCGCGACGCAGCAATCACGATAAAAAACTTTAAGCGTTCGCTTACGTTGTCCTTACTTTTTAGCGTTATTCAATGCGCACTGGGTCGAAGCGCGAGCATCAGAAGTGAGATTGCTCGCGCGCTCGCAGACGCATCGCTGCAACCAGGCCGATGACGAGCAACACACTCACCAGCCCCGCGACGCCGTTCCATCCGAAGCCGGCCCACACGTGACCGCCGTACGAGCCGACCACGCTCGAGCCGATGTAATACGCGAGCAGATAAAGGGCGGCGGCCTGACCTTTGGCATCCTTGGCGAGACGTCCGACCCAGCCGCTCGCCACCGAATGTCCGGCGAAGAAGCCGAACGTCACGCACGCGATGCCGGCCGCGATCGCCGCCAGCGGATGCAGCAAGGTGAGCGCAAGACCGAGCACCATCAACAGCAAGCTGGCGATGAGCACGCGCGCACGGCCGAACGTGTCGGCCATGCGTCCCGACCACGGTGAGGCGACGACACCCGTCAGATACACGACGAAGATCGCGCCGATTTCCGTCTGATTCAACTGGTAAGGCGGCGCGAGCAGGCGGTAGCCGATGTAGTTGTACAGCGTGACGAAGCTGCCCATCAGCACGAAGCCGAGCAGAAACAGCAGAGACAGTCCGGGTCGTGCGAATTGCTTGAGCAGGGCGGTGCGGTGATGCGTGAAGCCGAGTCCGCTCCGCGGCACGAAATGACGCGACGGCGGCAGCAGCGCGCGAAACGCGAGCATCGACAGAATGCCGAGCACGCCGATCGTCCCGATCGCGACGCGCCACGAAAACAGATCCGCGACCACGCCGGTGATCACGCGTCCGGCCATCCCGCCGATCGCCGTGCCGCCGACGTAAAGTCCCATCGCGAGACCGAGGCCGTCGGGATGCACTTCTTCCGCGAGATAGGCCATGGCGACGGCGGGTACACCGCCGAGTGCGAGACCTTCGAGCGTGCGCAGCACGAGCAGTTGATGCCACTGCGGCGCGATCGACACACCGATGGTCAGCAGCGAGGAAACGGTAAGCGACAGCGTCATCAGTTTGTGACGGCTCCAGCCTTCCGAAACGAAGCCGGCGACGAACACGGCAAGCGCGAGCGCGACCGTGGTCAGCGAGAGCGACAGGCTGCTTTGCGCCGGCGTCACGTTGAATGCCGTCGAAAACGATGGCAGCAAGGGCTGCACGCAATAGAGAAGCGAGAACGTCGCGTAGCCGGCGAACAGCAGTGCGATGCTGGCGCGCCAGTACGCGCGTGTGCCGCGTTCGAGATAAGAGATGTCGGGCACGGCGGAAGCGTTGGAAGAAGCAGGCGAGGAAGCGGGCGAAGAAGTAGGAGCAGCCGAAGCAGCGGTCCGGTTGGCGTCCGGCGGCGGGGTCACGAAAAAATCTCCTCTGCGATGCAGACGACAAAGAAGTTAAGGATACGCTGAAAAAGCCGCGCGAGTCGGCGCGGCGTTCAGCGGGCCACCACTGCGACGCGATCAGACGGCGCGTCCGCCGGCCTCTTTCGGCGTCGAAAAGCTGCGGCTACCCGTGCGCGGCGGCATCGCTCGCGGGCGCGGACGGATGCACGATCTGCTCGTCCGTCGGCAGCGCGGATGCGTCCCAGCCGCCGCCCAGTGCCTTGATCAACGCCACGCTCGCGGCCATCCGCCGCCGCGCGATCGACACGGCGTTGCGCTCGTTGGTGAGCGCGGTGGTTTGCGCGACCACCACGTCGAGATAGGTGATGGCGCCGTTCTTATAGCGATTCGATACCACTGCGAGCGCTCGTTGCGCGGCGGCCACCGCGTCGTCCTGCGCGGTCGCTTCCTGTTCGAGCACGCGCAGCGCAGCGAGATTGTCTTCAACCTGGCCGAAAGCGCTCAACACCGTCTGCCGGTATTGCGCGACGCTCTCGTCGTAATGCGCACGGGCCTGTTCCTTCACCGAAGCGCGTCCGCCGAAGTCGAGCAGCGTGCCCGCCAACGTCGGCCCAAGCGACCACAGCCGGCTCGGCGCCAGCAACCATTGACTGTAGTTGGTGGCTTCGAGGCCACCCGTCACCGACAGAATGAGGTTCGGAAAAAACGCCGCCGTCGCCACGCCGATCTGCGCGTTCATATCGGCAACGTGCCGTTCCGCCGCCGCGATGTCCGGGCGGCGTTCGAGCAGCGCGGACGGCACGCCTGCCGCCGCCACGATGGGCACTGCGGTGAGCGGCGCAACCGGCAGCGAAAACGTTGAAGGCGACTGGCCGATCAGGATCGCGATCGCGTGTTCGAGCTGCGCGCGCTGCACGCCGAGGTCGAGTGCTTGCGCCTGGGTGGTCTTTAGCTGCGTCTGCGCCTGCGCGACATCCGCATCGGTGGCGATGCCGCCGGTGTAGCGATGTTGCGTGAGATCGAGTGCTTGCTTGTAGGCCTCGATCGTGTCGTCGAGCAGTTGGCGCTCCTGATCGAGTCCGCGCAGCTCGAAGTAGTCGGTGGCGAGTTCAGCCTGCATCGACAGGAGCGCGGCCTGGGCATCGGCGGCGCTCGCCTGCGCTTCGGCTTTCGCGCCTTCGACGCTGCGCGACACGCGCCCCCACAGGTCGGGTTCCCACGACGCGTCGGCTTGCACGAGGTAGTCGTTCAGCGTGAGGCCAGCGGTCGATTTGTGCAGCACGTTCTCCGACGACCGCGCGCGCGAATAGGCGCCATTCGCGCTGACGACCGGGAAGAAGCTCGACCGATATTGCGCCACGGTTGCACGGGCGGCGCGAAAGCGCGCTTCGGCGGCCTGCACGTTCTGGTTCGCGCTCGCGACCTGTTGTTCGAGTGCGTCAAGCGACGGGTCTGCGTAGACGCTCCACCACGCGCCGCGTGTGAGCGTGTCGGCGGGTTGGGCGGGTTTCCAGCCGGTGCCGTCGAGTTCCTTGTAGGTTGCCGCGGTAGTGGCGGTCGGCTTCACGTAGTCCGGCCCGAGCGTGCATGCGGTGAGTGCACATGCGCTCGCTAATGCCAGAGCGGACGCGAGCAGCGAGACACATCGCAGCGGCGCCGCGACAACACGGCGACAGGACCGTGGCGTGTTCATGACGACGCACCCGTCGCCGCACCCGCTTTTGCGGGCACGATCCGCACCGGCGCGCCATCGACGATCGAGTCCTGCGGATTCAGGATCACCTGCTCATCGCCTTGCAAGCCCGACACGATCACTACGCGCGTGCCGAAGTCCGTTCCCAACGACACGGGCAACAGCTTCACCTTGCGTTGCGCGTCGACGGTCGCCACTTTCACGCCATCCGGGCGGAACAGCAGCGCGTTACCGGGCAGCGTAAACGGCGCTGCGCCCGTGCCCAACGCGAAGTGCGCTTGTGCATAGGCGCCCGGCAGCAGGTCGCCATTTCGATTATCGACATCGACCTCTACGAGCATCGTGCGTTGTTGCGGATCGACGGCGCCCGCGGTGCGCGCGACAGTGCCCGGATAATGTTTCGAAGGCGTCTCGGTCAGCGTCAGAAACGCGGTCTGCTGCGCACGAACCTGCTGCGCGTACGCCTGCGGCACATTCACATAAACACGCAACCGATCCGCCTGCGCGACGTGAAACAGCTCCTTCGCCGGGCCACCGGCGCTACCCGCGTCGATCAGCGCCCCAACATCCACATTGCGCGCCGTCACGATGCCGTCGAACGGCGCATAGACCTTCTGGAACGACTGCGTCTTCTCGAGCCGCGCCACGTTGAAGCGCGCGGCGTCGAGCGTGGCTTTCTTCGCGAGCATGTCGCCGACTTTCTCGTCGGTTTCCTGCTTCGAGACCGACTTGCTTTTCAGCATGTCGGTCCAGCGGTCGGCGGTGCTTTTCGCGAGCGCATAGTTGGCGTTGGCGTTCGCGAGATCGGCGCGGGCCGCGCGCAATTGATCGTCCACTTCAGGTGTATCGATTTCCGCCAGCAACTGGCCGTTTTTCACGTGCGCGCCGATATCGGCGTACCACTTCTTCAGATAGCCGTTGGTGCGCGCGTAGATCGGCGTGTCGAGAAAGGCCTGCACGTTGCCGGGCAGCACGAGATCGAGACCGGCCGCAGACTTCTGCGGCTTCACCACTTCGACGCTCGTCTGGCTCGTATGCTCGGCATCGCGTTCGAGCGCCGCGTGTGCGTCGTGGCGCGACCAGATACCTTGCGCCGCCAGCGCGATGACCGCCACGGCGACCGCGACGCCGATCCAGCGTGCGCGTTTCGTTTTGGCCGGATCGTGCGGGGTGCCGGAACGCTCTGGACGTTGTCCTTCCATCAAACTTCCCCTGTAGAGATGCGCGGGCAGTCCAGGCTGCCTCTTATGCTGCCCGCCAATGCGGTCGCGATGACGAAGATGCGCTGCATCACGGTTTCCCCACCACGTGCTCAGCGGCGCGCAAACGACGTGCCGCGAGTCGCCGGTAGATCATCGAAAACACCACCGGCACGAAAATCAGCGTCGCCAGCGTGCCGATCGTCAGGCCCCCGATCACCGCGCGCCCGAGCGGCGCATTCTGCTCGCCGCCCTCGCCGAGACCGATCGCCATCGGCACCATGCCGATCACCATCGCGAGCGCCGTCATCAGCACCGGGCGAAAACGCGTGAAGCCCGCTTCGATCGCAGCGCGCGTCGCGTCGCCGTGTTCGAGCAACTGCTCGCGCGCGAAGCTGATCACGAGAATCGAGTTGGCGGTGGCGATGCCGATACACATGATGGCGCCCGTGAGCGCGGGAATCGACAGCGTGGTGTGCGTGAGAAACAGCATCCACACGATGCCCGCAAGCGCGCCCGGCAGCGCGGTGATGATGATGAACGGATCGAGCCACGACTGGAAATTCACCACGATCAGCAGATACACCAGCAGGATCGCGAACACGAGACCCGCGAACAGTCCCGAGAACGAATCGTTCATGGTCTGCACCTGGCCGCGCACTTCGATGGTCGAGGTTTTGGGCAGATCGGCGCGGGCGTCGTCGATGATCTTGCGGACGTCGTCGGACACGCCGCCCAGGTCGCGGCCGTCGGCGGTGCCGAAAATATCGATGGTGGTCTGCGCGTTGTAGTGCGTGAGGGTCGCGTTGCCCGCTTCGCGCCTCATGGTGGCGAGCGAGCCGAGAATGTTGCTGCGGCCGTTCGCGTTCAGCGGAATGTTGGCGAGGGATTGCAGCGAATCGATCGTGTATTGCGGCGCTTCCGTGATTACGTTGTAGCTCACGCCGTTGCGCGGATTGAGCCAGAACGTCGGCGTGGTCTGCTGGCTGCCCGACAGCGTGATCAGCAGATTGCTCGCGATATCGCGCTGTGAGAAACCGGCTTGCTGCGCGCGCGTACGGTCCACGTCGATAAAGATGCGCGGCAAATCGGCGGGTTGCTGGATGCGCGCATCGACGAGACCGGGAACCGTGCGCAGCCGATTCAGCAACTTCGCGGCGAACACGCGATTGCCGGCCACGTCACGGCCGACGATCTGAATATCGATCGGCGACGGCATGCCGAAGTTGAGCGTTTGACTGACGATATCCGCGGGCAGAAAAGCGAACTGCACGCCGGGGAATTCGTCGGTGAGCGTGCGCCGCAACGTGCGCACGTAAGCCGCGCTCGGATGATGATCGGTATTGAGCGTGATCAGCACGTCCGCGTCCGAGGTGCCGATCGTGCCGGTGTTGCTGTACGAAAGGTTGATGCCCGAAACCGGCAAGCCGATGTTGTCGATGATCGAATGCAACTCGCCCGGCGGTATCAACTGACGGATGCGAGTATCCACACGATCCGTCACGACCGCCGTTTCCTCCACCCGCATGCCGGTTTTCGCGCGCAGATGCAGCGCGATCGTGCCGGCATCAACCGCCGGGAAAAAGTCGCGGCCTAGAAACGGCATCAGCAACATCGACGCGCCGCAGCAGACCAGAAACAGCGTCATGAACAGGCCCGGCCGCGCGACGCGCGCTTCGAGGAACACGCGATAGCGCTCGCGCAGACGCGCGAAGCCGCCTTCAAAGGCGTAGTGCACGCGCATGAACGGATTGCGCGTTTGCGCCGGCGTGTGATGCAGATCCGCCGGCCTATGGTGATAACGCAGCAGGTATTTCGCGAGCGTCGGCACGAGCGTTCGTGAGAAGAAGTAGGACGCCAGCATCGCGAACACCACTGCCTCCGCGAGCGGAATGAACAGATAGTGCGCGACGCCCGTCAGCAGAAACATCGGCACGAAGACGATGCAGATGGACAAGGTCGACACCAGCGTCGGGATGGCAATCTGATGCGCGCCGTCGAGAATCGCCTGCTCCAGCGTCTTGCCCTGTTCGAGTTGATGGCTGATGTTTTCGATCGCCACGGTCGCGTCGTCCACCAGAATGCCGACCGCGAGCGCGAGTCCGCCGAGCGTCATGATGTTGATGGTTTCGTCGAGCAGGGACAGCGCGATGATCGACGTGATCATCGACAGCGGAATCGACACGGCGATGATCAACGTAGCGCGCCAGTTGCCGAGAAACAGCAGAATCATCAGACCGGTGAGGCAGGCAGCAATCAGCGCTTCACGCAGCACGCCTTGCACCGAGGCACGCACGAACAGCGACTGATCGGCAACGGGATCGATATTCAGCGAAGCGGGCACGAGATTGCGCAGCGTCGGCATCATGGACTTGATGCGATCGACGATTTCGAGCGTGGACGTGTTGCCGCTTTTGTTGATGGTCAGCAGCGCCGCGCGCTGGCCGTTCACGCGCACGATATTGGTTTGCGGCTGAAAGCCGTCGCGCACGTGCGCGACGTCGCGAATATAAACGGTGCCGTTGGCCGTGGATTTGATCGGGATATTGTTCAGGCCCGCCAGCGAATCCGGACTGCCGTTCATTTCCACCGAGTACTCGGTCGAGCCGATTTTCGCGGTGCCCGAGGGCAGGATCAGATTTTGTGCGGTGACCGCGTTGACCACGTCCATCGGGGAAAGATTGCGCTCCTGCAGTTTGCGCGAATCGATATCGACCATGATCTGGCGCTGCTTGCCACCGTAAGGCAGCGGAGCAGACGCGCCCGGCACGGTGGCGAGCTGCGTCTTCAGGAAGTTGTTGCCGAAATCGTATAGCTCCTGCTCGGTGAGCGAGGCGGACGACAGCGCGAGCCGCAAGATCGGCACGGTCGAGGCGTTGTAGCGCAAGATGTTCGGCGGCGTGATGCCGGGCGGTAGCGAGCGCAATTGCGTTTGCGACAGCGCTGTGACTTCGGCCAACGCTTCGTCGATATTCGCGTGCGGCTGGAAAAAGATCTTGATGACCGCGATGCCGTTCAGCGAGGTCGACTCGGTGTGTTCGATATCGTTGACCGCCACCGACAGCCCGCGCTCGTAGTTCAGCACGATGCGCTTTTCCATCTCGTCGGCGGGCAGGCCGTTATACGACCAGATCACCGAGAGCACTGGAATGTCGATATTGGGGAAGATGTCGGTGGGCGTGCGCAGGATCGTCAACGGCCCGACGATCAGCAATAGCAGGGCCAGGACGACAAACGTATACGGGCGCCGCAGCGCGAGACGAACGATCCACATGACTAGTCGAGCCGCTCGAGGCCGCGCAAGGCGGCGCCATCCAGGTGACCGATGAGGTGAACGTGACACGCACCGCAGCGGTTCGGGCAGGCCGGCGCGGCGGTCCGATCGAGCAAATGGTCTGGTTGGTGCACGTTTTTGATATCTCACCCCAGCAGGGTTTATGATGGTCTCGTTGCGACGCGTTACGCTCCGAATCATCGGTCCAGCGCGCCGTAATGGGAATAGGGCGAAACAGGGGGTAAAGAGCCTTGAGTTCGCGCTTTCCCCGGCCCCGCAAGACGGGAACAATGACTCGAACCTTTCACGCGTATCACGCGCAGCAGATTGGGTGCGTATGCAACGTTATCGGCGTAGCGACGCTTTTATCATCACATTGACCGGCGCGAAATCACAAAGCCGGCTATGGGAGAAACGGGGAAACATCATGCAAATCGGTTCGATTGTCCGATCGGTGCATATCGCGGTGCCACAAGGCGCACGCGGGATCGTCATGCGCATTCTCGGCGACATGGCCATGGTGGCGTGGTATGCCGGCGAGCCCGGCGTTTCGCAGCACCTGAACACTGAACCCTTTTTCCTTGAAGACCTGATCGATACGGGCGAACAAGTCCGACCGTCGAGCGCGCAGATCCATTGAAGGCAGTTTGAGTGCAGGCCGTGTGTAAGTTGTAAGCCACGGTCGTTGCCGCAGTTCGTTCCGCTTGTGAGCCGTCGCCCTCGTCTTTGACGGCGGCGCGGCGCACAATGCGGGCATGAACGACGACATCCTCGATCCACAGGACAGCGCGAACAGCGCTGTGCCCTTCGCCCGGCTCAAGCCGGAAATCGTGCTCGACGCGCTCGACAGCGCCCTCAGCACAGTCGGTGTGCGCACCGACGGCCGCATGCTCCCGCTCAACAGCTACGAGAATCGCGTGTACCAGGTGGGCGTGGAAGACGGTCCGCCCGTGGTCGCGAAGTTCTACCGTCCCGAGCGCTGGAGCGACGCCGCCATTCTCGAAGAACATGCATTCGTTGCCGAACTCGCCGCGCGCGAGATTCCGGTGGTGGCCGCGCGTGCTCTCGATGGCCGCACGCTGCATACCTTCGACGGCTTCCGTTTTTCCATCTTCGAGCGGCGCGGCGGCCGCGCGCCGGATCTCGACCGGCGCGACACGCTCGAATGGCTCGGGCGATTCATCGGCCGAATCCATGCGGTCGGCCAGACGGAGAATTACGCCGAACGTCCCACGCTCGACATCCACACCTTCGGCTACGAGCCGCGCGACTTTTTGCTCGCGCACCGTTTCGTGCCGGACGACGTGCGCACCGCGTGGGAAACCGTGGTGAACCTCGCGCTTGAAGGCGTGGAGCGCGCGTTCGAACGGGCCGGCGACATTCGCATGTTGCGCATGCATGGCGACTGCCATCCGAGCAATGTGTTGTGGACCGACGCGGGGCCGCATTTCGTCGATTTCGACGACAGCCGCATGGGACCGGCGGTGCAGGATTTGTGGCTGTTGCTGCCGGGCGAGCGCGTCGAAGCGTCGCGCGCACTGGCGGATCTGCTCGCCGGTTACGAAGACTTCTGCGACTTCGAGCCGCGCGAACTTTATCTAGTCGAAGCGCTGCGCACGCTACGGCTGATTCACTATCAGGCGTGGCTCGCGCGTCGCTGGGACGATCCGGCTTTCCCCGCCGCGTTTCCGTGGTTCAACACGCAGCGTTACTGGGAAGAGCGCATCCTCGAGTTGCGCGAGCAGCTCGGCGCGATGCAGGAAGGGCCGCTCTGGCCCGTTTGAGCGCGTGCGCTCTGAAGAAGCAGGCGCTCACGGCGCCTGCGCAGCAACACTCGACGACTCCACCAGCGTCGATCTGACGATCACCTCCGCTCGCACGTCGCGCCCGATCGCTTCGATCGCGGGGCGCATCTGCTCGAAGTCTTGGGGCGTGCAGACGTCGCTATCGAAATGCGTGGCGCCCTCGCGGCTCATCGTGACGACGTTGCTGAGCGGATCGAACGTGTATTGCGACTGGAAATCGACGAAACGATCCTGGGTTCGTTTCGCCTCCGGCATGTCGAGTACGTGAAAATTGGCGGGCAATTCGATGCGCGCACGTTCGTGCAACGCCAGGTTGTGACAGACGAACGGCTGCGTGCGCTGACGCTCGCCGAGCCAGTAACGCGTATCCGCGGCGAAGCCGCCGGCCAGACTCGTCAACGCTGGAATCGACGCCGCCGCGCCCGGCACCACGAGACTTTCCAGCGTGCCTTTCATCGTAATGACGAGCGGGCCGTCGGCGACGCTGAGGTCATTGGTGGCGAGCGTCGCGGTGCCACGCAGGTTGGCGCTGCGCAGTTCCGCCTGAATCGACTCCTCGCGTTGCGCGGGCGTCTGCGTGCGCAACATCGCGCGCGCCTGTTCAGCCGAAGCGCCCGCCGCTTCCAGCCGATACGTGAAGCTCGCCGAGCCATCCGGTTCGACCTTGATCGACAGATCGGTGCTGCGTGTCATGAACGCGGTTGCCGGCGTGCGCGAGAGCACGCGCTCGCCGACGAGCACGGTGGGCCGGTTCATATCGGACGACGGCAGAAAACCGAACTCGATATTCGAGGCGGTCGAGTCGACGTACTGCTGCAAATCCGGCAGCCACGTAATGATGTGATTGATGACGCCGTAGCCCGGCACGCTCGGCAGCGTGTAGATCGTGCCGCTGCTGATCAGGGCCGGCTCGTTGCGCACGCCGGCCGCGTCGAGCAGCGCGCCATACAAGGCCACGTGATCCTTGCAATCGCCGTAGCGATTCGCGAGCACCGCGCTCGCGCCGTGCGGCACGACCGCGCCGCGTCCGACATTGATCGCCACATAGCGCACGTTGCGGCGCACCCAGTCGTACAGCGTCTTGGCCTTGTCGCGCGACGTGCGGTCGTGCGCGGTGAGCTGTTGCGCGAGACGCGTGACGGCGGCGTCGTGCGCGCTCGGGTCCACTGCCGATTCGCGGTAGTTCGCGGCGAACGCGGCGTAGTCGGGGAAGGTCGAGACCATCAGCCGGTCGCCATACGAAACGTATGCAACCGAGCCGCGTTCCAGCCGGCTGAAGTGCGCCTTGTCGTAGCGATATTCGTAGCGCGTGCGGCCGTCGCGCGTCACGGGTTGCACGACGGTGAAACCGCGCGCGTCGGCATACAGCGGCTTGTCGGCGGGCAGATCGTAGATCAGGCGGAAGTTATGCGTCGGCGCGAGATCGGGTGGTGTGAAGTCGCTGAATTCGCCGGGCACGATCGGCTGTTTCTGCGTCTTGCGATAGGTGAGATGTACGCGTGCGCCCGGTTCGACGGCGGGGAACACGATCACCTTTTCCTGGATGTCCTGGAACATCGGCGCGTCGAACGAACGCGCTTCCTGGACGTTGCGGATCTGCTCGGGCTGCACGTCGTGACGCACGCCGTCGGCAGTGATCGTGTAGGCCTCGAGAATCTGCACGTCCGCCATGTTGCGGTTGAACCAGACGTATTGCTGCGCAACCCGCGCGACGCCGGCTTCGTTATTCACGTGCAGCGTCAACGAATCGAGCTTGGTGAAGGAGCCGTCGGCGTTGACGGTGAAGGTTTGCGTCTCGCCTTCGTTGGTGTACGGATCGTCCAGTTTGGCGGGAACGCTCGCGCCCGCGCCGTGGATGTCGGCAAGCCAGCCGAGAGATGCAAGACAGACCAGAAAGGAGAGGCGCATGGCAGGCTGGTATCCGAACGTAACGTTGACGGGATCGCCAGTTAGAGTCGGTTTGCGCCGCGTGGATGTCAAGCGGATGCCGCGCGTTGCGATTGAACAAGTCGTCAAACGCTGCAAGCCGCCCCGCCGGAAGCCGCGATTTCGCGCGCCGCCTTCGCGCCTTCGACCTGAAGCAAGGTCGGCAGCGAAACGCCGTTCTTGGCCGCCGTCACTTCGGCGAGAATCGACACCGCGATTTCGGGCGGCGTGCGGCTGCCGATATAAATCCCGACCGGTCCGTGCAAGCGGGCCAGCTCCGTATCGTTCAGATCGAACTCTTTGAGACGTTCGCGCCGCGCCTGATTATTCCGTCGCGAACCCAGCGCACCGACATAAAACGCCGGCGTTTTCAACGCTTCCATCAGCGCGAGATCGTCGAGCTTCGGGTCGTGCGTCAGCGCGATCACGGCGCAGCGTTCGTCGAGCTTCATCTCGATCACGGTGTCGTCGGGCATGGTACGCACGATCTTCGTGCCGGGGATGTTCCACTCCTCGGTGTACTCCTCACGCGGATCGCAGACGGTGACCTGGTAATCGAGCCCCACTGCGATATTGCACAGATAGCGCGACAGTTGACCCGCGCCGATCACGAGCATGCGGTAGCGCGGGCCGTGAATCGTCAACAGACGCTCGCCGTCGAAATGCACGCCGTCGGTTGCCTGCGCGTTTTCGAGCCTCGTGGCACCCGTCGTCATATTCACTTCGCGGGCCACGAGGCGCCCGTTCTCTACCGCATTGCACAGTTCGGCAATGCCGCTTTGCGGCGTCAATGGTTCGAGCACCAGCTGGATCGTGCCGCCGCACGGCAGGCCGAAGCGATGCGCTTCTTCCGCCGTGATGCCGTACTTGACCGCTTCCGGCCGCGTCTGCTCGATACCGCGCTGCCGCACGCGGTCGATCAGATCGTCTTCGATGCAACCGCCCGATACCGAGCCCACCACGAGTCCATCGTCGCGCACCGCGAGCATCGCGCCCTCGGGACGCGGCGACGAACCCCACGTCTTCACCACCGTCACTAGTAGCGCGCGATGTCCTTCTTCCAGCCAGCGAGCGCTGGACTTCAGGACTTCGAGATCCACGCTGTCCATGATTTCTTCCTTTTCGTTGCGTCGCCGCCGGACTTGCCGTCCGCGGCCTCATTCGATGCTGTATTGTGCGGCACCGCTTCATCTGCTGCATTGTCCCCGGCGTCCGGGGTCGCAGCGCCCTCACTGCCGCCGCTGACGTGGGCGCCGAAGCGTTTGAAGAACTCGCCTGCAATTTTACGCGCCGCGCCGTCGACGAGCCGCGAGCCGATCTGCGCGAGCTTGCCGCCGACCTGCGCGCTCGCCGTGTAACTGAGCTTGGTGGCGGCCTCGCCGTCGGCTTCGAGCGAGACGTGCGCGTTGCCCTTGGCAAAGCCCGCGGCGCCGCCCTGGCCTTCGAACACGATGCTGTACGAATTCGGCGCCTCGATGTCGGTGAGTTGCATGCGCCCCTTGAAGCGCGCCTTGACCGGTCCGACTGCGGCGCTCAGCGCCACCACATAGGCGTTTTCGCCGTCCGGGTCGATACTTTCGCAACCCGGAATGCAGGCGCGCAGGACTTCGGTGTCGTTCAGCGCGTCCCATGTGCGCTGTTGCGAAACGGGCAGCGTGTGGGTTTCGGTCAGTTCCATGATGTCGCTCCTGCGGTGCCCGTGACGCCGGCACTGCGACGCGGCGCGCGCGTGAGTTGCGCGAGGTCGCGGCCGAACGCCGTCAGGCTGTCTAGATTATGAACCGGACGATGCGCGTCGACATAGGGCAGGATCGCCTGCACGCCGCGCGCTTTCGGAGAAAAGCCGCTGAAACGCAGCAGCGGATTGAGCCATATGATGCGGTGTGCGAAGCGGCGCAGGCGGGCCATCTCGGCGTCGAGCACGTCGATCGCTTCGTGATCGAGGCCGTCGGTGACGAGCAGCACCGTGGCCCGTCCGGTCAGCACGCGCCGCGCCCAGCGGCGGTTGAATTCGGCGAGCGCCGCGCCGATCCGCGTGCCGCCCGACCAGTCCACCACCTGCTCGGTGAGCGTCGCGATCGCCACGTCGGGATCGCGCTCGCGCAGCGCGCGCGTCGCGTTGGTGAGCCGCGTGCCGAACAGAAACACCTGCAAGCGTTCGCGCGACTGCAGCAGCGCGTGGCAGAAATAGAGCACCGCGCGCGAATAGCTGCTCATCGAACCGGAGATGTCGAGCAGCAGCACGAGCGGCGGTTTGCGCTCGACCACCGCGCGATACTTCCACACGGTCCAGTCGCCGCCCGCGCGCACCGCGTGCCGGGCGCTCGCGCGCAGGTCCGCATGCGTGCCATGCGAAGCGGCTTTCAGACGACGCGTCGGCTCGGTGGCGAGCGACAGACGCTGGCCGCGAATCAGATGACGCAAGCTGCGCCATTCATCGGCGGAAAGGGTGTCGAAATCGCGATGACGTAAGCGCTCTTCTGCGCTGAAGGTGACATGCGCGTGCAATTCGTGTTGCTCGGTTTCCTGCGGCGCTTTGCTATGTGGTGAGTTCGGCGCGCGCACGGCGAGCGCGTCGGCGAGACGGTTGTTGCGTTTGGGCGGCGGCAGGCCGTCGCGGACTTTCGGCAGAAGCAGCGCGCGCAGCTTGCCTTCCCAATCGGGATCGCGCCAGAAGAGGTCGAATGCGGCGTTGAACAGATCGCGCTCGTCGGGCGCGGAGACCAGGGACGCGGCGAGGGCGGCGCGCACGTCGTCGCGGCGGCCGAGGTCGATCCAGTGCAGCGCGGCGAGCGCATCGACGGCTTGCGCGGGCGACATCGGTAATCCGGCGCCGCGCAGCACGCGCACGAAGTGGACGACGTTGCGGGCGAGCGTGGGCGTGTCGCCGAGCGGTGAGGCGGCGGTCCCGCCAGACGAGGACGCCGCCACAATCCGTTTGCCGGGCTGGCCGATGCGCGAGCGGTCGCCCGAAGCGTCGCTATGGATGGCGTCGAGCCGTGGACTATGGCCCGAGGCGTCGTTGTTGCCCGCGTCGACGGAGTTCGTCATGCTGGCTATCCAGGCGCGGCGAGACACTGCGCGATTTGCCCGGCATCGACCCGTGCCAGATCGTCCTGATACTTCAGCAGCACGCCGAGCGTGTTGTGCACCGATTGCGGATCGAGTTCCGTCACCGACAACGCCTCCAACGCGCGGCACCAGTCGATCGTTTCGGCGATACCAGGCGCCTTGAACAGATCCATGCCGCGCAGCCGATGCACGAAATCGACCGCCCGCCGCTGCAATTCCGCCGACGTTTGCGGCGCGCGAGCGGCGACGATCTCCAGTTCACGATCGCGCTCGGGGTAGCCGATCCATTGATACAGGCAACGGCGCTTCAGCGCGTCGTGTACTTCGCGCGTCCGGTTCGAGGTCATCACGACGAGCGGCGGCTGCTCCGCGCGAACCGTGCCATATTCGGGAATCGATACCTGGAAGTCCGAAAGCAATTCCAGAAGGAAGGCTTCAAACGGTTCATCGGCACGGTCGATCTCGTCGATCAGCAACACGCGCCGCGCGCCCGGATGATTTTCATCCGGCATCAACGCTTGCAGCAACGGGCGCTTGAGCAGGAATTCGCCGCGATACAAGGTGTCGTTATCGGGACGTTCGCCGGCGGCTTCTGCGAGACGCAGCGCCATGATCTGCCGCGGATAGTCCCACTCGTAGAGCGCGCTTGCCGTATCGAGACCTTCGTAACATTGCAGGCGCAACATCGAGGTGCCGAGCATGCCGGCCGCGGCCTTGGCGAGCTCCGTCTTGCCGACGCCCGGCTCGCCTTCGACGAACAACGGCCGTTCCATGCGCAACGCGAGATACAGCGCGGTCGCCAGTTCGCGGCTGGCGAAATAGCTTTGGGCGGCGAGTTGAGCGAGGGTATCGTCGATTGAAGCGGGCTGCATGGTGTTCCTGAATCTGCGCAATGAAGCGATGCCAATCAAGCGAAGCGGCCTCAAAGCACATGAGCGAATGCGGTTGGTGTGTCCTGCGCCGCAGCACAGGTCGCACCAACCGCGAACAGCGAGGAAACGCTAACCGTTCGCCTTCGTCACCGCGCGCGCGGCCAGCACCGGGATCAGATGCGCGCGATAGTCTGCGCTCGCGTGCATGTCGGTGTTCAGATCGGCGGCCGACACGGTCACACCGCGGGCGGCTTCCGGCGTGAAGTTTGCCGACAACGCGCTTTCGAGTTCCGGCACACGAAACACCGACGACGCCGCGCCCGTCACCGCTACGCGCACACCGCTCGCAAACTTCGCGACGAACACGCCGACCAGCGCAAAGTGCGAAGCAGGGTTGCGGAATTTCTCGTACGCCGCGCGCTCGGGCACTGGAGACTCCACCGCGACGATCAGCTCGTCGGGCGCCAACGCCGTTTCATACATGCCGACGAAGAAGTCGCTCGACGCAATGCGCCGCCGGTCTGTGACGATCGTCGCGTCCAACCCCATGGCGGCGGCCGGATAACAGGCGGCCGGGTCGTTGTTGGCGAGCGAGCCGCCTATCGTGCCGAGCGCCCGCACCTGGCGATCGCCGATATGCGCGGCGAGATCCGCAAGGCCCGGCAAGACACGCCGAAGTTCCGCGTGATCCGCCACATCGGCGTGACAGACGGCGGCGCCGATCGTCACCGTTTTCGCGTCGACGGTGATCGACTTCAGCGCGGGAATGCGCGTCACGTCGATCAGTTGCGACGGCTGCGCAAGACGCAGCCGCATGGTGGGCAGCAGGCTTTGACCGCCGGCCAGGAACTTCGCGTCACTGTCGGCGGTGAGGCTGGCGGCGGCCGCTTTGGGATCCGTCGCGCGTTGATACTCGAATGAATACATGTCGAATGCTCCGCTCAGGATCTCAATGGGGTTGCTTGGCCGCGTGAATCGCGGACCACACACGATGCGGCGTCGCCGGCATTTGCAGGTCGGTCACGCCGAGCGGCGCGAGCGCGTCGAGGATCGCGTTGATCACCGCCGGCGGCGAGCCGATCGCGCCCGCTTCGCCGCAGCCTTTCACGCCGAGCGGATTGTGCGTGCACGGCGTGCCCTTGACGGTTTCGACGGTGAAGTTCGGCAGATCGGACGCATGCGGCATCGCGTAGTCCATGTACGAGCCCGACAGCAATTGGCCGCTCTCGTTGTCGTACACGCAGCGCTCCAGCATCGCCTGGCCGATGCCCTGAGCGAGCCCGCCATGCACCTGCCCTTCGACGATCATCGGATTGATCACGTTGCCGAAATCGTCGACCGCGGTGAACTGCTGGATCCGGCACACACCGGTTTCCGGATCGACTTCGATCTCGCAGATGTACGCGCCAGACGGATAAGTGAAGTTGGTCGGATCGTAAAACGCGCTTTCTTCGAGGCCCGGTTCGAGCACGTCGAGTGGATAGTTGTGCGGCACGTAGGCGGCGAGCGAGATGTCGGCGAACGCCTTGGTGCGATCCGTGCCCGCGACGCGGAACACGCCGTCCTTGAACTCGATGTCTTCCGCCGCGGCTTCGAGCAGATGGGCGGCGATCTTCTTCGCCTTGGTTTCGATCTTGTCGAGCGCCTTCATGATCGCCGAGCCGCCGACCGCGATCGAGCGCGAGCCGTACGTGCCCATGCCGAACGGAATGCGGCCGGTGTCGCCGTGGACGATCTCCACGCTTTCCAGCGCAATGCCCAGACGGTCCGCCACCACTTGCGCGAAGGTCGTCTCATGTCCCTGGCCGTGACTATGCGAGCCCGTGAACACGGTGACCGACCCGGTGGGATGCACGCGAATCTGACCGACTTCGAACAGGCCGGCCCGCGCGCCCAACGCGCCCGCTATATTCGACGGCGCGAGACCGCATGCCTCGATGTAGCAGGAATAGCCGAGGCCGCGCAGTTTGCCGTTCTTTTCGGATTCCTGTTTGCGCGCCGCGAAGCCTTTGACATCCGCGAGTTCGAGCGAACGGGCGAGGATGGTTTCGTAGTCGCCGGTATCGTAAGTGAGGCCGACCGGCGTCGCGTACGGAAACTCGCGGATGAAGTTACGGCGGCGAATTTCCGCCGGATCGAGCTTCATGTCGCGTGCGGCTGTTTCCACCAAACGCTCCACGACGTATGTCGCTTCGGGGCGACCCGCGCCGCGATAGGCATCGACGGGAACGGTGTTGGTGAAGACTGCTTTCACTTCCGCGTAGATCGCGGGCGTGGCGTACTGACCGGCGAGCAGCGTGGCGTACAGAATGGTCGGCACGCTCGACGCGAACGTGGACAGATACGCGCCCATGTTGGCGGTCGTGTGGATGCGCATGCCGAGGAACTTGCCGTCCGCGTCCATGGCCAGTTCGGCCTTGGTCACGTGATCGCGGCCGTGCGCGTCGGAGACGAACGCTTCCGAGCGCTCGGCCGTCCATTTCACCGGACGGCGGATTTTCTTCGACGCCCAGGTCAGCGCGACGTCTTCCGCGTACAGGAAAATCTTCGAACCGAAGCCGCCGCCGACGTCCGGCGCGATCACGCGCAGTTTCGATTCCGGCAGCGACAGCACGAACGCGGCCATCAGCAGGCGCTCCACGTGCGGATTCTGATTCGCGACATAGAGCGTGTAGCTGTCGTCCTGCACCGAGTAGCTCGCGTTGACCGCGCGCGGTTCGATCGCGTTCGGGACCAGGCGGTTATTGACGATGTCGAGCGTGGTGACGTGCGCGGCTTTGGCGAAGGCGGCGTCGGTGGCGGCTTTGTCGCCGTGGCCCCAGTTGTAGCAGATGTTGTCCGGCACTTCGTCGTGCACGGCGGGCTGACCGGCGTCGGCCGCATGCGCGGTGTCCACCACGGCCGGCAGCACGTCGTAGTCGACTTCAATCAATTCGGCGGCGTCTTTGGCGGCCTTGATCGAATCGGCGATCACGAGCGCGACCTGATCGCCGACGTGACGCACTTTCGTGTGCGCGATGATCGGATGCGGCGGCTCGTTCATCGGCTTGCCGTCGGTGCTATGAATCAGCCAGCCGCACGGCAGGCCGCCGACGTTGTCCGCCGCCATATCCGCGCCGGTGAAGATCGCGACTACGCCGGGCGACTGTTTGGCGGCGGCGGTGTCGATGCTGTTGATCTTCGCGTGCGCGTGGGGCGAGCGCAGGAATATCGCGTAGGTCTGCTGGGGCAGGACGATGTCGTCCGTGTACTGGCCATTGCCGGTGAGGAAACGATAGTCTTCCTTACGTTCGACGGAAGCGCCAATCAGGTGAGTGTCGGGTGCGTTCATCGTCGGCTCCTCAGGCGGTGGCCGGTGCGGTGGCTTGCGCGTTGGCATTTGCCGTGTCGGCGGACTTCATGCCCTCAGCGCCTTCGAGCACGGCTTTGACGATGTTGTGATAACCCGTGCAGCGGCACAGATTGCCGTCGAGCTGGGCGCGCACGTCGTCGCCGGTGAGATCCGGCTGGCGCTGGACCAGTGAGACCGCGCTCATCACCATGCCGGGCGTGCAGAAGCCGCACTGCAGGCCGTGGCAGTGTTTGAAGGCCGCCTGCATGGGGTGGAGTGCGCCGTCTTTGGCGAGCCCTTCGATGGTGGTGATGTCCGCGCCTTCCGCTTGCACCGCGAGGATGTTGCAGGATTTGATCGCGCGCCCGTTCAGGTGGACCGTGCATGCGCCGCATTGGGCCGTGTCGCAGCCGATGTGCGTGCCTGTCAGGCGGAGTTGGTCGCGAAGGAACTGGACTAGCAGGGTGCCAGGGTCGATTGACGCGCTGATGGGCGCGCCGTTCACCGTCAGACTGATGCTGATCGCCATGAAGTTGTCTCCTTGATGGGGTGAGACCGGACCTTTTTGCTTTTTCTTTTGTTGCCTGTTACGCGGGGTCCGATTGGGGTGCTTCGGTTTTTTATGAGGCTGCCGAAAAGTAAAGCACAAATTGGGCTGGGGCGCTATGAGGGGTTTTTTTGCGCGGGGCGATTTTTGGTTGTGATTCTGGGGTGTTGGCCTTTTCTTGAGTTCTTTGTGGCGTATTAGCATTGCCCCTGTACGGGGCAATGCTAAAAGATCCCACTCGTGCCCGCCGACGTCCACCCAAAAAAACGCCAACCCAATGTCGCCTTGCCTGCAAACTAGCTCGACGAACGGAGCCTAAGTTGGTAGAGCACCACCGTGCAAACCGGAAACAGGACTTGGCTATTCCGGCAGTTTTTCCGAGACAACCCACACAACCGGATCAGACATCGAGCACTCCACCGAGCCGGCCTGGCTCGACGTGATGACTTCGATCGACCGTCCGCCGTGCTCGTGGAACGTAATGTCATAGACATCACGCCAAAGACCTTTGCCGATCTTTTCCGAGGCAACGCGAACCGCACGGGTTTTCGATTCGTCCAGCCTGGTCGGATCGGTTATCCCCGCGTTTTTCAGATACACGATTGCGATATTAATGGGCCAGCTCTTGCATCCGAGGGGCGAGCCCGCGAAGCAGAGGGCGGGAGCCGCCAGCGCGAGCGCGGCAACGAACGGAAGTATTTTCACTGCGTTACGATCAGCGTGTGATCGCCGCTCGCCCATATGTGTTGACGGTTGTTTATGCCGGTAATGATGCAGCCATTTGAAGCCTGTCCCGGATGAACGCTGCTATCGCCGTGAATCAGAAAACCCGAGCGGCCGAACGTGACCGTACCCATCTCTGGGGACAGCCGCATTGTGTAAGGTCCGGCATGCGGGTGCGTGAACGGTTGGCCTATTGTCCATGCGCCGCGAGGAATCGGGCCGATACTTTCCTGCATTTGCGCAGAGGGATTATTTTTGCCCGGCCCGATCCCCGAGTATGCGGCGGGCGTTAAAGAGTTTCCATCATGAGATATAACGCCAGTCGCCTGGCTGTACTTCCACGCCATTTGCCAACCTCATTTTCAAGTGAAAGTCGCGATACTAATGGCTTTGGTGTCTCAAAAACGGAATCAATCTGGAATTTTGGAGACTAGCAATGCGCGGGCGTATTTAAGATATGCCAGTTGATTCAATTATGAGCCACGCATCGATTAAACGGCTAGCCGCATCAATCGATGCCGCCGATTCACACCTGCACCCATATTGCCTCGACTCGGCCGATCAGTCGGGCGTGCCTTGAGGACGGGCGAGAGTCGCTCCAGCGTTCACGCCCGGTTACGACGGCTGTCCTCCTCATTCTCGCGTAACGCATTTAGACGAGCAATGAAAAGGCCGATACTCGAGAACAAGAAAAATACATCCCGCGCGGAGTGAGGAAAAAATCACTTACTCAACTTCGAATGCCGCCGCGAATAGCCAAAATAAATAACCATCCCAACCAGCAACCAAACCACAAACGCGACCCACGTAACAGCCTGAAGGTTAACCATCAAAAACAGACAGGCGGCCACCGCCAAAACCGGCACAACCGGCACTCCAGGACACCGAAACGCCCTCGGCAAATCCGGATGCGTTTTCCTCAAAACGAGCACCGCGATCGACACCATCGAAAACGCGGCCAACGTACCGATATTGATCAGCTCAGCCAACACATTCAACGGCACGAGCGCCCCGATCAACCCAAAGAAAATCCCAACGAGCCAAGTAGTAAAAAACGGCGTAGCAAACCGCGGATGCACCCGCGACAGCCGCTCAGGCAACAACCCATCCCGCGACATGGCAAAAATCACCCGTGTCTGCCCGTAAGCCATCACTAGAATCACCGTCAGCATGCCCAGCACGGCGCCAAGGTCGATAAACCCCGCGACCCACTTCTCACCAGCAACCTGCAACGCATACGACACCGGGTGCGAAATATTCGCGAACTGCGCCGACGGCACGATGCCGGTCACCACGGCGGCCACCGCCACATACAACACCGCACAAACGCCCAACGACGCAATGATCCCGATCGGCAGATCGCGCTTCGGATCTTTCACCTCTTCCGCGGCGGACGACACCGAATCGAATCCAATGAACGCAAAGAACATCACCGCCGCCGCGCCGAACACGCCGTTCCAGCCGTTCGGCATGAACGGATGCCAGTTGGCCGGTGTGACGTGAAACACGCCCACGCCGATCACCAGCAAGACCACCACGACCTTGATCGCGACCATGACGTTGTTGATCCGCGCCGACTCGCGCACGCCGACCGACAACAGCGCAGTGATCGCCATCATCACGAGGAAGGCGGGCAGGTTGAAGAGCGTGTCATGACCGGGCAACGCGCCCGGCGCCGCCGTCAGCGCGACCGGCAAGGACACGCCGAAGCCGGACAGCAACGATTGCAGATAGCCCGACCAACCCACCGACACCGCGGAGGTGGCCAGCCCATACTCGAGCATCAAGTCCCAGCCGATGATCCACGCGGCCAGTTCGCCGAGCGTCGCATACGAATAGGTGTAGATCGAACCAGCTACCGGGATCGTCGAGGCGAATTCGGCGTAGGCGAGCGCGGCAAAACCGCAGGCGATCGCCGCGATCAGGAACGAGATCATCAGCGCTGGACCGGCCTGCACGGCACCCGTGCCGGTCAGCACGAAAATACCGGTGCCGATAATAGCGCCGACTCCAAGGAAGGTCAGATCGAGCGCGCCGAGCGCTTTTTTCAGGCCGGCGTTCTGAGCGCTCGCGGCGATCATGTGCTCGACGTTCTTTTTGCGGAACAGGGACATTGGCGGGGTCTCCAGTAGTGCACGCGTGTTGCGCGCCGAATGTCGGGAAAACCCGCGATTTTAACGGATGCATGCCCTTGCACCGTGCTGGGACGTGCATGTCAGGGTCGATGCGCCGGGCTGAAAATCTCCGGCCAAGATGATCCGCGCGGCGCGTTCGTCCGCGGGACGGGCAATGGCCGCAAAGCTTTCGCTCGATGCGCGGTCAGGCGGGCGGGAATCGCTTCTTGGGGATGTGTCGCGGCAAGGGCAAGCTGTTCAGCGACACGACGTCGCGTCGACAACGAACGACCGTCAGCCGGCCATCGCCGGATTCAGATCGATAAGCCGGTTGCTCATCACATAAAACGTCAGCTCGGCGTTATTGCGCAGCTTCATTTTCTCGAGCAGCCGGGTGCGGTACACGCTCACCGTTTTCACCGACAGCGAGAGCGCCACCGCAATATCCGTCAGACGCTTGCCCGACGCGAGCATGCACAGCGTCTGATATTCGCGGTCGGAGAGCTTTTCGTGCGGTAACTGTTCGCCGTCGAAGGAAACGTAATCGGCGAGCGCCTCGGCCATTGCCGGACTCACGTATTTGCGGCCCGCCGCAACCTGCTTGATCGCGCTGATCATCTGCGCGGCATCGACGGTTTTTGACAGGTAGCCGGCGGCGCCTGCCTTCAGGGCGCGCACGGCATATTGATCCTCGCGGTACATGGAGAACATCAGCACGGCCGCGCGCGGCGCCTTGCGCTTCATGCGTTTGAGCACTTCGACGCCGTTCATGTCGGGCAGCGAAATGTCCAGCAGCACCACGTCGTAGGCGTGCCGGGCAGCGGCGTCGAGCGCTTCGGCGCCGCTTTGCGCTTCGGTGACTTCGCGCGCCACGCCGCGGTCGAGCAGCAGCTGGCGGACGCCCTGGCGAACTACGGCGTGGTCGTCGGCGAGCAGAATGCGCAGACTCATGATGGTGTACTCACGATTGCAGCGCGTGCCGGGCCGCGCGTGGCGCGTGCGCCAGCATCGCGTCCCAGGCAAAACGCGCGCGAACGAGGGTGCCGCGCGACGCCTTGCCGTTCTCGTTATTCTCGCCGCGTTCCGACCCTGCGCGCCGGGCGCTCACACGCAGCGTGCCGTCGAAAGCCGCGCAACGCGCCTGCATGCCGCTCAGGCCGAAATGGCCAAGGCGGCTGCGGGCGTTACGCGTGACGCCGACACCGTCGTCGCTGATGATTAGCGTGAGGTGACGGCGGCTGGTTTCGATCCGCACGTCGGCGGATTCGGCGCGCGCGTGCTTGGCGATATTGTTCAGCGCTTCTTGCGCGACGCGGAACACGGCCAGCGTGGCGTCGGCCGGCAGGCGCGTGAGACGCACGTCGGCGGCGCACACAAAGCTCGTGCGCAATTGCGTGCGTGCGGCGAAGTCGCCGGTCCAATGAGCCAGCGCACCGACAATGCCGGCCTCGAGCGACGGCGCATGCAGTTCCGCGACAGCCTGGCGGCTGGCCTCGCACACGGCGTCAAGCGATCGGTTCGCGACGGCGAGCGCGGCGGCGCACTGCGGCGGCGCGTCGGCGGGCAGCCAGGTTTCGACGCCGGCGAGCGCGAAACGCGTCGCCGTCAGCTCGGCGCCCACACCATCGTGCAACTCACGCGCCACGTGTCGACAAGCGGCTTCCTGCGCCTGAACCAGCTCGGCCGAGAGTTCGCGCACCCGAGCGCGCAGCCGCGCAAGTTCCCGATCGGCAGGCGAAGTCAGCGCAACCGGCTCGGCCGCGGCGCACGCGTCGAAACCGTCACGTGCCGGTGACGAAGCAAGAGAAGCGGTGAACGGGACGACAGTCGACGTATCCATGACTTTCCCTGTCAGGAAGCGCTGTGGACAGCGAAGCGGGTGCGCATTAGCGGCGCGAAGACGAAAGAACGCATGTGGGTCTCTGGCCTCCAGGTGCAGGCCGTCGCACTCAGGGCGCAACGGACGAATCGCTACGGTGTGACGTAACGAAATTTACATTCAGTAACATGGCGGGTAGGCCACGGCAGGCGGGGTCGATTCGACTGATGATGCGCCGCGATTATATCTCATTAAAAGAAAAAATGCAGGCGCACCAAGGGTTAGCGCCTACATTTCACGCAATGGTTGATGAATTGCAACGCCCGATTTGTAGGAAGAATACCGACACCGAATGTCAGTCTAGCGACGCCAAATTGTAACTGGGCAAAAAAAAGGAGCCCGAAGGCTCCTTTTGCCAATTTCGCGGCTGCGGGCCGCGAAGATCGGAACCTGACTCAGCCGACGAAGGCCTTTTCGACCACGTAGTGACCCGGCGAGTTGTTGCTGCCTTCCTGGAAGCCAGCATCGTCGAGCAGCTTGCGCGTGTCGCGCAGCATGTGCGGGCTGCCGCAGAGCATGACGCGGTCGTTTTCGAGCGAGAAACCCGGCACGCCGAGGTCGGCGAACAGCTTTTCGGTTTCGATCAGTTCGGTGATACGGCCGCGGTTCTGGAACGGTTCGCGCGTGACGGTCGGGTAGTACAGCAGCTTTTCCTGCACCAGCTCGCCCAGATGCTCGTGCGCCGGCAAGTGATCCGTGATGTATTCCTTGTACGCCAGCTCGTCGACGAAACGGCAGGTGTGCGTGAGCACGACGCGCTCGTAGCGCTCGTAAATGTCCGGATCTTTGATGATCGACATGAACGGCGCGAGGCCGGTGCCGGTGGACAACAGCCACAGCGTCTTGCCCGGCAGCAGGTTGTCGGCCATCAGCGTGCCGACCGGCTTCTTGCCGATCAGGACTTCGTCGCCGACCTTCAAATGCTGCAAACGCGACGTGAGCGGGCCGTCCTGCACCTTGATGCTCAGGAATTCGAGGTGCTCTTCGTAGTTCGCGCTCGCGAGGCTGTAGGCGCGGATCAGCGGCTTGCCGTCGACTTCGAGGCCCACCATCGTGAACTGGCCGTTTTCGAAACGGAACCCCGGGTCGCGCGTGCAAGTGAAGCTGAAAAGCGTATCGGTCCAGTGATGGACGCTCAGGACGGTTTGTGAATTCAGGTTGCTCATGGCTTCTTGGATAGTGCGAAAACAAGGGCGGCCAGTCGTTTTAAGCCGGCCGGCACGGCAAGGGCGATGCTGCGCTAACCCATACGGGAATCACGCGCAATCCGCTATTTTACCGCGCCCGCTGCCTGTGGGCTGCGGCGCGGCGGTTGAGCGTGGTCATGCGGGTTGCCGGACCTGGAAGCGTCGGCGCCGGATGTCTTGGCGATCGGCGCCGCGGAATACGTTGGCGTGGTGCGGCTACGCGCTTCAGCAGGGGTGCGGCGATGGGCGAATGCCGCGCAGGGCGGCTGCCACCGGTTGTCCGGGATGCACCGGGTAGGCGCGCCACGCGGGCAACATTTTCAGGATCATACCCAAACCCGCCGTGCGCTGCAGCATTGACCCTGCTGATAAAACTGGCAAAAGCGTGACGAACGGTGAGGAAAAGGATCGCGGCGGGACGCGCGAAGGGTGCGCGAGGAGGTTTTTGCCGGATTAACCTTGATCGTAGCGAGTTGGTACACAAAGGCGCATTGGCGGCCGTCCGGCGCCCCGGAATCCAAGTTGGAGTGAGGAATCCGGGTTCGCCGTTTAAATTACTCCGGGATACGGGAAAGTGAACCACCAAAGCAGCGCCGCACTGCAGGCCGTCACCCCGCCAATTTCAAACGAATCAGCCACGCCGCGCGCAGTTCACGCCGTTCGCGCAATTTGCGCCAATCACGCCGGAGCCGCGACCCGTTTTCTCCCGCGCTGCTTCAACACACGAGCCTGCAACACAATCACCAGCAGCAGGAACACGCCGCGAATCACCGACTGCCAGTACGCCGACAAGCTGATAAACCCCAGCCCGTTCTCGAAGTTCAGCAGGTTGAACACCAGTCCGAGCAGCAGCACGCCGGCGATCGTCATCGCGATCGAGCCTTCGCCGCCGGTGAGCAATGTGCCGCCGAGCACGACCGCCGAGATCGCGAACAGCTCCCAGCCGACGCCTTCGTTGGGTTGTCCCGCGCCGAACTGCGCGGCGAGGATGACACCCGCCATACCGGCAAGCAGGCCGCTCACCGCATACGCCATCACCAGCGTGCGGTCGACGTTCAGGCCCATCAGCCGCGCGGCTTCCTCGCTGCCGCCGATCGCCAGCGAGTGCCGCCCGAAGCGCGTGCTGCGCAGCGCAAGCCAGCCGGCCACCGCCGCCACCACGGCGACGATGCCCGGAATCGGCAGTCCGAACAAATCGCCCTGGCCGAAGTTGCCGAAGTTCGACTCGGCGGCAATCGACACCGCATCGTTCTTGCCGAGCAGCAGCGCGACGCCGTGCGCGCCGAGGCTGGTCGCGAGGGTAACGATAAACGGCAGGATTTTCAGGCGCGTGATGATCAGTCCATTGAGCACGCCGACCGCGAGTCCCGCGCCGCATCCGGCCAGCACGGCGACCCAGCCGCCGTACACGCTGGTCAGCGCGGCGACGACGCTTGCCAGCGCGGCCACCGTGCCCACCGACAGGTCGATGCCGCCCGTGATGATCACGAATGCCATGCCGACCGAGATGAGCGCGAACATCGAGTTGTAGCGCCAGAAAGACGTGATGTTGTACGCCGAGCCGAAATGCTCGTAGCGCACGAGGCCGAATACGACGAGTGCGGCCAGCGCGAGCAGGATAGGGAGATTCTTTTTCATCGCATCGAGTCCGGAATTTTCTCTGAGGCGCGTGATTTAGCGAGACTTAGCGCGAGCGCCGCTGCACATAAACCGCCGCGACGATAATGCCGGCCTTCACCACCAGCGCCGCCGCATCGGGAATGCCGTGCGCGAGCAGCGTGTAGCGCAGCAACTGGATGATCAGCGCGCCGATCAGCGTGCCGCCGATATACGCCTTGCCGCCCGTCAGCGCCGTGCCGCCGACGGCAACCGCGGCGATCGCATCGAGCTCGACGCCGAGTCCGACCACGTTCGCATCCGAGGACGAATTCACGGAGATCGAGATCAGCCCTGCAAGTCCCGCGAGCGCCGCACAGAGCGTGTAGGCGATCAGCTTCACGGTGGCCGTCGGCACGCCGCACAAATAGGCGGCTTTTTCGTTGCCGCCGGTGATCAGCAGATACTGGCCGAACAGCGTCTTGCGCACGACCCACGCGAACAGACCCACCAGCGCCAGCATCAGCAGTACTTGAAAGGGCACGCCCGCGACCTTGCCCAGCGCTATCCATTGGAAGGCCGGCGTGTTGAACGCTTGCAGGCTGCCGTCGGTGACCACTTGCGCAATGCCGCGTCCGGCGATGAACAGCACCAGCGTCGCGACAATCGGCTGAACGGATAACCTCGTCACCAGCAAGCCGTTGAAGACGCCGCACAGCGCGGCGGCCAGCACCGGCAGCACGAACGCGAGCGCAATGCCGCCTGGTCCGGCAATGTTGAGAAACAGCATGGGCGCGAGCGCACCGGAGATCGCCATCGACGCGCCCACCGACAAATCGATGCCGCCGGTCGCCACCACCAGCGTCATGCCGATGCCGACGATCACGATCGTCACCACCTGCGTCATGTTGACGTTGAAGGTTTGCAGCGACCAGAAGTGCGGCGTGAAGATCAGGTTGAAGAGCACCATCGCGAGGAGCACGATCACTTCCCGCTGCATGGCGAGATGGCGCCATTTGCGCACCGTCGTTGCCGCGCTGGCGGGCGGCGCGGCTGTTATCTGCTGGGCGGTTTCGCCGAGGCGCGGCTCGGTATGCAGCGATTCGGTGTGCAACTTAAGCGCCATGACGGTCGCCCTCCAACGCGTCTTCGATATGTGCGGCGTTTGCCGTTTGCGCGGCTTCGGCCAGTTGCGAATGGCCGTCGCTGCCGTAGGCGATGGCGTCCATGATCGCGGTCTCGCTCATGTCGGCGCCGTTCAGTTCGGCCACCGTGCGGCCGTCGCGAATCACCACCGCGCGATCGGCTACGGCCGTCAGTTCTTCCAGTTCGGAAGCGGACAGCAACACGGCGAGGCCCGCGTCGCGCAACTCGCGCACGATCTTCGCCACTTCCGCTTTGGCGCCGACGTCGATGCCGCGCGTCGGTTCGTCGAGCAGCAGCAGCGAAGGCTCGGCCGCCAGCCAGCGCGCCAGCAGAACCTTTTGTTGATTGCCGCCCGACAGTTCGCGGATCGGCTGATCGGCGGAGCGCAGCTTGATGCCGAGCGACGCAATGAAGCGATCGACGATCGCCTGCTGCTTCTTCACGTCGACAACGCCGTTCTTCGCCAGCGTGCGCAGACAGACGAGCGTGAGGTTGTCGCGCACCGAGAGTTCGGGGACGATGCCTTCGGCCTTTCGGTCTTCGGTGAGATAAGCGAGACCGCGCGAGATAGCGTCTTGCGGCGACTTCAGCGCCACTGTCTCGCCACCGATCGACAGCGAACCGCGCTCAAGCGGATCAGCGCCGAACATCAGACGCATGGTTTCCGTGCGGCCCGAGCCGAGCAGGCCCGCGAGACCCACGGCTTCTCCGGCGTGAACTTCGAGCGAGACGTCGCTCACCTTCGGGTGCGCGCTGAGCTGCGTGGCCGCGATCATCTGCTTGCCGCGCCGCGCGAGGTTCGCTTCGCGCGCCTCGGCGTCGTCCTGCACGACGGCGGCGAGCGTGCGGCCGAGCATCGTCGTGACGAGCTGCAGTTTGTCCATGTCCGCCATCGTGCTTTGCGCGACCGTCTGGCCGTCGCGCATCACCGTAACGCGGTCGCACAGCGCGTAAAGCTCGTCGAGCCGATGCGACACGAAGATCACCGCGCGGCCGTCGTCGCGCAGCTTGCGCACCACGGTGAACAGCAGCTCCACTTCGCGTTCGTCGAGCGAAGAAGTGGACTCGTCCATGATGACCATCTTCGCGTCCGACGACACCGCGCGCGCGAGCGCCACCATCTGCTGGATTGCGGTCGAATAGCGGCCGACGGGCTTCTTCACATCGATCTGCAAACCGAACGATTCGAGCAGCGCGGCGGCGCGTTGCTGCACCGCGTGCCAGTCGATCAAGCCGAAGCGGCGCGGCTCACGGCCAAGGAAAATGTTCTCCGCCACCGAGCGGAACGGCACCAGATTGATCTCCTGATAGATCGTGCTGATGCCGGCTTCGCGCGCCTGCTTGGGCGTGCGGAAATCGACTTCGCGGCCTTCGAAGCGCACGCTGCCCGAGCCGCGCCGATACGCGCCGGTCAGGATCTTGATCATGGTCGACTTGCCGGCACCGTTCTGGCCGATCAGTGCATGCACTTCGCCGGCGGCGACGCTTAGATTGGCACTGCGCAATGCGGGGACGCCGCCGAAGCTGATGCCGATGTCCTGCATCTCGAGTAGCGGCGAACGGGTAAGGGGAGAATGTGGCGTCTCTTTGCCGGATTCCGTCACGGATGTCCTCCTGATGCTGCTGCCTGATTTGCCGCGTGCGCGCCATGCGCTGCACGTGCGAGCCGGTGTGGCCCTTCGTTCGGGCTCTGATGCAGGCGGTGTCGTCGAACCATGTTACGCCGCATAAAAGCGGAGCGACGGTTCGTGCTGCCACGAACGCGTCGCTCCGAACCCTTCCCGTCGCCCGCCCCCCGAGGAGACAGATTCGGGGCGGGGACGTCCTGCAAGGCAATCCCCGATCCCGATGTCTTAAGCAGGACTTGCTTCGAGGCGGGGGACTTCCTTCTTCGGGGCGCCGCCGGAGCGGGTAAGCGCTGCGCTACGGCACAGCGCTCAAACTTTAAAACCCCGCACGCGGCGCCGCTTCGCGATCAATAGCCGTACTGCATGTTCTGCTGCACGTTGCTCTTGTCATAGAACTTGTCGGACACCTTGACCCACGTCGGGATCTTTTCGCCCTTCGCGTAACGCTGTGCAACGTCGCACGCGAGCGGGCCGAAGAACGGGCTCGACTGCACGCTCGCGCCGAGTTCGCCGGCCGCGATCGCGTCCATGCCGCCCTTGGTGCCATCGATGGTGACAATCTGGATGTCCTTGCCCGGCTGCTTGCCGGCGGCCTTGATCGCGGCAATCGCGCCGAGCGCCATTTCGTCGTTGTGCGCGTAGACGGCGGTCACGTCCGGATGCGCCTGCAGCAGCGTTTCCATGACCTGGCGGCCCTTGTCGCGCGCGAAGTCGCCGCTTTGCGACGCGATGATCGTCATGCCCGGGTTCTTCGCGATGATCTCGTCGAAGCCCTTCTTGCGATCGTTCGCGGCTGACGCGCCAGTGGTGCCTTCGAGTTCGATGATCTTCGCCTTGCCGCCCGTCGCCTTGACGAGCCAGTCAGCGGCGCGATGCCCCTGATCGATGAAGTCCGAGCCGATGAAGGTGATGTAGTCGCGGCCCGCCTTGGCGACCGATTGATCGACATCGCGGTCGACCAGGATCACCGGAATGCCGGCCTTTTTGGCTTGCAGCACGACCGGCGCAAGCGGTTTTTCTTCGCGCGGCGGGAATACCAGCAGATCGACGTGCTGCGCGATCATGTTCTGGATGTCCGACACCTGCTTGGAGTTCGAACTGTTGGCGTCGGTCATGACCAACTGCCAGCCGCACTTCGCGGCGATGTCCTTGAAGCTCTTGGTTTCCGCCAGACGCCACGGATTGTTGCTTTCGGTCTGCGCGAAGCCGACCTTCAGCGGAGTCTTGCTGGCCAACTTCGGCAGCGCGTCGTCGGCGTGCGCGGTGGCGACGCCAAAACCGATTGCCAGAGCCAGCAGCGAACCCGCCAGCGGACGAATCTGCTGCTTGCGCACATGCCTGCGCGACTGCGTGTTGAGCGACGCCATGTCTTCCTCCAGTACCTGGTGAGGTAGGTGTATTTGCTTTTAATTTATTCTGCCGGCTGACGATGACCTGCCCTACCGGACGTGCCGATTATTCCATCCGGAATTATTATCGGTCAATCACTAATAATATTAATTATTGGCTTTTTTGCCTCGGTAATTACCCTGACCGAACCGCGTTCGACGAGCGGACCGTCGAGCTTCACCATGCGATGCCGCACCGGCGCACCGGCGGCGCGGTTGTGTTCTTCCTGCAGCAAAGTTTCGACGGCCCAGCGCCCTAATTCGTAGTTCGGCAGTACGACCGTCGAGAGCGGCGGATGCGTGTGGCGAGCGATTTCCTGGTCGTCGTAGCCGAGAACGGAAACGTCTTCGGGCACGCGCAGACCGAGTTGCTTCAACGCTTCGATCGCGCCGATGGCGGTGAGGTCGTTGGCGCAGAAAATCGCGGTCGGCGGGTTGGATTCGCGCATCAGCGAGAGCGTCAGTTCGAAGCCGAGGCCCGAACTCCAGTCGCCGTCGCGCACCATCTCCTGGGCGAAGGGCAGGTCGGCGGTGGCGAGCGCGGTGCGGTAGCCTTTGAGGCGATCCTTCGACGCGTCCTGCCAGGGTTCGCCGTTGATATAGCCAATGCGCCGATGACCGGACTGCAGCAGATAGTCGGTCGCCAGATGGCCGCCGGCCACCTCGGCCGGCACCACCGACGAAAAACCGCCTTCGCCCGTATAGCAGTTCAGCAGCACGGTAGGCACCTGCGACAGCGCCGCCGGAGGCGTCACCTTGCGCGTGTAGACGGTCGCGTAGATCACGCCGAACACGTGCGGATTCGACAGTGTGGTGTCCAGCACCTGCTTCTCGATGTCGGCGTTGCCGTGCGTCGAATAGACCGCCAGCATCTTGCCGCTGGCATAAGCGGCGTCGCGCGCTCCGTCGATGTTCACGACCGGATGCGGACTCGTGGAAATTTCGTCGGCGAGATAGACGATCAGATTGCGTTCATCCGCCGAGGCCGACACCGGCTCGCGCAACGAGAGCCGGTAGCCGAGATCGTGCGCGGCCTTCAGTACTTTGTTGCGGGTGGTCTCCGAGAACTTCGCGCCGGTCGCGTTGTTCAGCACCAGCGAGACAGTCGATTGCGACACGCCGGTGAGCTTGGCGATGTCGGTCATGGTCGGACGGCGTTGAGTCGATTTTTTCATTGTGCGGGCCGCTGCAGCGGCGCTAAAGCGGGGGCATGCCGTGGGCATTCTGGTGCCTGACGGTACCACTAATAATATGCGTGCGGCAACGCGCGGTAACCCGTCATTTGGGAGACTTCTTCGCTGCCTGAATGAACTCGAATCGCCACATTTATTACTAATAATATTGACGATCGTGCTTTGACGTGCGATTCTCGGTCGCGCGGATTCTGACAGGCCGCCCGGCCGCGCGCTGTGCGCGGCATGTCATAGGAGACCCCGATGCGCGTCCATGCCGCCCTCCGCCCGAGGCACCGCCTTTTCTGACCATGCGCGACGTTTCCTTGAATTCGATCCGGCCGTCTGCGACCGGACTCTTGTGGCTCGACGATCCCGCAGTCGTGGCCACGGTCGTCACGCTTTCGGCCGGCGCGCTGCGTGTCGTGATCGCGCCCGAAGTCGGCGGCGCGCTGGCGGCCTTCTACGAAACGACGCCCGTCGGCCCGTTGCACTGGTTGCGGCCGGCCTCGGCTGTGGCGTTCGCTGAACGCGATCCGCTGCGCATGGCGAGCTTTCCGCTTTTGCCCTACTGCAACAGGATTCGCGACGCGCGTTTCGAATTCGACGGCCGCACGATCGATCTCGCCGGCAACGACACGCGTTTCGCCCACGCGTTGCACGGGAATGCGTGGCGGCATCCTTGGCAAGTGTGCGCGCGTACTGAAAGCTCGGTTGAACTGCAGTTCGAACACGAACCGGATGCGCGCATACCCGGCGACTGGCCGTTTCGCTATCGCGCGCGGCAGCGTATCGAGTTGAGCGACGGCGCCTTGCGCATCACGCTGTTCGCGCGAAACCTTCACGATCGGCCGATGCCGTTCGGCATGGGGCATCACCCGTACTATCCGCGCACGGCGCAGATTCGCGTGTACGCCGAGGTGGAAGCCATGTGGCACGCGGACGCCGACGTCTTGCCGACGCATCTCGGCCCGCATCCCGCGGTAAATGCGTTGCGCGCAGGCATGTCGCCGGACGCATTCGACCTCGACAACAACTTCGCGAACTGGTCGCGCGAGGCGACCATCGCGTGGCCCGACGAACACCGTCGACTGACGATGACCGCCGACGCTCCGTTCGATCACATGGTGATATTCGCGCCCGCCAACGACCTGCAACTGTGCGTGGAACCCGTGACGAACACCACGGATTGCTTCAACGCGGTCGGCACGCGTGAGCATGTGGGCGGCTGCGTGTTGCAGCCGGGCGAGGAGATCGCCGCGACGGTGAAATGGACGCCGCACAAGGACTAACGTGCGACTTGCGCGCTCGGGTTTGCGGCTCGGGTTTGCGTCTATTCGACCCGCAAGCGCGCCATATACGGCAAGTGATCCGAGAGCCAGGCAGTCTCCTGCGTAGGCTGGATCCATTCGATCGGCTTCATGCCGCGCACGAACATTTTGTCGAGGGCGAGCGCAGGCGAGAAAGCCGGAAAGGTGCGGCCCGACTCGCCGAGCAGCGTGGCCACTTCCTGCAAACCATGTTCGCCGAACAGCGGCACCGAATCGTTGCGCCAATCGTTGAAGTCGCCGGCGAGCACTAGCGGACCCTCAGGCGCTTCCTTTGCGATCCAGTGCGCGATCCAGTTCATCTGACGCAAGCGGGCCGAACGCGTCAGCGCAAGATGCGCGCACAGCAGCGTGACCGAGTGACCACCGAAAGTCGCGCGCGCCACCAGCAAACCACGCTTTTCGAAGCGATGCGCGGAGATGTCCCAGCGTCCGCCAAGATCGAGTGGATGCGGCGACAGGATCGCATTGCCATGCCGCCACGACGGTTTGAAGACGTTCGGGCCGAGCGCAATTTCGAGTTCGAGCGCGCGCGCGATTTCAGTGGCCTGGCAATGCCAGACATCGCTCAACGGATCGGCGAGCGGCGAGCCGAAACTGCTCGCCAATACCGGCGACGGCATGCGCCGCGCCATCGCTTCCTGTAAAAAATAGGCGTCCGCGTGGGTCGATTGCACCCAGCGCTGCATGGCCTGCCAGGCCTGAAAGCCGAGCGGTGTGCGGCCTTTATGCAGGTTCCAGCTCACTGCAACGAAATCTTTGGGCGCTACGCTCTCGCGGATCAATTCTTCGGGGTTTCGCATGCCGCGTTGTCCACGTGTTCTGGTTGGGGGCGTTTGTTAGTCGCGTGCTGTTTGCGTGTTCGCTTGCGTGTGCTTTGCATCGGTTCGATCAGTTTGCCGTGGTTGCGCTGTCCGCGAGGCTTGCATGCACGCGGTAGACCAAGTTCGGGTCTTTGTCGACGATGGTCCAGGTGGCCCATTGCCCCGTCGGCACCTTCAAACCCGGATGGCTCGCGCTCACCTGACGCGGTTGCGGCGGCAGCTTGCAGCCGGTGTCGGTTTGCCGCGCGGCGTCTTCCTCGAACGTTTCCTGCGCGTCGATCGACATGGTGACGCCGCTCGCATCCGCCTGCAGCGGCGAGACGGTCAGCGTACGCGCCAGATCGATACTGCCGGCGGGCCGATCCTTGCAGCCGACGTTATGCTGCACCATCTTGTGATGCGTGTCCGTGCGCGCCTGGCCGACGGTGGTGGTGCCGTCGAACGCGTCGATTTGCTGGCCGTCGCGCATGACCTGCAACTGCCATTGCACGACCTGCGGCGCCGGCCGTTGTGGTGCGCTTTGCGGTGCGGTCTGTGATGCGCTCTGTTGTGCATTCGCAAGCAGCGAAGTGCCGAGCAACACGGCCGCGATACTGGTTTTCCACATAGAAGAATTCTCCGGTCACGAGATCCGGCCGCTTAGTCAGAAGGCCATCTTACCCCTGATAGGCACAACGCCTTTCTGACACTTCAAACGGGGCCGGGTTCAGCAACAATCCATTTCACATAAGGCTGCGAATGCCAAAAACAACCCGCTGTTAGCAGCAGAGTCGCGAGACTGCTGGCTTGCACGCGAATATGTCCTCGTTACACTGGACTTGAAACGGCGCCATACAAGGCGCCGCAGCAGCAAGACCAGCCAGACGGGGTGAGCGATGACAACAGCAATGGTCAAACAAGAAATCGCCGTGGCGTCTTTCAGCAGGGTGTACGACCTCGATCAGGTCGAGACCGCGCTGAACGATCTCGGTGAAGGCGCGAACGAGGCACTGCGCGCAACCTACGAAAAGATGCTGAAGACCGGCAATATGCGCTTTTGCGTGAAGCCGAACCGCATGCCGTCGATCGACGATCTGATCGATGCGCTGCCCAACTTTTCCGCGCCGCTCGGCGACATTCGCAAGCAGGTCGCGTTGTGCCTCGAAACCGAAGACCGGCTCGAACTGATGCCGATCCTCCTGCTCGGCGACCCCGGCATCGGCAAGACCCACTTTGCGAAGCAGTTGGCGCGCCTGCTCGGCACCGCGTATCAATACGTGGCGATGAGTTCGCTGACGGCAGGCTGGATTCTCTCGGGCGCCTCCTCGCAATGGAAGAACGCGAAGCCGGGCAAGGTGTTCGATGCGCTCGTGAACGGCAGCTACGCGAACCCGGTGATCGCCGTCGACGAAATCGACAAGGCCACCGGAGATTCGCAATACGATCCGCTCGGCGCGTTGTATGCGCTGCTGGAGCACGACACGGCGCAGAGCTTCATCGACGAGTTCGCCGAGATCCCGATCAACGCCGGGCATGTGATCTGGATCGCGACGGCGAACGACGAACGCTCGATTCCCGAGCCGATCCTGAACCGGATGAACGTGTATGAGATCCCGCCGCCGGATCGCGACGGCGCCCGCCGTATCGCTCAGGCGATTTACGACGAGATCCGCAGCGCGCATAACTGGGGCCTGCGCTTTCCCGAGGTGCTGGGCGACGACGCGCTGGACGCGCTGATGCGAGCGTCGCCGCGCGAGATGCGCCGCGCGATTCTCAACGGCTTCGGCGCAGCCCGGATCGACGGACGGAATCATGTGGAAGCGGGCGACATTCGTCTCGACCACGGGAACCGGCGAAAACCGATCGGTTTTTGAGCATTTTTGCCACTTTTTCGTAGCAAAGCCGCCTTCGGGCGGCTTTTTAATGGCCAAAGCAGGAATCTGTGCTCGGAACACAATGAATGTCGCGGCAATTATTGCTATTAATAAAGTGCAACCCGACAGTGCCTCGCTTTCGTCCCACATACGAAGAAGCGAGCGCCGCGACTCCCGACGGCGTACACTGATTGAGTCCGGCCGCTACGTATGAGACCCGCTCAAGACCGCATGCCCGCAGTCATTACCGACTGCGGGCATTTGTGTCTGTAAGGCGTCGTACAATTTTGCGTAGCGGTTGCGAATGGACAGGTGTGTTCGGCAGCGAGCGGCGTAAGGCACGCGAAAGCCGCACCCTGTCTTCATCTTGATCGGGTGAACGAGGCAGCGCGCGGCGAGGTTGGCCGCGTCAAGGGACATGGACCAAATCGAATGTGTAGTGATCGGCGCCGGCGTGATCGGTCTCGCGGTGGCGCGCGCACTGGCGGCGCGGGGCCGCGACGTCATCGTGCTGGAAGCGGCTGAAGCTATCGGCGTGGGCACCAGCTCGCGCAACAGCGAAGTGATTCACGCGGGCATCTACTATCCGCGCGGTTCGCTCAAAGCCGCGCTTTGCGTGCGCGGCCGCGAGATGCTCTACGACTACTGCGTCGAGCGCAACGTGCCGCATTCACGCTGCGGCAAATTGCTGGTCGCCACTTCGCGCAACCAGATTCCTCAGCTCGAAAGCATCATGGCCAAAGGCCGCGACAACGGTGTGCTCGACCTCATGCGAATCAGCGGCGACCAGGCGCAAGCGCTCGAACCCGCGCTCGAATGTGTCGAAGCAGTGTTCTCGCCGCAGACGGGTATCGTCGATAGTCACCAACTCATGCTGGCGCTGCAGGGTGACGCCGAACGCGACGGCGCGGTGTGTGCGTTTCACGCCCCCGTCAAAGCGATCGAAGCGAGCAATGGTCGCTTCATCATCAACGTGGGCGGCGGCGCACCGACCACGATCAGCGCAGCGTGCGTGATCAACAGCGCCGGTTTGCAGGCGAATGCGTTGGCGCGCAGAATCCGCGGACTCGACGCGCGGCATGTGCCGCCGCTCTATCTCGCGCGCGGCAACTACTTCAGCATCTCGGGGCGCGCACCATTCAGCCGTCTGATTTATCCGATGCCGAACGAGGCCGGCCTCGGCGTGCATCTGACCATCGACCTCGGCGGCCAGGCGCGCTTCGGTCCCGATGTCGAATGGGTCGATGCAATCAATTACGACGTCGATCCGCGTCGCGCGGAATCGTTTTACGCGGCGATTCGCACCTATTGGCCCGCGCTTCCGGACGATGCATTGCAGCCCGCCTATGCGGGGATTCGTCCGAAGCTATCCGGTCCCGGCGAACCCGCTGCCGACTTCGTGATTCAAGGTCCGGCCGCGCATGGCGTGCGTGGACTCGTCAATCTGTTCGGTATCGAGTCGCCGGGACTGACGGCGTCGCTCGCGATCGCGCAGCGAGTGTGCGAGTTGAGCGGACGCGCTTGATTCGCGCTTGAGTCGCGTGTGATCCGCAGCCATTGATTCGCAGCGAGCGCTCGACTCGTGCGCGATTCGCGGTTCGCCGCTCGCGCTTCACCGCGAGCGCTCGTCTCCGTCTCCGTCTGCGATCGATTCGCATTCCGCGCGCGACATTCCGCCGCGCAGCAGTACCAGTTCGGTTATCTCTATCATTTGGACCGTCACACGCGACGGCTTCATTGCTATCCTTGGGGACCGCTGTCATCAGAACGGCGATCAGTTCAATATAAATGGAGTGAGTCCCCATGAAATCTTCCCGTCGTACGTTTTTGATCACCAGCATTGGTGTGGCATCCACCTTCGCGCTGTCGCGCCAGGCATTTGCGGACGCACCGAAAGTCTCCGAAAGCGATCCGACCGCGCAAGCACTCGGCTACAAAGAAGACGCCGCAAAAGTCGACAAGGCGAAATTCGCCAAATACGCAGCAGGCCAGGACTGCGGCAACTGTAGCTTCTACCAAGGCAAGCCGACCGACGCCTTCGCCGGCTGCCCGATGTTCGCCGGCAAGCAGGTCGCGAGCAAGGGTTGGTGCAGCGCATATAACAAGAAAGCCTGATTACCCACTAGCCGCACCCGCTCTCGATGTTGCGCGAAAAGCGCCGCAACATGGCAGGGCGCATTCGGAGTTCCATCATTCAGACGTCTGCCACCCCGCGTGGCAGACGTCTTTTTGTTGTTGAAAACCGCTTGTGCGCTCTTTACACTCCAATGCGACTTCCAAGGCTCGCGCTAATACGGCATTGCACTAAAACGACGCAATACAGGATACGTTTGGCAGGCTGGAGATCCGAATGACACCAGCGTCAAGGAGCCTTCATACGCGAGCCGTCGTCGCGGCTGTGATCGGCAATGCACTCGAGTGGTACGACTTCACCGTGTTTGGTTTTCTGACGGTGGTGATCGCCCAGTTGTTCTTCCCGGCCGGCAACGACTATTCGTCGTTGCTCCTCGCCACCGCGACCTTCGGCGTCGCATTCGTCATGCGGCCGATCGGCGGCATCGTACTCGGACTCTACGCGGATCGCGCGGGACGCAAAGCGGCGTTGTCGCTCGTCATCGCGCTGATGACGCTCGGCATTCTGTTGCTGGCGATCGCACCGCCGTATTCCGCCATCGGCATCGGCGCGCCATTGATGATCGTAGTCGGACGCTCGCTGCAAGGCTTTTCCGCCGGCGGGGAGTTCGGCAGTTCGACGGCGTTGTTGATTGAAGCAGCGCCGTTTTCGAAACGCGGCTTCTACGGCAGTTGGCAGATGGCAAGCCAGGCGGCGGCGCTGCTGCTTGGCGCACTGGTGGGCGCCGCGATCACGCGCGGACTGTCGCCCGAGGCGTTGAAATCGTGGGGCTGGCGCGTGCCGTTCATTCTGGGTTTGATCATCGGGCCGATCGGCTTTTACATCCGCTTGCATCTCGCGGATTCGGAAGCGTTTCTGCTCGCGCAAAAAACCGCGCGGCGCGCGACGCTCGGCGAAGTGTTCAGAACTCACGCCCGCGACGTGCTCTGCGGACTCGGCTCGGTGATCGCACTCACGGTGACGATTTACGTGCTGATCAGCTATCTGCCGACCTTCGCGGTCAATCAACTCAAGTTGCCCTACGCGCAATCCTTTTACGCGGTGATCGTCGGCAATCTGCTGTTGACGGTGCTGTCGCCAGTGGCCGGCGCATGGTCGGACCGGATCGGGCGCAAGGGGCTGTCGCTGTGGTCGCTGCTGATTACGCTCGTGATCATCTATCCGCTGTTCGCGTGGCTCGCGGCGGAGCCGAGCGTGTCGAAACTGATTCTCGTGCAGGCGCTGCTGTCGATTACGCTGTCCGGCTATTACGGACCGTTCGGCGCGCTGATCGCGGAACTGTTTCCGGCAAACGTGCGTTCGACCGGTTTATCGCTCGCCTACAACATTGCGGTGATGGTGTTCGGCGGCTTCGGGCCGTTTGTCGTGACGTGGCTGATCAACATCACCGGCTCGCCGCTCGCACCGACTTACTACGTGATGGGCGGACTCGCGCTGTCGATCGTCGCGGTGGCATGCATTCCGGGGCAGCGTCACGCGGATCTCGACGCGCATCGCAAACCGGCCTGAACGGCGGCGCGGTTTGCGGGGAGCTTCGCGATGCAAGACCGCGGGCTCGCGCGGTCGGCTCACTTCTCTGCGACACTTTCTGTCGCCAGCGTCAGTGTGTTCGTTCGCCTAATTGCGTGCCTGCATCAACGGCGGCCGTTTGTCGAACCACGGCCGTGCCGTTTCGAGTTGCGCGGCCAGACGCAGAAGCGTCGTTTCTCCGCCGACGCGCGCCGCGAATTGCACGCCGATAGGCAGCCCGCGCGCATTCCAGTAAAGCGGCACCGACATGGCAGGCTGGCCACTCAGATTGAACAATTCCGTGCAACCTGCCCACGTGAACGCCTTGTTCGACGCTTCCGCCAGCACCTTCTTCAGCAGTGCTTCGAGCGGCATGGTGGTCACGGCGCGCATCTGCATCCGTTCCGCCGAAGTGGGCTGCATCTCGCCGATCTTGATCGGCGGCGCGGCGAGCGTGGCGCACAAAATCACGTCGTAGCGATTCAGCAGATCGGTGAGCCGTTCGGTGATGCGACGCTGTTCTTCGAGCGCGGCGGGCAGGCCGCGTTCGCCGAGTTTGCGGCCCACATGCGCCATCGTCCACGTCGAAATTTCGAACTCGGCGCGCAGCGGTTTGCGGCCGGTGATGCGCTCGGCGTTCAACACCAGGTCTTCTGCCGTGACGGACCAGAGCGTGAGGAACGCATGACGAACCGCCGCGAAGTCGATGCCGAGCGACACCGGTTCGATGTTATGGCCGAGCGAGATGGCGAGTTGCGCGGCGTCGTCGAGCGCGGCGCGCGCGTCGGCGGAGAGCGACGGCGCCAGCATCGGCTCGGTGACGTACGCGATATTCAGCGACTTGCACGGCTCACGGCTCGCGCTCAGAAACGTGCCCGGCGCGCCGAGCGGCCGGTCGACATTGCCGCCAAGCAGATCGAGCAGCAACGCACTATCGCGTACGCTGCGCGACACCGCATGATCGACGCCGAGTTCACCGGCTGCCACCGCCGCTGTCGCGCGCGGCACGCGTCCGCGTGACGGTTTGAGGCCGAAGAGTCCGCAGCATGACGCGGGAATGCGAATCGAGCCGCCGCCATCCGACGCATGCGCGAGCGGCACAATACCGGCAGCGACCGCCGCCGCCGCGCCGCCGCTCGAACCGCCAGGCGTATGGTCGAGATTCCACGGATTGCGGCACGCACCGAACAGTTCGGGCTCCGTATAAGGCATCTGACCGAGTTCGGACGTGCTGGTCTTGGCGAAGATGTTGAGGCCGGCCGCTTTCGCGAGCGCAACCACGGGCGCGTCTTCGGTGGGAATGAAATGGCGGTAGTGGCGGCTGCCCATGGCCATGCGCAGCCCGGCGACCGGCGCGCCGAGATCCTTGATCAGATACGGCACGCCGGCCAGCGCTGTTTGCACGCTGACGCCGTCGGCATGGCTTGCTCCGTTTGCACGGCTCGCGTCGTCGCGTGAAGCGCGTTGACGGGCTGCATCGTAGTCCTTCAGGACAATCGCATTGATCGCAGGATTGACCGCTTCCGTGCGTGAAATCGCGATGTCGAGCAACTCGCGCGCGCTCGCTTCGCGCTTGCGTACCAGTTCGGCGAGGCCGGTGGCGTCATGGGCGAGATAGTCTGAATGCACGACGAATGAGCCCTCGTTATCGAGTATTGAACCGGCAGGCAGTCCGTGCGCGCGATGAACCGCGCCGCGAGGTTTCGTCGCCCGGATTGAGTGCCGCACATGGAAAAGACGGCGTGCCGCTGACACGCCGTCTTTGAGAGAGTAACTGAGTTACGCGTGCGAGTTACTGGCGCCAATGAAAAGCGCCGCTAAAAAAGCGCAACAGACGCGCGCAATCAGTCGACGCGAACAGCGGCACACAGCAACGCGCCCCGCTAAAACCGCGCCAGCCGAAAAACCGCGCTTTACAGCCGTTCGCCGAGGAACGTCAGCGTGCGGCCATGCGCCAATGCGGCGGCGCGCTGGTTATACGACGCGCGATCCGAACAGTTGAAGCCGTGATCGGCGTTCGGATAGATGTGAAATTCGGCGTCGGCGCGGCCGGCGAAGCGTTCCTGAATCTCACCGACAGCCGACACCGGGATATGCGCGTCGAGTTCGCCGTAGTGGAATTGCATCGGCACCTTGATCTTCGCGGCTTCGTCGAGCTGGTTCTGGATGCCGCCGCCGTAGTAGGCAACCGCGCCGTCGAGCGTGCCTTGCGCCGCGGCCAGATACGCGAGCCGCCCGCCGAAGCAGAAGCCGATCGCCGCGACCTTGCCGGTCACTTCCGGCATCGCGCGTAGCGCCGCAGCCGCTGCGCCGATATCGGACACGGCTTCGTCGACCTTCAGTTTCTGCATTAGTTCGATGCCTTTCTCACGATCGGCGCCGTCGTATGTCAATTCCACGCGCGGCTGCACGCGCCAGAACACGTCCGGTGCGAGCGCCACGTAGCCGTCTTGCGCGTACTGATCCGCGACCGAACGGATATGACTGTTCACGCCGAAGATCTCCTGAATGATGATGACGGCCGGTCCCTTGCCGCCTTTGGGCAACGCCAGATAGCCGCCGAAACTGTCGTTGCCGGCGGGAATGTCGATCCAGCGGGAAGTGGTGCTCATGGTGCTCTCCATTGACTCGCGCGCGGCTGCGCGAGGTCGGTCCGAGTGAAGGCCAGAGGCCTGAAGGCCTGCAGCGGGGCGGTCAGTTTGCCATCAAAAGAAACGCCGTGCAGCGCGGCCCCGTGAGGCGAAAATCTCGTAAGGCGATTGAAACATTCTCGATAATTCATTTTTCCCGCGCGGGCCGCCTCGGTACATTGAAGTGTGCTGGCTCGCTCATATGGCGAGCGCATTGACCGGGAAGGAATCATCATGAGTGAAGGCAGTTTTGTGACGCCGTTTGCGGAGCGTTTCGGGGTGCGTGTGCCAGTCGTGCAGGCACCGATGGCGGGCGCGACGACGCCGGCAATGGTGGCCGCGGTATCGAATGCCGGCGGTCTCGGTTTTCTGGCGGGCGCGGCGCTCTCGCCCGAGAAGATCGCGAGCGAAGTCGCGGCGATTCGCGCGCTGACGGATCGTCCGTTCGGCGTGAATCTGTTCGTGCTCGAACCGGCCACGCCCGACGACGCGACCGTGCGTACCGCGCTCGAAGCCATCGATCCCTTGCGCCATGATCTCGGTTTGCCGCCGGGCGCTCCGCTTGCACGCTACGCGCCGGATTTCCGCGCGCAACTGGACATGCTGATCGAATTGCGCGTGCCGCTGGCGAGCTTCACATTCGGCTTGCTTGCGGCCGACGACGTCGCCCGTTTGCACGCGAACGGCCTATATGTAATAGGCACCGCGACGCACGCCGCCGAAGGCGTGGCCTGGCGCGACGCGGGCGCCGATGCGATTGTCGCGCAAGGCGCGGAGGCCGGTGCGCATCGAGGCACATTCATCGGCGCATTCGAAGATGCGCTGGTCGGCACGCTCGCGCTCGTGCCGCAAGTCGTCGACGCGACCGGGCTGCCGGTGCTCGCCGCCGGCGGCATCATGGATGGACGCGGCATCGTCGCCGCGCTTGCGCTCGGCGCGCAAGCCGCGGTAATGGGCACCGCGTTTCTCACCTGTCACGAAAGCGCGATTCCACAGGCATGGAAAACCCGCGTGCGGTCCACCTCCGACACGTCGACTTCGGTCACGCGCGCGATCACCGGCCGCCATGCCCGCGGCATACGCAATCCGTTGATGCAGCGGTTGAGCGAAGCGCCGCAGAAGATCGCGCCGTACCCGGTGCAAAACGCGTTGACGCAGGAGTTGCGGCAAACCGCGAGCCGCGCGGAAAACAGCGACTATCTCTCGCTATGGTCGGGCCAGGGCGCGCCTTTGGGCCGCGCCCGCCGCGAAGATATCGGAGCCGCCGAACTGATTGGCCAACTCGAACACGAATGGCGCGAGGCGACCGCGCGCATCGCCGCGTTCAAATGCTGATTCAACACGATCCGGACGGCATCCGGACGTGCCTATTTTTCAAGCATGAAGCCTATTCGGATGATTAACGGTTTAACACGCTAAAAGCTTTAGGCCGTGCTGTTAGACGAAAGCCTCACATAGCGGAAACCCGCATGGGCTGGTGCTTTCCAGTCACACTCTCCAGTCTGGATCGGCGCCTGTTGGATAAACGCTATTAGTGTTCATCCCACTTCCTCAAAAAAGCCCCACAAATTAATTTGATGGCCTACACTTGCGCGCAAGTACGGTTTGCCGCCTGCCACAAACAGTCCGGTAAGCGTGCTGGCCAAGTGCATGAACGATGCAACCGGCGTGGTCGTCCACGGGACTGAGCGACACGTGTTGGGGAAGCGGGGGCACAGGGCGATTACGTTGTTTTTGGGACCGAAACTGGAGACTTACATGAACATCAAGATTCAAAAGCTGTTGCCGATCAGCGCTGCGGCGATGCTGTTCGCGACGTTGGCAACTTCGGCTGCAGCCGACACGGTCGTCAAGATCGGTCACGTTGCACCGCTGACTGGCGGTATCGCTCACCTGGGTAAAGACAACGAAAACGGCGCGCGCCTGGCAGTTGAAGAAATCAACGCCAAGGGCCTGACGATCGGTGGCCAGAAAATCACGCTGCAACTCGATGCGCAAGACGATGCAGCTGACCCGCGCACGGCAACTCAAGTCGCCCAGAAACTGGTCGACGACAAGGTCGTTGCAGTGGTTGGCCACTTGAATTCGGGCACGTCGATTCCGGCTTCGAAGATCTATAGCGATGCAGGCATCGTGCAGATCTCGCCGTCGGCAACGAACCCGGCCTACACGCAACAAGGTTTCAAGACGACGTACCGCGTCGTGGCGACCGATGCGCAACAAGGTCCGGCGCTGGCGAACTACGCAGCGAAGGGTCTGAAAGTGAAGAGCGTCGCGATCGTCGACGACTCGACCGCTTACGGCCAGGGCCTCGCAAACGAATTCGAAAAGACGGCGAAGTCGCTGGGCCTGAACGTGATGTCGCATGACGCGACGAACGACAAGGCTGTCGATTTCCGCGCGATTCTGACGAAGATCAAGGGCGAAAACCCGGACGCGATCATGTACGGCGGCATGGACGCCACTGGCGGCCCGTTCGCCAAGCAAGCCAAGCAGCTCGGCCTGCGTGCGAAGGTGCTGGCAGGCGACGGCGTGTGTACCGACAAGCTGGCTGACCTGGCTGGCGACGCAACCGACAACATCGTCTGCTCGGAAGCCGGTATGGCGCTCGAGAAGATGGCTGGCGGTTCGGCATTCCTCGCCAAGTATCAAAAGCGTTTCGGTCAGCCGATCCAGATCTACGCTCCGTTCACGTATGACGCTGTGTACATCATCGTCGACGCTATGAAGCGTGCCAACTCGACCGATCCGGCGAAGATCCTGGCAGCAATGCCGAGCACGGATTACAAGGGTGTGATCGGCGAAACCACGTTCGACTCGAAGGGCGACCTTCAGCACGGCGTGATCTCGCTGTACAACTACAAGTCGGGCAAGAAGACGCTGCTCGACGTAGTGAAGATGTAAAAATCGTGTGACCGAAGGCGGCGTGTTGTCTGTCTTCGGTTGCATGGTTTAAAAGCACGCGCGCCGCAAGGTCCGCGTGCTTTTTTGTTTGCGGATCTTTTTTGCGGATTGCCATTGTTCGGAGAGACTGCCGTGACCTCTGTGCCCCGTTCGTTCGACGACGCATGGCGCCGCTGGATCGCTGAAAATCTGCTGCTCGATGCACCGTCATCCGCGTTGCAGGGTGCGCTGGTTGGTCACGGTTTCGACGCGGCCGACGCCACGCGAGAAATCGACGCGGCGCTCGCGAGTCCTTATTTTCACGGTGCAACGCGTCTGCGCAATCGTTTGCGTAAGCGCGAATGGATTTTGTCGGTGTATGGCGAGCTTAATCGTATGCGCGCGGCGAGCGATGTGATTGAACGGCGCGAACGCTTATCGCGCTACGCGTTCTTTGAGCAGTACTACTTTCAGAACCGGCCGGTGATCATCACCGGCGCATTCGATTTCTGGCCTGCGCGTTCGCTGTGGAGTTGGGACTACCTTCGCGAGCGGTGCGGCGAGCGTGAAGTGGAAGTGCAGTTCGGCCGCGAATCGGACGCGAATTACGAAATCAATCAGCCCAAGCTCCGGCGCACCATGCGCTTTGCCGACTATGTCGATCTCGTCGAGCAGAGCGGGCCGACTAACGATTTCTACATGACGGCCAATAACACCTCGCACAATCGCGCGGCGCTCGCGGCGTTATGGTCCGACGTGCCGCCGATCGACGAATATCTCGACGCCTCATCGCCCGACACCGGTTTCTTCTGGATGGGACCGGCTGGAACAAAGACGCCTTTTCACCACGACCTGACCAACAACTTCATGGCGCAGGTGATTGGCCGCAAACAGATCAAACTCGTGCCGCTGTCGGACACGCCGTTTATGGCGAACCATCTGCATTGCTATTCGCAAGTGGACGGCGCGGCGATCGACTACGACAGCTTCCCGTCGATGCGGCAAGCGCAGTTGATCGAATGCACGCTCGCGCCCGGCGAATTGCTGTTTCTGCCGATAGGCTGGTGGCATTACGTGGAAGGACTCGACGCGTCGGTGACGATGACGTTCACCAACTTTCTGCGTAGTAACGAGTTCTCGCGTCACTACGATACGTATCACGAACTGTGACGCGCGGATGAGGCGAGCGCGGTTCGTCGGCGCTGCGTGGTTGGAGGATGACTCGCGCAGCCAGACGCGCCGATAAAAAAACAGCGAGCCGGTTGCCCGGTTCGCCGCCCCCCTTGGACGCCTGTTTTTATCGCGTCGTTATGTGCAGTCGTTGTTCTTGTTCGTCACTTCTTTGAAGCGATGCTGCCGAGACCGCCGAGCAAGCCGCCGCCGGTCGTGCCGCCGGCGGACGTTGCCGCGCCGCTCAAGGTGCCGGTGACGGTGCTCAACAGGCCGGTGATCGGCGCGAGCGGGTTGCTGGTTCCGCCGCCGTTACCCGATCCCGTGGCCGAGCCCAGCGCGCCGGTCAGCGTCGACACGACCGAGGTCACCGGCGCGAGCGGATTGCCGCCGCTGCCCGTCGCGCCGCTCAATGCGCCCGTGACCGAGCTCACGACGCCGGTGAGCGGCGCAAGCGGACTGCCCGAACCCGCTCCGCCGAGACCGCCGGTCAAGGTGGTGACCACATTGGTCAACGGCGCGAGTGGGCCACCGGCGCCGGTGCCGCCCGTCAGGCCGCCGCTCAAGGTGCCGGGCAGCGCGGTGAGAATGCTGGTCAACGGCGCGAGCGGCGAGCCCGTGCCGCCGCTGCCCGGATTCAGAATGCCTGTGATGCCGCCGAGCGGATTGCCGCTACCGGCGCCGCCCGCCGTCAGCAGGCCGCCTGCGGACGTGACCGTATCGCCGAGCTTGGTGACGACGTTGCCGAGATTCTCACCGATCGGATTGCCGGTCGCGCCGCTGAGTTTGCCGCCGGCGCTATCGAGGCCATGGCCGACCGTCGAGAGCAGGCCGTTCAGGGGCGCGCCGAGACCGGTCGTGTCGCCGACGGTTTGCGTCGTCTGCGCGAGCGTGCTCGTGATCGGCGTGATCGCGGTGCTGACGGTCTGCGTGACTTGCTGGATCGGGCCGTTGGTCAACTGCGAGCCGAGTTGCGTACCCAGGCCGCTGACGGCGTTGCCCACCGTCGAGACCGCGCTGCCCAGCGGTGTCGTCAACGGACTGAGCGGCGCGGTAGGTCCGCTGCCGAGACTCGTCACGAGTTGGCCGGCGCTGTTGACGGACTGGCCGGCGTTGTAGACCAGGTTGCCGCTGCTGGCGAGCGTCGTGCCGAGTGGATCGGTGGAATTGCCCAACTGGCCCAGGCCGTTCGCCACGCCTGTGCCGACCGCGGTCACGCCGCTGCCGAGATTCGACACGACATTGCCGAGCGCCGTGGTGGTCGCCGGATTCGCGCCGGGAATCGGCGTGAGGCCGATCTGGCTGCCCACGGCGGAGACGGTTTGGCCGACGGCGCTGACGACGTTGCCGCTGTTTTGCACGACGACGCCGACGGGGTTGGCGCTGGTGGGCGTCGGAGTGGGCGTGGGTGTCGGTGTCGGCGTTGGTGTGGGAGTCGGCGTCGGCGTAGGTGTGGGCGTAGGCGTCGGTGTGGGAGTCGGCGTGCCGCCGCCCGCTCCGCTCCCCACGCCTGGCCTGTTCAGGGTGCTTCCGCATCCCGTCAGGACGATCATCGACGTGACGCACATGGCGATCGCCGTCAGTTTGAATTTGCGATTCATGGTCTGCTCCCCCGTAGTTTGGTCATTGCTTGGGGGAACTAACTGCAAGGCCTATGCCATTTCTTTCTGACTGGCCATTGCGGGCGATAAACGTATATGAATCAATGTGTTGGCGGCATGGGAGCCGCAGGCGGCCATGCTTCGTTCAACCGATGTTTCGCGGAACATCTCAGCGCGCAGCCCACGCGTAACGTAACGCGAGTCGAGCGCGTTTCGTATGCCCGCCACACGCGGTACGCTTTAGCGGCGCGCTTTCGCCTCAGATCTTCAAACGCCGCAGAATCTTCGGACCGACCAGCGCGATCAACGCGGAACAGAGCGCCACCACCGACAACCCGATCGGCAAACTGGTCACCTGGGTCACCGCGCCGATGATCACCGGCCCGAGCAGCAGCCCGAAGTACGCCAACCCGGCAACGTGCGCGAGTCCTTCCGCCGGATGAATGCCTTTGACGCTCGCCGCCGCCGCGAATAGCACGGGCATCATGTTCGCGAGCCCAAGACCCATCAGCGTGAAGCCGATTAGCGCCGCAACCGCATTCGGCAGCAGCAGCGCGCCGACCATCCCGACGCAGGCGAGCGCCGCGCTTGCCATCACCAGTTGCGGTGCGCCGAAGCGGGCGCGCACGGCGTCGCCGCCGAAGCGCGCGGCCGCCATGCCGCCCGAGAACGCCGCGTAGGCCGCGCTCGCGAGCGCGGGCGTGGCGAGCACGACGTCGCGCATATAGACAGTGGCCCAGTCGTACATCGCGCCTTCGGCGATTAGCGCCACCAGCGCCATTGCACCGAGCGCCCACAACGCCGGCGAGCGCCAGCGATTCGCGCGCGGCGTGGCGGAGTCGGGATGATCGGCATGCGGCACGTGCGGCAGCACGGAAGGACAGGCGGCGATCAGCACGAGTGCGCTGACCGCGGCAGCCAGCGCGAGATGCACCGCCGGCGCCATGCCGCGCGACAGCAGCGCCCCGCCGACCGCCGCACCGAACATCCCGCCGACGCTGAACATGCCGTGCAACGACGACATGATCGGCTTGCCGAGCGCTTTCTCAACGGCGCTCGCCTCGGCGTTCATCGCGACATCCAGAGTGGCCATGCCGGCGCCGAAGGTGGCCAGCACCACCAGCAGCATCCAGTATGCGGGCACGACCAGAATCAGCGCCGCGCATACCGCCATCACGAGGCCGCCGGCGAGGCAGGCGCGACGCGTGCCGACCCGCGCGATCCATGAAGCATTGGCCGCCATCGCGCCGATCGAGCCGCCGGCGACAGCCAGCAACGCGAATGAGAGCAGCGCCGCGTTCAGATGAAAACGGTCACGCACCGTCGGCACGTGCACGCCCCAGGACGCGTACATCATGCCGGCAATGAAGAACACCGCCATCGTGGCGATACGGGCTCGCTGCCGGGCGGCATCGGAGAGGTCGCGGTGAGCGGCGGGAAGAGCGGCGAATTCGGAGGAGCGGTCTGACACGGAAATCTCGAGGAGGGGTGAACGCGTGAGAAAGCGCGTTGAAAGCGAATTTCCGATTCTAACGAAGCATGCTGTCTTATGCTTGGAAGGCGGAATCCGCATATTGGCGATTATTCAGTTCGGAGGCGCCGGCGTTATGCGGTCTGCTTACCGGCATGGTGGTTGGCCGCTTATCTATCGAGGAACGCTCTCTTGAATATTCCCGCTCACGCTCCGCTGCACCTGCTGCATACCGCGGCTGTCGGCACGCTCGCCACTCATGCGCGCCAGCCGGAAGGTTTCCCTTATCCGTCCGTGCTGCCGTTCGCGCCGGACTTGCAGCATCGTCCGACGATCCTCGTGAGCCGGCTCGCCGAGCATACCCATAACCTGCACGCCGACCCGCGCGCGGGTTTTCTGGCCGTCGACGCCCCCGACGGCGACGTGCTGAGCGGCCAGCGCGTCACCTTGCTCGGCACCTTCGAGCCGGTCGACTCGACGCCCGAGGTGGTGCAACGTTATCTGCGCTATCACCCCGACGCGGAGCGCTATCTCGTACTTGGCGACTTCACTTTCTGGACGATGAGGCTCGAGCGGCTGCGTTATATCGGCGGTTTCGGCGCGATGGGGTGGCTTGCCGGCGATGAACTCGATCCACTGCCGCCACTCGGTTTCGATGAAGAGAACGGGTTGATCGCGCAATTCCCCACTCAGTCCGGCGGTAAGGACGGGTTTCAACTGCTCGGCGTCGATCGATATGGCGTGGATCTGAAACTGAACGGCGCGCGCAGCCGTTTTCCCTTCGACGATGCCAAGCCCAATACTGAAACCTTGCGCGCGGCGCTTGAAGATTGCATGCAGCGCTACATGAATTAGATTTTTTACCGATGTTCAGGGAAACCACTCATGCGTAATAACAGCGCAGGCGGTCTATCGCAATATGTTACGACCTTTCATACTCAAGCTCTCATGGCATGAAATGTTGGCGTCGAATCCAGATCTTAAATTTCATTTTTTGATAGTTAATCCCGTAATTACTGATGCCAGCTGCGTTTTTTCAGCAGAACGCGAAATCAGCTATTTGAAAGGGAGTGATGCAGCGCCATGGCGGCTGGAAATTTTTTGAAACGAATTCGGATTAATTTTGCGCGCCCGCTTCTGTAATCTTTCTATTTTGTGTTAATCTCGCCATCAAATTCCGAGGCACGATCCATCTTCAAAGGGCAAGCCGGCTTAAGACTGGCAGTCATTTATCCAAACCACAAAGGGAACCTATGTCTTCCTACAAGGAACTACTCGCCCAGCGCGAGAAGCTCGAAAAGCAGATCGAAGAAGCGAAGTCGCGCGAATACGCTGAAGTGTTGAATGAAATCAAGCAGAAAATGACTGACTACGGCATTTCTCTGTCAGAACTCGGTGGCGGTCGCGCCGCCAAGGGTGCTAAAGCCGCGCGTCCGCGCGCAGGTGTCGCACCGAAGTATCGCGACCCGGATAGCGGCAGCACGTGGTCTGGCCGTGGCAAGCCGCCGCGCTGGATCGCAGGTCTGGATCGCGAGAAGTTTCTGATCGAGAAGTAATGCTTTGGCCAGCAGCTTTTTGCTCGCGGCTTTTGCGGCCGTTTTTGTCAGCAACTAATGCTTCTGGTCATCAAGTCATACGAATAGCTTCAATCAGATGCGGTTATAGCGTCTGCCGTTGCGAAAGAGAACCGCGTACCGTCGAGGACGCGGTTTTTTATTGCCGAAATCGGTGTCGTGGTTTGTGTCGCGTGAACATAGCCGACTGGAACGCGAATGCTTTTCGTTTAGATAAGCAGCTGATTTAAAAGGAATTTTTTAGACGCCGCCAGCCACGTTTCGAGATGCGCCGGGTAGAATGCAAGAAGTGAACTTTCATTCCATTCTGAGATGCCTGCCGCTACCGCCGCCGATTCCGCCGAAAAACATCGCATTGCGCGCAAAAGTACCTTTGTCAGTATTGCGCTCAATACGGTGTTGATGACGCTGCAAATCGTGATCGGTGTGTTTGCGCACTCGCAGGCATTGGTTGCAGACGGTGTCCATTCCCTTGCCGATCTGATTTCCGATTTTGTCGTGCTGATTGCCAATCGGCACAGCGGCGCAAAGCCCGACGCGGATCACAATTACGGGCATAGCCGCTATGAAACCGTGGCGTCGTTATTTTTGGGCGCGCTTCTGATCGCGGTGGGTTGCGGCATGTTATGGCGAGCCGGAACGCGTCTCGCCGATTTGCAGAATATTCCTGCCGTGCATATGAGCGCGCTCGCGGTCGCTGTACTCGTTCTGATTTCCAAGGAGAGTCTGTTTCGCTACATGCTGCGGGAGGCGCAACGTGTGCGTTCCGCCATGTTGATCGCCAATGCCTGGCACGCGCGTTCTGACGCGGCCTCGTCGCTGGTGGTCGCAATCGGTATTGTCGGCAGCCTCGCCGGCGTGCGGCTGCTCGATCCGATTGCCGCGGCGATCGTCGGCTTCATGGTCGCGCGTATGGGCTGGATGTTCGGCTGGGACGCGCTGCAGGATCTCTCCGACCGCGCGCTCGACGACGCCGCCACCGCCGACATGCGCGCGTTGCTGCTGTCTACGCCCGGCGTGCGCGACGTGCACGAAATGCGCACGCGCAAGATGGGCGACTTCGCGCTCGTCGACGCGCACATTCTCGTCGATCCGCTGATCTCGGTATCGGAAGGGCACTACATCGCCGAGTCGGCGCGTTTGCGCGTGCTGACGGACAACCGCGTGCTCGACGCGCTGATCCATGTTGATCCCGAGAACGATGCGCTTGCTCATCCGCCCTTCGATCTGCCTACTCGTGAGCGGGTGATTGCAGAGGTGAACGCCGCGTTGGCGTCTCACGGCCTGAAGGCGGCGGCAGTGAATATCCATTACCTCAGCACAGGGCTGGATGTCGAAGTAGTGCTGCCGGATGGGTTGTCGTCGCGCGGGCTGGAGAGCGAAACGCAACGGCTTGGGCGGGTGGATCTGGCGGCGCTCAAGGCTCGCCTGGGCGCGCGCAAAGTTGAACTGCTACAGGCATTGGATGCGACGTCCGCTGTAGAGGCCGAGCCGGACACGCTCGGTGAGAAAAGCGGCATGGCCACTGAAGAACGCACAAAGGCGACGGAACCGCACAGCGCGACTTGATTCGATACCCGCGGCGGCGCGCGAGCGTGTTGCCAGGGGGCCTCGTTAAGCCATCAACGGCTCACAGCGGCAGTTGCGTATCGAATTTGATCTCGCGCAGCACCACACTCGTGCGAACCTGCGCGACGGCGGGAATCTTGAAGATGCGCTCGTGCAAAAAGCTGTCGTACGCCTTGATGTCCGGCGCGACGATCTTGAGGATGTAGTCCGATTCGCCGGTCGTGCTGTAGCACTCCGTGACTTCCGGACAGGTGGCGATTTCCCGCTCGAACTGTTCCACGCCGCCTTCGGTGTGCCGCGTGAGATGAATATGCGCGAGCGCGCACACGTGCAGCCCGAGTTTTTCTCGATCCAGCAGCGCCGTGTAGCGCTGAATGACCCCCGACTGTTCCATGTCCTTGATGCGCCGCCAGCATGGCGTGCTCGACAGGCCGACCTGGTCGGAAATTTCTTGCACCGAGCGGCGTGCGTCGAGCTGCAATAGGCGCAGGATTTTTTGAGAGAACGTATCGAGTGTCAACTGCGCCTCCGTTTGCGTCGCCGTATCAACGCATGGTAGAGGGCGCGAAAACGAAACGCAATGTAAAACGGGTTCGACGAGGGAGATTACCTAATTTGCTGGTTCCTCGGTGGTGTTTTGTCCTGTGCCGTCCCCATCTTTACCCGCTGCGAGGGTGATCGCCTGACTTGCGCGCAGATCCTTCAACATGTTGCAGAAAAGCGCGCCTTGCTCGATCGCGTCGTCCAGCGCGACATGCGTGTGCGGATGTTCGTCGAACCAGTGTTTGGGAAAGCGCGGCTTGATGTTCTTGCGGTACGGCAGGCCGGTCATGGCGAAAGCCAGCGTCTTGATGTCGAGCGCCGACCAGGAAAACGGACAGCGGCCGACGAAGCGCATCATGTACCAGAACATATATGTGAAGTCGAAGCCGGCCGGCATCGCCACGAACACGGGTTTGCCCGGCAAGGCTTCCACCCAGTCGACATACGCCGTCAATGCAGCCGCTGGCGTCTGCAAGTCCTTGCGGCACGCTTCCCATGCCTCGGGCTGCGTTTTCCACCAGGCTTCCTGCACGGGATGCGCCTTGGCGCCGTCGAGCAATTCGAGGTTTGCCGAGAAGGTGGCGATCAACCGCTTGTCTTCGGTGTAGGCGGCAGAGGCAAAACTGAGCATGGAATGCGGGCCGGGAATCGGGCCGTCCGCTTCGACATCGGTGCTTACGTAGATTTCGCTGCTCATGCATCGACTCCGTCGGCGACGTACGGGTTGGTGCGGCGTTCGGCGCCGAATGTAGAAGTGGGACCGTGGCCCGGAACGAAGGTGATGTCGTCGCCGAGCGGCCAAAGTTTTTCACGGATCGAGCGCACCAGATCCGCATGATTGCCACGCGGAAAATCCGTGCGCCCGATCGAGCCGGCGAACAGCGTGTCCCCCACCAGCGCCAGCCGATGCGCGCGGCTGAAGAACACCACATGGCCCGGCGTATGCCCCGGGCAGTGATAGACCTCGAGCGTTTCGTCGCCGAACCGCACGCTCTCGCCGTTCTGCAACCAGCGGTCCGGTTCGAACGCTTCGGCGGCCGGAAAGCCGAAGCGCGTGCTTTGATCCGGGAGCTTGTCCAGCCAGAAGCGTTCGTCGGAATGCGGGCCTTCGATCGGCACGCCGTAGTGCGTCGCCAGCGTCTTCGCGCCCGCGCAGTGATCGATATGGCCGTGCGTCAGAAAAACTTTTTCGACCGTCACATTCTGGCGCGCGATTTCGCCCTGAATGATGTCGAGGTCGCCGCCCGGATGGACGACGGCCGCGCGTCCGGTTGCCTCGCAAACGAGCAGCGAACTGTTCTGCTGGAACGGCGTGACGGGGATCAAAGTGACTTTCATGGATGACGGCACCGCTGGAAAAACGTTGATTGTACCGGCCTCTAGTCCACGCTCGTCGAGGGCGCTAAAGCCCCGGCGCAGCGGCCTTCGGGCTGCCCATTTTTGCAGCAGGTGTGAAAATTCATCAAGGTTTTCAGTCGCTTGCCAACCCGGAATTCTGTTTTGGGTATAATGCACCCCATGCACAGGGAACTGTGCATGCCACAAGGCGATGCGTCCCCATCAAAAATGGGCACGCGGATCGCCACTCAAGTATGGGCTGTCGCACTTCTGGACGGCCATCAAGTATCGATGCTTTCGATGCACACGTCTTGCCCAGCCAGGCGCCGCGCGCCTGCTACGGACTTAACTGCCGTGACGCTGGGTGGGGCCTACGCCGCCGTTCCTGCGCGCTGAGTCTCGCGCGCAAGAACGTGTTTGCCACGTTCGATGGCGGCATGTGGGGTCTGGTCAGGCTGCCGGGGACAGGTTGCGCCAGACGTGAAAATTAACCGTGCGGTAGCGGCTGAGTGAGCCGCATCCGGGCTTTGACGTTCTGCGCTTGTCTGCGCGGCGCGTTGTCGTCCATTGCCGCCGGAGTCGCAGGCAACACGCTCAACTTTCGCGTGATGCGGCTCGACAATGTGATTGCACGTCTTATGAAAACTCGGTTATCCCGTGGTCTGGGGACTCTTTTTGCCTTTTTTGTGCTGGCGGGTTGCGCCACGCCTCCGGGCGCAGGTAACACGTCGGAAAGCGGCGTGCCGCAAAGCACGAAATTGACGCAGGCGGGCTCCTTCGGACCGCAAGCTTTCGGTAGCGCGCCGGCCTCCGACGCGACCGCCCAAGGCTCGTCGCTGGCCGATGCGAAGCCTCTCACCGATGAAGGTTCCGGCATTTCGGACTTTCATCAGACCGGTCGCGCTTCGTGGTACGGCCGCGGCTTCCATGGCCGCCGTACGGCCAACGGCGAACGCTACGACATGCACGCGCTGACCGCGGCACATCGTACGTTGCCGCTCGGCTCTTATGTGCGCGTGACCAATCCGGCCACGTCGCGCTCGGTGGTCGTGCGTATCAACGACCGTGGTCCGTATGCGCGTGGCCGCGTGATCGATCTTTCCATGGCTGCCGCGTCCGCGTTGAACATGCGCCATGCCGGTACGGCACGGGTGCAGATCGAAGGTCTGACGCAGCAGGAAGCACGCGACGCGCGTAATGAAATGCTGGCGTCGAATTCGGATTCGACCGCACAGAAGTGATATGACGGCGGCGAGCGCGGCTATGTCGCGCTCCTCGTAGCGCCGCGTCGGCGGCCTCACGGGTTGTGTCCGCAGAAGAACGAAGGGCCGCATGTGTCAACTGCGGCCCTTTTCGTTTATCCGCCAGCTTTACTCTTCGTCTTCTTTCTTCAGCGTCAGCGCACGCGTGTACAGCGCGTTGCGCGATGCTCCGGTGATGGCCGCCGCCACTTTGGCCGCGCTGCTCACCGTCAACTCCTCCAGCAGGATGCCTAGCAACGCGTCGTGATCGTGTTCGCCGGCGGTTTCCGGCTGCGCGCCTTCCACCACTAGCACGAATTCGCCGCGTTGCCGGTTCGGATCGGCGGCGAGCCACGTTGGCCCTTCGGCCAGGGTGCCACGGTGAAGCGCTTCATGTAACTTCGTCAATTCCCGTGCGATGAGCAGCTTGCGCTCGCCGCCGAATGCATCGGCCAACGCCTGCACCGTTTCGACGATCCGGTGCGGCGCTTCGTAGAACACCATCGCGTGAGGATGGGTCGCGAGCGGCTGCAGCGTCGCGGCGCGCGCTTTTGCCTTCGGCGGCAGGAAGCCGAGGAACGAGAAGGTCGCGACCCAGTCGCCGGCCACGCTCAGCGCGGTCGCGAGCGCGCTCGCGCCGGGCAGCGGGATGACGGGAAAGCCGGCTTCACGGACCGCGTCGACAAGTTTAGCGCCGGGGTCCGAGATGCCTGGCGTGCCCGCATCGGACACGTAGGCCACGCGTTCGCCCGCTTGCAGATGCTCGATCAGGCGCAATGCCGCGGCCCGCTCGTTGTGCTGATGCACGGCGACGAGCGGCTTCGAGATGCCATAACGCGCGAGCAACTGACCTGTGTTGCGGGTGTCTTCGGCGGCGATGCGATCCACCAGCCCGAGCACATGCAACGCGCGCAGCGTGACGTCGGCGATGTTGCCGATCGGCGTGGCCACCACATATAGCGCGGCAGTAGGGTACTGCTGCCCTTGCGCGAGTTCGGAGAGAGGAGTCATGAGGCAGAAGACACAGACAGACGGAACGAGGCCGCCATTGTGCCACGCAGTGTCAGGCGATCCGCGCGGCACGCCGGCCGTGAGCGCGGCGGCGCCGAACGGCGCCTTCACCACGCCGCACAACTTTTCCGGACTCGTCGGGTCCAAACTCGTCGGCGCGGCTTTCGAGTTGCGTGCGCAGGAATTTTTGCAGCGCCAGCGATTGCGGTTCGTCGCGCGCAATGTGTCGTGCCGCGGCGGCGAGATCGATCTGGTGATGCGCGAACGTGACGGCGCGCTGGTGTTCGTCGAAGTGCGCGCGCGTGCGCAGCGGCGCTACGGCGGCGCGGCCGCGAGCGTTGGCTGGCAGAAGAAGCAGCGTATCGTTCGCGCCGCGCAGCATTTTCTGGTGACGCACGCCTCCCGCTGGCGCGATCAGCCCGCGTGCCGCTTCGACGTGATCGCGTTCGAAGCCGGCCGTCTCGTGTGGTTGCGCGATGCGTTCCGTGCCGACGAAGTCTGATGCGAGGCGCGGAGAACGCGCGTGAGTGCGATAAACTTGCGCTCGCGTGCAGGCCACGGGGCAGCGTCGACAACGCAAAGAGCAGCGCAATAGGTGATGGTTTGCGCGCTAACACTGCGTTGCCGGCCAGGTTCATCCAGGCGGCACGACTTCGCACTTCGACTTCACAACACGGCTGCGCAGTGCGGCCCATTCGCGGTAGAAGATAGAGACTCGATGTCAGTCGAACGCATTCAACAACACTTCCGCGACAGCGCGGCAGTCAAACTCGAAGCCCTCGAAACACTGTCGATGCCGATCGCCGCTGCGATCGACGCGATGTTCGCCGCGCTGGCCAACGGCAATCGCATTCTCGCGTGCGGCAACGGCGGCTCGGCGGCCGACGCGCAGCACTTCGCCGCCGAACTGATGGGCCGCTTCGAGCGCGAGCGGCCCGGCTTGCCGGCAATCGCGCTGACCACGGACACCTCGGTGTTGACCGCCATCGCCAACGACTATTCGTTCGAGCAGGTTTTCTCGAAGCAGGTCTGGGCGCTCGGCCAGCCGGGCGACGTGCTGCTGGCAATCACCACGTCCGGCAATTCCGCCAACGTGCTCGCCGCGATCGAGGCCGCGCACGAGCGCGAAATGATCGTGGTCGCGCTGACCGGCAAGGGCGGCGGACGCATGCAGGAAGTATTGAGCGATACCGATATTCATGTGTGCGTGCCGTCGGATCGCACCGCGCGTATTCAGGAAGTGCATTTGCTGACCATCCATTGTCTGTGCGACGGCATCGATGCCATGTTGCTGGGCGAAGACTGAGACTGATTCCGAAGGAGAGCTAGTTGATGAGCGTATTCCGCGTCAAGAAGACACTGGTGAGAACCGTGCTGGTGGTTGGGTTCGCGGCGGGGCTGTCCGCAACGTTGCAGGGTTGCTTTCTCGCCGTTGCCGGCGCGGCGGGCGGCAGCGCGCTGGTGGCGACCGACCGGCGCACGCTCGGCGCACAGACCGAGGATCGCGAGCTGCAGGTGAAGGCGCTCTCGCAGATCAGCCAGAACTTGCCCGACAACGCGCACGTCAACGTGACCGTGTTCAATCGTCGCGTGCTGCTGACCGGTGAAGTGGCGGGCGACGTGTCGAAGCAACGCGCGGAGACCATCGTGCGTGGCCTGAACAACGTCAGCACGATCGTCAACGAACTGACGATCATGCCGGCCAGCTCGTTCTCGTCGCGCACCAATGACACTTACCTCGAGACGCGTGTGAAGACCGCGCTGATCGCCGAGAAGAACATTTCGGCGAACAACTTCAAGGTGGTGGCCGAGCGCGGCTCGGTGTATCTGATGGGCCTCGTCACCATGGACGAAGGCAATCGTGGCGCCGACGTCGCGAGCCGTGTGCCGGGCGTGGTGCAGGTCGTGAAGGTGTTCCAGTACATTCAGCCGGCGGAAGCCGCGGCGGCTGCCGCCGCAGCGGGGACGGCGCCCGTAGCGGCGGCTTCGCAACCGGACGCGAGCGCGCCGACCGTCGGCGCTATTCCTGATTCGTCGGTGAGTTCGCGGCCGCTCGAACAGCAGGCCCCCGCGCCGGTCACCAATTCGAACGCGGTGCATCCAGGGAATCCGAAGGCGACGACGCCATGATGCGCGGTGTTGCCTCGGTGATCAGCGCGCTGATGTTCGGCGCGCTGGCGGGTGCCGTTGTACCGGTTGCGCGCGCCGCCGATGCGCCGCGCGGTCAGCTGGTCGCCAACGCGAATGCTTGCATGGGATGTCATGCGGTGGATCGCAAACTGGTCGGCCCGTCGTTCCAGCAGATCGCCGGGAAGTACAAGGGCGACGCGCAAGCGCCGGCGAAATTGTCGCGCAAGGTGAAAGACGGCGGCTCCGGCGTGTGGGGCATGATTCCAATGCCCGCACATCAGTCGATGAGCGATGCGGATATTCGCGCAGTGGTGGATTGGGTGCTTGCGGGTGCGCCTTCCAGGTGATGGGTTATTGCCGTTTTGCCGGCTCTGGCGGGCTTGGCAAAACGGAAAATGCTTGTGCTAGAATTGTTCGCACGTTGGGGGGGGTAGCTCAGCTGGGAGAGCGTCGCGTTCGCAATGCGAAGGTCGGGAGTTCGATCCTCCTCCTCTCCACCAATAAGATTTGTCGTCACGCGAAAACCGGCTACACGCCGGTTTTCGCGTTTCTGTCCCAAGCTTTCCCCACTAAGCCGCTCGGCTTCCCCAAGCGATGTCCCGCTTAACCGCCACCCATCCAGGCACGGCGCTCGCGCAGAACAACACGTTCAAAACTTGTCCCACCCATCATCCGCACCGGCCGCGCCCGCTGCCGTCGCCAACGCGGAACCCGGCGCAACACCCAACGCAGCACCCGGCCCAACCGTCGCCCGCACAACCCGCCGCACGGGCGCAACCCCCCGCTCCCGCCGCGCCGCCTCCTTCCGCACAGACGCCCCCGAAACAAACGCCCCCGCATCACCACCATCCAAAATCCGAAAAAACGCCACAGCCTCATTCAACTGCTGCCCCTGATCTTCCATCGACCGCGACGCCGCCGCCGCTTCCTCCACCAAAGCGGCATTCTGTTGCGTGACATTGTCCATCTGCGTAATCGCGAGATTGACCTGCTCGATGCCGCGGCTTTGTTCACTCGATGCCGCCGCGATTTCCGACATGATGTCCGTCACCCGTGCCACCGCCTGGGTGACTTCGGCCATCGTCTTGCCCGCTTCGCCGGCAAGCGCGGAACCGTCGCGGATCTTCTCCACCGAGGTGGCGATCAGATCCTTGATTTCCTTGGCCGCGCTCGATGAGCGCTGCGCCAGGCTTCTGACCTCGCTCGCCACCACTGCGAAGCCGCGGCCCTGCTCACCGGCGCGCGCAGCCTCGACGGCCGCGTTGAGAGCCAAAATGTTGGTCTGAAATGCAATGCCTTCGATGATGCCCGTGATATCCGCGATCTTGGTCGAGCTATCGCTGATGTCGTGCATCGTGTTCACCACCTGGCCGACCACCTCGCTGCCTTTCTGCGCGACCGACGATGCGTTCGTGGCCAGCATGCTGCCTTGCTGCGCGTTGTCGGCGTTCTGCTTCACCGTCGAGGTGAGTTCCTCCATGCTCGACGCCGTTTCCTGCAGCGAGGCCGCTTGCTGCTCGGTGCGCTGGCTCAGATCCATGTTGCCCGCGGCGATCTCGCGCGCCGCGCCGGCGATGCTGGTGCTGCTGTCGCGCACGCGTCCGACGATCGTCGTCAGCCGTTCGTTCATTTCGCGCAACGCGGCGAGCAGCTTGCCGGTTTCGTCGTTGCCGTCGACCACGATGCGCGTGCGCAGATCGCCTTCCGACACAGTGCGCGCGACGTCGATCGCCTGGCGTAGCGGTCCGGTCACCGCGCGCGTGATCAGCACGCATGCGCCGATCGCGAGCGCCACCGCGATCAGGCTGATCGCGATCAGCAGATTGCGCTGGTTCTCGTAGTGCGCCGCGTAGTCGTTGATGATCTGTTCCTGACGCGTATGCGTGTAGTCGGCATACGCGTTGGTCGCGCCAATCAGCGCGGCGAGCAACGGCCGGCATTGATCGTCCATCTTGACGATCGCCTCGTCGCGCTTGTTGTTCAGCGCGAGATTGACGATATCGGTGGCGACGGGGCCATACGAAGCCTCCACCCGATTGATCTCGGCGACGAGACTGCGCGCTTTCTCCGACGTGTCGGTAGCGGTCGCGATCATGTCGTTGAGCTTCTTCAGATCGGTTTGCACGTCTTCGTGCGCGCGCAGCACATCGGCTTTCTCTATGTCGAAGTCCTGCGGCTTGGTCACGAGCACGAGATTACGCGCGGCGATCGCCCGGCGGTCGACGGCGGTTCGCACCTGCACCGCCATGTCCGCGCGTGCATTGATGCCGTGCACGAAGCTGGAAAAACCATCGGTTGAGTCGCTAAGAGCTTTCAGGGAAAGCCCGGAAACCCCGACGACGATAAGAGACAGCATGCCGAAACCGGCAATGAGTTTTGCCTTGATGGTGAGGTGCTTCAGTGTCACGATTTTTTCTCCAATAACGAAACGTTGTGCGTTCGCAATGGACTCTCAGGTCCGGGCATGGGAGCGTCTGTGTGACCGCCGTACATCGAGGCGGCCCCGCGCGGTCTATTTCTTCGATGTCTTTCGTCGATGCAGGAGCGAAGCGCATCGGCGTAAGGCCCAAATGGGTATCCCATTTACCGGATATCGGTTCGCGCACTCGAGTACTGAAGGCAAAATCGGGTATATCTCTACAAGGCTTGCACGCGATGACCGAGGAAAGTGGAAATTTTCGGCAATTAAATAAATTTGAGCGCGTGATGAAAACATTGCATCGAGCGAGAGGATGGAACAACCGCTTGAAACAGCCCGCCGTTCCCCATCGGTCTCGCCAGCTGGCGGTCGCCCGCCACGGCGCCGACAAAGCGGTGCTCGAGACCGCCGACATCCGCGCTTCGAGCCGGTCGGCATCCCGGTCCGCGCTCGATGTGGATGCCGTCTGAACACAAGCGAGCGGTGCCGAGCTCGCCCGGCCCGGCAAAAACCCGTCTTTTCGATGGTTCGGCGCGGCGCATCGTCTGGTACGCTACCGCTTCACGGTACGCGCCGGTCCGGACGCGACCCTCTTCTTCACGCGCATAGGCCAGCGCATGTTCGAACGAAAAGCCATGGTGACGCGCCGACCGAACATCGTGATTGCGATCAGTATCGTGCTGGCCAGTGCGATTCTTGCGATCGCCGTGTGGGTGCTGGCGCAGATGCGCGACGACGCATTGCGGCGCGCCCAGGATTCGGTCTTCAACGTGTCGCTGCTGGTCGAGCGCGACGTGTCGCGCAATCTGGAGATTTACGATCTCTCGCTGCGCGCGGTGATCGACGGTCTGAAACAGCCCGGCGTGCTGGAACTGGATCCGGCCATCCGCCAGATGGTGTTGTTCGACGGCTCGGCGAGCGCCAAAGACATGGGCTCGATCCTCGTGACCGACGAGGCCGGCAACATCAAGTTCGATTCGCAAGCCACGCCGCCACGCCGCGTCAATCTCTCCGACCGTGATTACTTCAAGGTGCAGCGGGACTCGACCAACGTCGGCCTGTACATCAGCCACCCGTTTGTGCCCAAGGTCAGCGGCAAGGAAATCAGCATCGCGATGAGCCGGCGCATCACGCGGCCGGACGGCAGTTTCGGCGGCGTGGTGGTCGGCACCATGCGCCTCACCTATTTCCGCAGGCTGTTCGCCGGCATGAATCTCGGCGCCGGCGGTTCGATGGCGCTGATGCTGAGCGACGGCACGATGCTGATGCGGCGCCCGTTCGATCCGAAAATCATCGGTATCAATCTGACCGGCACCGCCAACTACTCGCGCTTCACCCAGCAGCCGAGCGGGGATTTCTTCGGCACGGCGGCGATCGACGGCGTCGAGCGCTGGTACGCGTTCCGTCATATCGACATGTATCCGCTGATCCTCGACGTCGCGCTGTCCACGCGCGATATCTACGTGGAATGGCGGCACCGCGCGTGGATCATCGGTTCGCTGATCGCCGCGCTCGACGTCACGATCATCGCGCTGGCGGTTCTGTTCTCGTATCAATTGCGATACCGCCGCGCAGCCGAAGAAGAGTTGCGCGTCTTGGCGCGCACCGACGGGCTGACCGGCCTGAACAATCGCCGCACCTTCGAGGAACACGCGGAAGACGAGTGGCGTCGCGCGCAGCGCAACGCATGGCCGCTGTCGATGCTGCTGATCGACGTCGACAGTTTCAAAGGTTTCAACGACCTGTACGGCCATTCCGCCGGCGACGATGCGCTCACGGCCGTGGCCCGCTGCATCTCGCAGAGCGTGCGGCGTCCGGGTGACACGGCGGCGCGCTATGGCGGCGAAGAGTTCGCCGTGTTGCTGCCGGACACCGACGAGACCGGCGCAGCTTTCATCGCCGAGAAGATTCGCGCGGCGGTTCAGGCGCTTCAGCTTCGCCACGTGGCAAGCTCGCAACATGTGTTGACCGTGAGCATCGGTATCGCCACCACCCGAGGCGAGGCATTCGCAACGAGCCGCGCCCTCCTGAACGCCGCCGACGACGCGCTATACGAAGCCAAAGATGCGGGCCGTAATCGCGTGCTGAGCTATCGCACCGTGACGCACACTTCGCCCCGAGGCGGCGCCACGGTGACACCCAGCACCGAAACGCGCAACTCCGTCTGAGGGGCAGCGCATTAATTTACCCGGGTAATATGTTGTGTTTTAATTTAACCCGGATATAATTCGACAAATTCTTCATTTGGAGTTTGTCATGACTGTCCATCCGGTTTCCTGCACCGCATTCGAAGGCCATCGCCGCATCGCCTCCGGCGCTTTGCCCGACGTGGCGCTCGCGGTGAGAGACGTGCTGGCGCGCGGCGAACAGGGGCCGGTTCTGGTCTTCGACGACGTCACCAGCCGGCCGGTCGAATTCGATCTGCGCGGCACGCCCGACGAGATCGTCGCGCGGTTAGCGAGCCAGCATGACGGTGCCGAAAGCGACCACGTCGCCCACGCCGCCGGCTGCGCCACAGAGGACACGCCGCGCGGCCGTGGCCGGCCCAAGCTCGGTGTGGTGGCGAGAGAAATCACGCTGTTGCCGCGTCATTGGGACTGGCTTAACGGACAGTCGGGCGGCGCGTCGGTCGCGCTGCGCAAACTGGTCGACGCGGCGCGCGTGGCCGGCGAGCACAAGGACCGTCAGCGCGCGGCGCAGGAAGCCGTGTATCGCTTCATGACCACGCTGGCCGGCAATCTGCCGCGCTATGAAGATGCGACCCGCGCGCTTTACGCCGACGACCGTCCGCGTTTCGACGAGGTCGTCGCGGCATGGCCGCAGGACGTGCGCGATTACACCTTGCGACTCGCGAACACCGCTTTCGCGACGAACGCTTAGAAGCAAGCAACTCGCAGCGCCGTTGCAAGCGGCGCGAGCACCGAATCGCACAGACAAAAAAAACCGCTCACGCCGGGGAAGCGTGAGCGGAAAGTCGGAGAGTTACAACAACATCGCATGCGCCCACTCATGGGGTCGACGCAGCAGAGCAAGTCTAAGAGCTGGCCCCGTTCCTATACATCAGACGAATCCCAAACTTGTCCCCGCTAGTCTGCCCGTATGGCGTCTCGCGTCCAGGTCGTGTGCGCTAAGCATTGCTTACAACATCCTGTCCCGGTTATTCCTGACATTTCGCTCATTAAGTCTCTGCCGTGGCCGCCGTAAATGAGGTGGGAGCGTCGCCACGTATCCGACAGATCGCGAAATGTTCGCGACGGCGTGGCGGCTCGATCGTCCCGCCGTGACTCGTGAAGGATAGTGAAATGAAGTGGTTCGACCGCATGCCTGTGTTCAGGAAACTGCTGCTGGCGTTTGCCGTGGTGATTGGTTTTTGCGTCGTGATCGGCGCGACGTCGCTGAGTACGCTGTCGTCGATGCACAGCATTACCGACGCCATCTGCGATAAACACATGAACGGCCTGTACTGGATGGAAGAGGCGAACCGTCACAAGATCGATTCCGACCTGGCCGCCGCGAATCTCGGCTACGCCGCCGACGACGCCGGCCGTCAAAAGTTGAAGGAGAGCATTGTCGGCTCGCTCAAGGAGATGCACGCGGCCTACGACCAGTATCGCGCGACGATCGAAACGGGCAAGGGCCAGGAGATGTTCGACGACGTGCTGCGCAAGTCGGCGGTGTGGGAAGGCATCGTGCATCAGCAGATCGGCCTTGAGCCGATTCCGGCGGGCGTCGACAACAACGAACTCGTGCGTCGCGCGATTGCGTCGAGCGAGGCGCTGCGCGATCGCATCACCGCGCTGATCGACTATCGCCGCCAGCAGGCCAACGACGCGCAAGCGGAAGCGTCCACCGACTATCAGCACATGCGCATCGTCATGAGCGCGCTGGTGCTGGGCGCGATCGTCGCGGGCATGCTGCTCGCCATGGTGATCGCGCGTCGTCTGGCCGGGCAACTCGGCGGCGAACCGGATTACGCGATGCAGATCGCCAACCGCATCGCGGACGGCGACTTGAGCGTGCGTGTCGAAACGCGCGCCGGCGACTCGCAAAGCTTGCTGTTCGCGTTGCGCAACATGCGCGAACGGCTGGCCGGCATCGTGTCGGGCATCAGCGAGTCGAGCGAATCGATTTTGATGGCGTCGGGCGAAATCGCGCAGGGCAATACCGATCTGTCGCAGCGCACCGAAGAGCAGGCCGCGGCGCTGCAGGAAACCGCGTCGAGCATGCAGGAGCTGACGTCGACGGTGAAGATGAACGCCGAGAATGCGCAGCAGGCGGGTGGCGTGGCGCACGGCGCTTCGGAAGTCGCGGCGCGCGGCAGCCACCTCGTCGGCGACGTGGTCGACACGATGCGCGAATTGGCGGCCGGCTCGAAGCGCATGACGGACATCATCGCGGTGATCGAAGGGATCGCGTTCCAGACCAACATCCTCGCCCTGAACGCGGCGGTGGAAGCCGCGCGTGCCGGCGAACAGGGACGCGGCTTCGCGGTCGTGGCGGGCGAAGTGCGCTCGCTCGCGCAGCGCAGCGCGGTGTCGGCGAAAGAGATCAAGGAGTTGATCGAAAGCTCGACCGCGCGCGTAGGCAGTGGCGCCGAACTCGCCGAGCGGGCCGGGCAGACCATGGCCGAAGTCACGCACGCGGTAAAACGGGTGACCGACATCATGGGCGAGATTTCGTCGGCGTCGCAGGAGCAAAGCACCGGCATCGAAGAGGTCAATCGCGCTGTCGCGCAGATGGACGACGTGACCCAGCAGAACGCGGCGCTGGTCGAGCAGGCGGCGGCCGCGGCGGCGTCGATGGCGGATCAGGCGAGGCAACTGCAGGCGGCCGTGACGGTATTCTCGCTGGAAGCGCGGCACGGCTGAGGGCGCCGACGATGGTAAGGGCGTGCTGCATCGCACGCGCCGCTGCATGCAACATGGCTTGCCCAGCGTCGTTACAGAGCCCCGACTCTGGTGTTGCGAGCCATGCGGCTACGCGGCCCGGCGGCACCGACAACAAACGTCGGTTTCCACAGCCGCAAACAACGCGGCCAGAGCCACCCCATACCGCGGCATTCATCCACGGCTTTGACGCGCATTTCCCCGAGCTTGCCAGGCCCAATGGCACTCCGTACACTCGCGCCTAATTCCTGGGCGGCGCCTTGTTCCGGCGCCGCGCCACCACACCTAGCGCCGAACAGAGGAGAACCCCCGCCATGGCCGATTCCTACTTCCCCCGCTGGCGTCCCCAGTCGGCAGCCGCCGAGGGCCGCATCGTCGGCACCGACGAGCGGCTAGCGTGGCCGCAGATGTTCGCGATGGGCGTGCAACACGTCGTCGCGATGTTCGGCTCGACGGTGCTCGCGCCGTTGCTGATGGGCTTCGATCCGAACCTGTGCATCTTTATGTCGGGCATCGGCACGCTGTTGTTCTTCGTGCTGGTGGGCGGCCGCGTGCCGAGCTATCTCGGTTCGAGCTTCGCGTTCATCGGTCTCGTGATCGCGGTCACGGGCTACGGCGGCCACGGCCCGAATCTGAACATTCCGGTCGCGCTGGGCGGGATCATTGCGTGCGGCGTGGTGTACGCGATTATCGGCCTGATCGTGTCAGCGGTCGGCACCAGATGGATCGAGACGCTGATACCGCCGGTGGTGACGGGCGCGATCGTCTGCGTGATCGGTTTGAATCTGGCGCCGATCGCGGTGCATGGTGTGAGCGGCAGCAACTTCGATTCGTGGATGGCGCTCGTCACTGTGCTGTGCGTGGGCGCGGTCGCGGTGTTCGCGCGCGGCATGCTGCAGCGTCTGCTGATTCTGGTCGGCCTGCTGATGGCGTATGTGATCTACGCGATCGTCACGAACGGTCTCGGCATGGGTAAGCCGATCGATTTCGCCATTGTCGCGAACGCCGCGTGGTTCGGCATGCCGCACTTCACAGCGCCGGTGTTCAACATGCAGGCAATGACCCTGCTCGCGCCGATCGCGGTCATTCTGGTGGCGGAGAACCTCGGGCATATCAAGGCAGTGAGCGCGATGACGGGTCAGAATCTGGACCGCTACGTCGGCCGGGCATTTCTCGGCGACGGACTCGCGACGATCGTCTCCGGCTTTGCCGGCGGCACGGGTGTCACGACGTACGCCGAGAATATCGGCGTGATGGCCGTCACCAAGATCTATTCGACGCTGGTCTTCGTGATCGCCGCGTTGATCGCACTGGTGCTGGGTTTTTCGCCAAAGTTCGGCGCGGTGATCCAGACCATTCCGGGACCGGTGCTGGGCGGCGTGTCGATCGTCGTGTTCGGGTTGATCGCCGTGACCGGCGCGCGCATCTGGGTCGTCAACAAGGTGGACTTCTCCGACAACCGCAATCTGATCGTGGCTGCGGTCACGCTCGTACTCGGCGCGGGCGACTTCTCGTTGAAGCTCGGCGGCTTCGGTCTCGGCGGTATTGGCACCGCGACGTTCGGCGCGATCATTCTCTACGCGCTCCTGAGAAGGAAGCCGGCGCAAGGCCTGGTGGCGTGAATTTTCTCGCGCGCTGAATCACTCGTCTTTGTGAGTTCGTCGGCGGCGCAGGCTTCTTCTTTCGCACATTGTCGTGATCGAAGAAAAAGCCAGTGCCGCCGCCGGTATCGCAACTACGCGGCGCGAGCGCCTCTTATTTTCTCCGCGCCGTCAGCGCAGTCTCCGACAAATCCACTTCCCGCATCAGCTTGTTCAACGTCTCGTCGTTGATTGCCTGACTGCTGCGCAGTTCCAGCAGCGCCTTGCGCTCGGCTCTCATGGCGGCGAGCTTCATCCTGAACTCCAACGCATCGGCGCGGCGCGCCAGCTCGCGCGGTTCGCGTTCCTCATCGAGCGTGGCGAGGCGGCGCCGATAGACGTCCATCACCCGCGCGGTGACGTCCGCCGCATACGCCGAGGACGACTCATCGAGGTTCGAGCACTCCCTGTCGTGCACCTCGTCGACGGCGCGAATCGCGGCTTGCGCGGCCATGGTCCGGGCGAGCGCTTCTTCGGCGGCATGCGGATCCTTGCCGCGGCGCCAGCCGCTCAGCAACAGCGGCAACCCCACCACCGCCACGATCAGCGAGACCAGAATTACGCCGGATGCGATGAAGATCGCGAGATCGCGGCCCGGCAACGCGGCGCCACCCGGCAACACCTCGGGCAATGACAACACGCCCGCGAGCGTCACGGCGCCGCGCACGCCAGCCACGGTCGTTACCGCAGCGGTGCGCAAACCCGGAACGGCATTCGCCACGCCTTGTTTCGCGGCGCTGCGGCTCGCGAAATAGCGCAGCAGCCACACCCACACGAAGCGCATCGCGTACAGGGCGCCCGCCACTGCGGCGATGTAGCCGATCAGCCGCCAGACCTGCGCGTTACTGGTCTCGTGCGCGTCGAGTAGAGCCCGGCCGAGAATGTGCGGAAACTGCAGCCCCAGCAGAATGAACACCATGCCGTTGAAGACGAACTCGATCATGGTCCACGTGCTGCTGGCGCGCACTCGCGACGACGCCGGCCCGGCGGTCACCATGGTCGTGTAGTTCATCATCATGCCGGCGGCGACCGCGGCCAGAATGCCCGACAACTCGAAGCGCTCGGCGACCAGATAGGCGGCGAACGGAATCAGCAGAGTCATCACGACGCCGGGTGCCGGATCGCCTTCTTCGGTGAGATTCAGAAAGTGGGCCGACACGTAGCCGAACAGCCAGCTCACCGCTGCACCCACTGCGAGGCCGCCCACGGCGATGATCACGAAACTGATCGACGCGTCGCGCAACGAGAACACGCCGGTCAGCGCCGCGGCGATCGCGAACTTCAACGCGACCAGTCCCGAAGCGTCGTTCATCAACGCCTCGCCTTCGAGGATATGCATCAGCCGCCCGGGAATCTTGCCCTTGCCGACGATGCCGGACAACGCCACCGCATCGGTCGGCGACAACACCGCGGCCAGCGCGAACGCGACCGGCAGCGAGATCGACGGCACCAGCGCGTGCACGAAGTAGCCGACCACCAGCACCGTCATGAAGACAAGGCCGAGCGCGAGCATCAGGATCGAGCGGCGCGCCATGAAGAACTCGCGCTTCGGAATGCGCCAACCGTCCGCGAACAGCAACGGCGGAATGAACAGCATCATGAAAATGTCCGGATTGAAGGTGACGTGCAAGCCGAGCCTCGGCCACGCGAGCAATGCGCCGATCGCGATCTGCACGAGCGGCAGCGGCAACGCGATCGGCAGGATGCGGGTGAGGACGCCCGACGCGGCGACGGCGAGCAAAAGAATCAATACGGTAAAGACAATGTCCATCGGTCTATTTCTGGGGATATAACGGTATGACTTCGGTGATCTTCGACGAAACGTCCACGCGATGCTGACGAAGCGTAAGGCCAAAGTTTAGCCGGATGAAGCGCGACGTATCGCTCAAGGTGGCATGCGGCCCTCTTAGCGAGATCAAATCGTGGTCACTACGGCGCGGCGCACCTTAACGGTGCGCGCCACGCCCACGCGCGGCGCATGCTCCCTTGCACGGGTCAATCTTTCGAATAAATTTCATTGGAATGTGCGTCAGCGTGCGCATGGAGCTTGCTTAAGGTATATCGATGACGCACATTGAGAGACGGCGCCGAGGTTGTTCGCTTCCGCGTTCGGACCGGCCCGGCTCTCGCGTGAGAGGACTTGCATGACGATTGCGCAACAGGAAAGGACGGCCAGCGCGCCACATGGCTTCGGTGTCGAGATGACGTCGGGGCTCGAACGTTTTACGGTGCAGCATGGCGAACTCACGCTGAGCAGCGTGTTTCAACCGATTTTCAGCCTGTCGCATATGCGGGCGGTCGGTTACGAAGGGCTGCTGCGTGCGCACGACGCGCTCGACCGGCCCGTGTCGCCGCTCGACGTATTCGGCGAGGCCGCGCGCCTGGGCGATGTGCTGCAGGTCGACAAGCTGGCCCAGACGCTGCATCTGGAGAATTTCAAGGTACTCGGCGCGGAGCGCGAGTGGTTGTTCCTCAACGTGCATCCGGGCGCGCTCACCGATCCTTATCTCGCCGCTGCGTTGCTGGCTACGTTGAAGCGGCTCGATCTGCCGCCGCGGCGCATCGTGCTCGAAGTGCTCGAGCATCGCGCCGAAGACCTGGAACGTCTCGCCGACGCCGTGCGCCAGTTCCGCGAGCGCGGCTTCCTGATCGCACTCGACGATTTCGGCGCGGGCCACTCGAACGTCGAACGGATCTGGCAATTGAATCCCGACATCGTCAAGCTCGACCGCATCATGCTGTCGCACGCCGCGCATCGCGCCGACATGGCGACGATCCTGCCGGGCCTCGTGGCGTTGCTGCACGAAGCGGGCAAGCTGGTGCTCGTCGAAGGCGTGGAAACAGAGCATGAAGCGCAGATGGCGCTCGCCTGCAACGCGGACTTCGTGCAGGGCTTTTTCTTCGGCCGTCCGAACCCGGGCGCAGCCGATGCGTTGCACGCGACCACGTGCATCAGCGAACTCACCGAGCGTTATCGCGATCAGGCCGACGCGCGCGAGCGCCGCAATGCCAGCCGGCTCGCGCCGTACTTGCGGGCTTTCGAGCGGGCGGCGGAGCGGCTCGCGGCCGGCGAACCGCTCGAGGAAGTGTGCTGGAATTTTCTCGCGCTCGATCATGCCGCGCGCTGTTTCCTGCTCGACGCGAAGGGCAAGCAGGCGGGCCGCAACGTCGTGCTGCGCGCCGATCGCGCGGCGCATGAAACGCGCTTTCTGCCGCTTGCCGACGCGCAAGGCGCGAACTGGCTGCGTCGTCCGTATTTCCGCGATGCGATCAATGCGCCGGAGCGCGTGCATGTGACGCGGCCGTATCTGTCGATCAACGAGGCGTTGCCGTGCGTGACGCTATCGGTAGCGACGCGCGTCGGCGAGCAGACCTGCGTGTTGTGCGGCGATATCGACTGGGTGGATGAGTAGCGGTTCTGACATCATGTCGTTTTTAACGACACTCAGCCGCGCTTATGTCCGTCCTCCTTGAAGTCATTGCCACGACCGTTGCCGACGCGCGCGTAGCCGCGCAAGCCGGCGCCGATCGTCTCGAACTTGTCACCGCGATGGGCGAGGGCGGCCTGACGCCGAGCCTCGGACTGATCGAAGCGGTGGTGGCGGCGGTCGAGATTCCAGTGAATGTGATCGTGCGGCCGCATAGCCGCTCGTTCGTGTACGACGCCGACGACTATGCAGTGATGCTGCGTGACGTGCGCGCGGTGACAGCGGCGGGCGCGAATGGCATAGTGATCGGCATGCTGAATGCCGCGGGGGAGATCGACCGCGAAGGCCTCGCACGTGCGATCGATGCAGCGGATGGACTGGCTGTCACCTTCCATCGCGCGTTCGACGAAGCGCGGGATTTGCACCGTTCATTGGATGTGCTGCTTGGTTTCGACGCGGTGACGAACGTGTTGACCTCGGGTGGACAAGCTTCCGTGCTGCACGCGGAAGACACGATCCGCGAGCTGGTCCAGCAGGCGGCCGATTCGCATTGCACCGTGCTGGCCGGAGCCGGTTTGACGGTCGATGCAATTGCCGGCTTCGTGAGCAGAACACACGTTGAAGCCGTGCATTTCGGCTCGGGCGTGCGCGTGAACAGCAACGGTCTCGCGCCGGTCGATTCAGACAAAGTTGCAGAGGTCCGCGCACTGTTGACGAGCGCATGACTCAATAGCTAAAACAACGAAGCAAAGAAAAATGCCGCTTCGAGATCGCTCTCGAAGCGGCATTCTTTTATCTGCGTCTGCGGCGCCAAGAAAACCTACTTCGCCACGACCACCGGAATCCCGCGCAACTGCCCCGCGCCTTTCATCTCTTCCAGCGATTTGCGCACCGACTCACCCGTCGCCGCTTCGATCTGCAAACGTGCGGCCAGATCGCGCTCGCCACGCTTCACACCCGCCAGATTCGCAAGCTTCACATGACCATAACCGCGCACGCGAGCATGCAGGTCGGCCAGTTTCGCCACGTCTTCCAGATTGCCGGCATCGAGCCTGGCAAGCGCACGCTGCAACGTGGTTTCATAATCGCCCGCGAGTTCGCGTTCCATCTTGCGTTCCAGCGTGCGGCCAAACGGATCGAGCATCGTGCCGCGCAGGCTGCTGAATTTCGCGAGCGTGCCGAGTACCGGCCACATCCATTGACCGAAGGTTTTCTTCACCGGATTCTTGCCGGGCTCAGGACGCGTGAGCGTCGGCGGCGCGAGATTGAACTTGATGCCGAAGTCCTTGCCGGCCACGCCTTCGAATTGCGCTTCCAGTGCTTCACGGAATACCGCATCCGTATGCAGGCGCGCCACTTCGTATTCGTCCTTCACCGCGAGCAAGCGGTAAAACGTGGTCGCGACCGCGCGCGTCACGCGCTCGCTCTTCGCATCCACCGAGGTTTCCGCACGACGTGCCGCATCGACTAGCGCGCGATAGCGCTTCACATAGCTTGCGCCGCCGTATGTCTGCAGACGTCCTTCGCGATGCGCGATCAGTTCGTCGAGCGTATCGACGCGTACGCTCTGCTTCGCGAGATGCCGCGCTTGCCACAGCGCTTCGAGCGCGGCCGGATCTTCGGCGGCGAGGCGGCCAATCGAAAACGCCAACTGGTTCATCTGCACCGCGACGTTGTTCAATTCGATCGCACGCATCATCGCGCCGAACGACACGGGCACCAGACCGAGTTGCCAGGCATAACCGAGCATCAGAATGTTCGCGCCGATGGTGTCGCCGAGGAAGCGCGTGGCGAGCGCTTGTGCGTCGCACGTCGACATGCGCTCCGCGCCGGCAGCGTGACGCATCTTGTCGAGCAGCGCGTCGGCGTGCAGCGTTGCGTCCGGATTCGTCACGAACGTGGCGTTCGGAATTGCGTGCGTGTTCACGACGATGCGCGTGCGGCCATGACGCACCGTTTGCAGCGCATCGGCGCTTGCACCGACCACCATATCGCAGGCGAGCAGCACATCGGCCTGTTGCGTGTCGATACGCACCTGGTTGAGCCATTCGTCGCGCGCGGCGAAGCGCACGAACGACAGCACCGAGCCGCCCTTTTGCGCGAAGCCCATGAAATCGAGCACCGACGCGCTCTTGCCTTCCAGATGCGCCGCCATGCTGATCAATGCGCCCACCGTCACGACGCCCGTGCCACCGACGCCCGTCACCAGAATGTCGTACGGCGCGGCGTCGAGATGCGTCGCCGGAATCGGCAGTGCTTCGACGCGAGCGGCCAGCGCTTGCGGATCGAAGGCGGCGCCCGCGGCTTTCTTCAGCTTGCCGCCTTCTACCGTGACGAAGCTGGGGCAGAAGCCGTTCACGCACGAATAGTCTTTGTTGCACGACGATTGATCGATGCGGCGCTTGCGGCCCAACGCCGTTTCAACCGGTTCCACCGACAGGCAATTCGATTGCACGCCGCAATCGCCGCAGCCTTCGCAGACTTCCTCATTGATGAAGAGGCGCTTGTCCGGATCGGGGAATTCGCCTTTTTTCCGGCGCCGGCGTTTTTCCGCCGCACAGGTCTGGTCGTAGATCAGCACGGTCACGCCGTCGGTGTCGCGCAATTGGCGCTGCACGGTGTCCATCTCGCTGCGATGGTGAAACGTGGTGCCCTTCGGGAATTGGTCGTGATGGCCGTCGTATTTCTCCGGCTCGTCGCTGACCACGACGAAGCGCGACACGCCTTCGGCTTCCACCTGACGCGCGATCTGCGGCACCGAAATGCTGCCGTCCACCGGTTGTCCGCCCGTCATCGCGACGGCGTCGTTATAGAGAATCTTGTACGTGATGGTGGCTTTCGCGGCCACGGCCTGGCGGATCGCCAGAATGCCCGAATGGAAGTAGGTGCCGTCGCCGAGATTCTGGAACACGTGGCGCGTTTTCGTGAACATCGAATGCGACGCCCAGTCCACGCCTTCACCGCCCATCTGGATGAGACCGGTCGTGTCGCGCTCCATCCACGAGGCCATGAAGTGACAGCCGATCCCCGCATGCGCGATCGATCCTTCCGGCACTTTGGTCGACGTATTGTGCGGACAGCCCGAGCAGAAGTACGGCGTGCGCTTCACGCTGTCCGCGGCGTTCGAGAGAATTTGCGGCGCGACCAGATCGACCACGCGTTCGCGGCGATCGAGTGCGGGCTTGTGCTTCGCGAGCCAGTTGGCGAACACAGGCAGAATGCGCGACGGCCGCAATTCGCCGAGCGAGGACAGCAGCAGCGTGCCGTCTTCGGCGTTCTTGCCAACCACGATGGGCCGCGTGCCTTGCGTGCGGTTGTACAGATAGTCCTTGATCTGCTGTTCGATGACCGGGCCTTTCTCCTCGATCACCAGCACTTCGGACAGGCCGGAAACGAACGCGTCGATCCGCGTCATCTCCAGCGGAAACGACAGGCCGACCTTGTAGATGCGCACGCCGGCCGCTTCCAGGTCGGCGACCGTCAGATCGAGGCGGCGCAGCGTTTCCATCAGGTCCAGATGCGCCTTGCCGCAGGTCACGATCCCGACGTTCGCATGCGGACTCGGCGCAATCCATTTGTCGATGCTGTTCACGCGCGCGAAGTGGCGCACCGCGTCGAGCTTCGCGTGCATCCGCGATTCGATCGTCAAGCTCGGCAGATCGGGCCAGCGGTTGTGCAGGCCGCCGGCGGGCACTTCGAAATCCTGCGGCATGGTCCAGTCGGTGCGCAGCGCGTCGAGATCGACCGTCGAGCCGGACTCGACCGTTTCGGAAATTGCCTTGTAGCCAACCCACGCGCCCGAGAAGCGCGACAACTCCCAGCCGTACAAGCCGAACTCCAGCATGTCGGCGATATTCGACGGATTCACCACTGGCATGTGCCAGGCCATCATCGCGAAGTCGCTCTGATGCGGCATCGATGACGACACGCAGCCGTGGTCGTCGCCCGCCACCACCAGCACGCCGCCGTGCGGCGACGAGCCGTAGGCGTTGCCGTGCTTGAGCGCATCGCCGGCGCGATCCACGCCTGGGCCTTTGCCGTACCACATCGCGAACACGCCTTCGACGGTGCGCTCCGGGTCCGATTCCACCCGCTGAGTACCAAGCACGGCGGTGCCGCCAAGCTCTTCGTTGATGGCCGGCAAAAAGCGGATATCACTCGCTGCGAGCAGTTTTTTCGCCTTCCACAACTGCTGGTCGACCATGCCGAGCGGCGAGCCGCGATAGCCGCTGATGAAGCCGGCGGTATTCATGCCGCGTGCCTTATCGGCGGCGCGCTGCATGAGCACGAGGCGCACCAGCGCCTGCGTGCCGGTCAGGAAGATCCGGCCGCGCGTCGCGGTGAGGTTGTCGGAAAGCTTGTAATCGGCCAGTGCGGGCGTGCCGTCGATGGGCAGGCGAGCGGTCATGGGTCAGTCTCCGTTTTATTGCATCCGCGCGCGGTGGTGGGGACCACGAAGGTGGCGCAGCGAAAGAGACTCTATTTTTTAGCGCCAATGAGAGAGAATTTTTTCTACTTTGGCCGGGCAGTTGCGAGTGGGCGCGAAGACCTGCGCGTTTTAATGAAGTTTTGAGATGGATCTGCTGCGCAACGGGCGGATTCGGGTAAGCCCTGGTGCGGTTGGCGCGTTTCTGGGCGGCCCCAAAGCGTTCCGGGCGCCGGGACGCATTGCTGCGTGCCGGCGCCCGGGATGCCTGGCTAAAGAAGCTGCTTAGCTCGGCATGAAGATTCGCGCGTAGAAGTAGCCGTCCTGATCGTAGAAACCGCTGTACTTGTTAAGATCAGGCGAATGGGGATCCATGCGAACAAAGCCGGGAGGCGGAACGAACGTTGTCGGAGTCGGCTCCGGCTTCGGCGCCGGCGTCCGCTCCGGCTCCGGCGTCGGATTGACCGGCGGGATGAAGCCGCCGTTGTTGCGGTCGTTATCGCCGACGACACGAATTTCCGCGGAGATCGGCGCCGAGATCGTGCCGCCGACATTCGACATCGACCCCGCCGTGCCGCGTACCGCCGCTTGCGACGTGATCGAGCCGTTGTCGTTCGTCAACTTGCCGCCGACGTCTATCTGCCCATCACGCCCCGCGGTGATCGTGCCGCCCGTATTGTCGAGGTCGCCGCGCGTATTGATCGACATCGCGTTGCCCGACGACAGCTTGCCGTTCAGGTTGGCGATCGTGCTGGCCTGTACGGATAGCGTGCCCTTCACCGCCTCGATGCTGCCGTTGCTGTTGTTCAGCGTCGTCCCGCCGATCTGCACGTTGTTCTGTGCGGTCAGCGTGCCGTTCGCGCCGTTCATGAACGTGTTCATCGCGTTGACGCGTGCATCGCCGTTCGAACTCAGCGTGCCGGTGTTCTCCACGTTGTCCGCGCGAATGTCGAGAAGCTGGCCGGCGTTCACCGTTGCGTTCTGGTTCGTGACGGTGCCTCCGTTCAGCGTTACCGTGCCACCTTTCACGCTGCCGCCCGACAGCATCAGATTGTTGGATGCCAGCGTTGCCTGCGTCGTCGCGTCGATCGTGCCGCTATTCGTCAACGACTGGTCGGCGGTCATGCTGAGACTCGCCGCCGACATCTTGCCGCTGTTCAGCAGCGAGCCGCGGGTCGACAGGTTCATGGCATCACCGGCCGTGAGGGTGCCGCGATTGGTCAAGCTCAAGGCACCGTTGGCGTCCAACGAGCGCGCGCTGGCGATCAGGTCGTCGTTTGTTACATTGCCACCGCCGATCTGAACGTTGTCCTGCGCAGTCAGCGTGCCGTTGGCGCCGTTGGCGAACGTGCTCATCGCGTTGACATAGGCACCGCCACCCGAACTCAGCGTGCCTGCGTTGTCGATGTGGTCCGCGTTGATATTGAGGAATCGGCTCGCGTTCACCGCGTTGCTCTGGTTCGTGATGGTGCCGCCCCTCAAGGTCACATTTGCACTGTTCACGCTGCTATCGGCCGCAAGCGTCATGCTGTCGCCCGCCAGTTCCGCCTGTTGCGCAGCTTCGATTGTGCCGGTGTTAATCAGCGACCGGTCGCCACCCATGCGGATGCCGTTCGCGGCGACTTTGCCCGCGTTCGATAGCGTGTTGGCGATCAGGCTCATGCTGTCGGCCGTGATCGTGCCGCGATTGGCGAGCGCCTGAGTAGCGTGAACGTCCATGCTGCCACTGGCGGCGATGGAGCCGTCGTTCGTCACGTTCGCGCCGTTGATCGCAGCGTTGCCTGCCGCCTTGATGCTCGCGGGCACAGCGATCGTGACGTCGCCGTTGGCACCGACGCTCAGGTTGCCGGTCAGTGAAGTCAGCGTGCCGTTGTCGCGCACGCCGACACCCGCTTCGGTGCCGAGCAGACGCACGGCGCCGTCGCCGTACATGCTTCCGAGCGACTGCACATCGATCGCCACCTGCGGAGCGCTGCCCGTGCCGGCCTGAGCGAGCGCGGACTTCGACGCGTAATTGACGCGGTTGGCGCCAGCAATCGCATCGATCGATTTGCCTTGCACCTTGCCGTTGATCGTGATCGCACGCGCGATCAGATCGACCGCGCTCGTCGAGCCGTTCAGGCCGCCGCCGTCCACCGCAAGCGTGCCTTGCTTCACGTCGATCGTATCCAGCGAGCCGTCGCTTTTCAGCGTCGGCGTGCCGGTTGCCAACGTGACGCGCGGCGCGTTCAGGAAGCCGCAGCCCGAGCACGTGATGCCTGCCGGGTTGGCGAGCACGAGATTGGCACTGTTGCCGGCGATCTCAGTGGTGCCGAGCAACTGCGACTGCGCGCCCGACGTAACCTGCATCAGGACCAGTTTCGCGCCCTGCTTGCCGAGCACGGAGTTTGCCTGGACCGTGCCGCCGATCTGCGTTTGCGCGGCCTGCGTGGCGTTGTTGATGATCACGCCGCCCGTGCCGACGTTGTAGTCCGAGAAGCGATTGCTCGACACACCTGCGGCATTAGGCGCAACGATATTGACGACCTGGGTGCCGTTGCTCGATGTGCCGATCGTCGGGCGCGTGGCCGCGCCCGCGTCGGGGGTAATGGTCAGCTTTGCTTGCGCGCTTGCGACAAGCGGCTGCATGCCGAATGCGCACAACGCGGCAAATGCGCTGGCGCGTGCGGCGAACCAGACCGTCCGGCTCTTGCTGTCAATGATACGAGGAGGAGTTTTCTGCATGTTTTTTTTCTCTGAGATAACTAAGGTACTGCTAACAAAAGGGGAAGCCCTTTCAGATCAGAGTGCTGATCTGCACAAGCACGGTGGGCGAACGACTTGGGAAACCGTTCGGCTTATGGAGCGGCCAGCCGACAGAGACGTCATAGTTGACGCCGGCCGACAGACGGTTCTTCGGCGCGAGGCTGCCTTTGACGCCCGCCACCATTCCCACCAGGGTGTTACCCGCCAGGTATCGCGTCGTCGGCCCGTTTACGCGGCCGGCGTCGAGCCCCGCGTATAAGGCTTGCACGCCGTAGGACGTCGGCGCGTACCAGTCGAGTTCGTTCGATACGGTCCAGCCACCTTCGGCGGCAAGCGTCGCTTGTTGGTCGAAGCCGCGTACTGCGTAGCGTGTACCGATCGTAAAGTAGTCGGGCGCTGTCACCCGTGTGCGCGCGTTCTGCCTGTTCCAGATGAATTGGTAGGAGAACGGCTGATTGGCGAGGTGAAAGGGCGCCTGTACGGTAAGCGACGCTGTTTCGAGTTGCTCACGCCCGTTGAACGTGTCGTCGCCGACCACGTAGCCGGGCTGGCGAGAAATGCCCGGCAGCGTGTCGCGCCAGCCGAGCGACGCGTCCACCTGCACACGCCCGAAATAATGTCGATGCGATGCGCCGACTTCGTAGCCGTACACGTCGCGATCCTGCACGCCGATCCATGTGTCGTTCACGTAGTTGTGATTCAACGCGCGATAGAAGCGCGCGCGCAGTTCGGTGCGCGATGTCGCGCCACGCTGCACGACGCCAGATAGCCTGATGCCCGCACCTTTCTGCTCGCCAGTGAACTGCGCGACGGCCGTCGGCAGCGCCTGCGTCTGCAGATAGCTTGCGCGGTATGCGTCGAGGGTGAGCATCGCGTAGCCGAACGGCACGCTGTACGAAGCGCTCGCCTGATTCGCGCCCTTGCCCGGTGCGCCGTGGTTCGCGTTCGTGAGGCCGGAAACTTGCAATTGATCGTACTGATAGAACGGCGAATCGATGGAGAGCGCGCCGAACAGTTCGTTCTTGCCAGTGGCATCCTGGCCCGCGTTGTCGTAGCCGGCCATGACGTGCCAGCGGCGTCCGGTGCCGGCATGCAGTACGACGTCGGATTCGCCTTCTGCTTGCCCCGGCGCGATGTCGAACCGCGCATCCGCCTGCGACGGCAATCGCCGGATGTTTTCCAGCGCCTGATCGATTGCGCGCTGGTTCAACAAAGCGCCTTGGCCCGACGGCAAAGCACGAGCGACATCGCCGATCGTATCGCCTTCACTGCGAATGGCGCCGATGCGGCCAGGCACGACATCGAGCTGCAGAGTGCCCGACGTCAGCGACTGCTCGGGCACTGTGACGCGCGTGGTGACGTAGCCGTAGTCGATGAGCTTGTTGGCGACGCTGTCCTGGACGAACTTCAGGCCGTCGGCGCCGACGCACTGGCCCTCGACCGCTTCGACCAGACGATCGATGGCGCGAAACGGATTGTTCGTAATCCGGACTTTGCTGATCTCGAAGCATGGCGACTGCACGGGCAAATGCGCGAGATCGGCGGTTTCCTCACGCGACGCGTCCTCGCGCAGCACGTTGCCGAGCGTGCCGTTGGTCGCAGTCGCTTCGAGGCGCTGCTGTTGCGCGCGCAGCGTGTCACTGCCCGGTAAAACATTGATCAGCGACGCGTCGCCCTGGGCAAGCGACGGCAGGCTGTACAGCGCGAAAGAGGCGGCGGCGAGTGCGGTTTTGCTGTGCTGCATTGCGTCGTGGTGGTCGTGCGAAGCGGCGCAGCATAAGTCGTATGCTTTTAGAAATCCAGTAAAAGCATTTTGAAATCCTTATCTCTTTTTTGTTTTTTCTCTTCTTAACACTTGCGCCGTTTTTATGGACGACTGTGCGTTGCGACGGGCGCCTCGTCGAGAGGCGCGATCTCGTTGAAATGCGCGTAGTCGATATGGCTCACGCCGTCTTTCTCGGTCATGATGTCGACGAAACGGTGCTGCCAGTAAATCTGATCGCACGACCACGTGTGGCGCGCCTGCATGGTTTGCGAGGTCGACTCGTCGACGCCTTCAAGGGTGAGCAGCAGCAACACGTCGCGGTTCCTGAGCGTTTCGGCGGTTTCGCCAAACAGCGGGCTGGTTTCGTCGACGATATGCATGACCGTCCAGCCCAGCTTGAACACCGGATGTTGATCGCGAACCAGCGTCAGGTCATAGAGTTTGCGCAACGTGAAGCCTTCGAGCGTGGTCTCCGTACGCAGTATGCGCAGTCGTGCGCGGGCCTCGGCGATCACGTTGCGGCGTGCGTTGGCCGAGCGCACCATGAGTGTCATGCGGCCGTCGAGCGGCCTGATCACCGCGTAACGGGCAAAGATGATCTTGGCGTGCGGACGAGAGAAGCGCGCGAAAATGAGTCCGGTCGCCAACGCGATGCTGGACATGCCGACGAAAATTTCCAGCGTGGCGATCCAGTGCGCGTAGACGGTTTGCGGATGCATGTCGCCATATCCGACCGTGGCGAGCGTCTCGACGCTGAAGAAAAACGCGCCGCCAAAACCGGCTGGAAACTGATTGGCGATCGGCGCGTCGCCCAACATGTAGAGCGCGGCAAACGTGGTGTTGAGCAGCAGGAACAAGACCGCGAGCGATACGAAAAAAACCGGCCAGCGAACCATGAGGGCGCGGTGATAGAGGTCCTGCCAGAGCGGCGTCGGCGTGCCATGCTCGATGACCACGCGCTCGTCCAGACGGAATTCGCGGCTGCCTACCGGTCGGCGCGCCGATGCGCGTGCTTCGGCGTCGCCGAAGCCGGAAGGACGGTCTGATGATTCAGTCGCCATCGCGGGCTCGTGGAAGTTAAATCGGCCAAAGCGTAGCACGCCGCCTTCGCCGTGGAAGCCGATTTTGAGCTTGCCGTGCGGTTGCGCAAATGTGCGTTATCGCCGCGTGGGCGGTGTGTGTTCGCCGTGCTCCGTCGCGCGTTCCGTCCTGCGCTTGTCGCGTACCGCGGCGGATCGCCGCCGATATGCGCGGGCGAACGGTCGACACGCCGCAGTTCGGCGTGAACGGCAGCGCATGCATGCATGCAAGCCGGCTGGCGTCGCCAACTGACGCTGCACACAAACCCCACCGTCGCCAAAGAAACGCAGGCGCCGTTCGTGCACTTCAAACTTACGGAAACGCTCGCGGCTTAGGAATGCCCGCGCCGTGTTCGATATCGTCGACAGCTTGCTGATGAGCCGCCGCGACCGCTTCGGTTTCGTCGCCGTAGCCGTTGTCGCCGCCTACCGTCGTCCAGGATTTGACGGCTTTCTCGCGATGGCGGATCTCGTATTCCGCGTCCCAGCGGGCACCGTTGAGTTCGAGCGGGCGGACGTGAATCGAATACACGCCGTAGAGAAAGAGCTGTTCAGCCATGACCGCCTCCGGCCGGTTGGTTCGGGATGGCGCGGCGCGAATGCAAACGAAAACGCGAATGACGCGGCGCCGGTTGCTGCCTAAAGTTCGATTTCTCCGAGGATGCGATGAGCAAGCGCTTTGGCTTCCTCGAGCGCTTCTTCAGGCGTCGACGAAGTGGCCTCGACTTCGTAGAGCGTGGTTTCCTGATCGGCGGTGGCGTCGCCTTCGTCGCGCGAGAGGGTGACCACGCCCTGCCAGGTGTCTTTTTCTACTTCTCTTGTCGAGGCAGTGGCCGTGTAAATGCCTTTGGTGTAGGTGATGTCGTCCATGGCGTCTCTCCGTCTTCCAAAGGTTTCGGTTTTTTCATCCTAGCACGATGATGGAGCTTCCGTTCTCCGTCCCGACGGCGCTCCACGACAGTGACAATGCGCGCCGCAAAAGGCAACAGAATTACAGCAGCGCGACCACCTCATCGAGCGACGGCGCGTGCGCGCCGGCATGCCGGCAAGCGGCCGCGCCGGCGGCCAGCGCGAACGCAAGGTGCTCTGGCCATGCCCGCTGCGGCGCGGTCATCAGGCTGAACAGCAAGCCGCCGATCGATGCATCGCCCGCGCCGACCGTATCGACCACCTCGACGCGCGGCGGCCGCGCCTCGGTCACCATGGCGCCGTCGATCAGCACGGCGGTCTCCGGTCCGCGCGTCACCAGCACGGTTGCCGCCGGATTCATGGCCCGCAACTGTGCGAGTGCGCCGGCTTCGTCGTCGGTCTTGAAGATCAGGCGCAAGTCTTCGTCGGACACCTTGATCAGATCGGCGAGCGCGGCCATTTTTCGCAACGTGGGTTCGTAGCCGTGCTCCATCAGATTCCGGTAGTTCGGATCGAAACTGATCTTCACGCCTTGCGAACGCAGCTCGGCCGCGAGCGTGGCGAGCGTGTTGCCGATGGGCTGCCGCACGAGGCTGATACAACCGAAATGCGCCCATTTCACCTGACCCATCCAGCCCGCCGGCAGTTGTGCCGGATCGAAGGCCAGATCGGCGCTGTTCTCGCCCATGAAGAAGTACGCGGGCGGATGCGTCTGGTGGACGATCGCCAGCAAGGGCGGCCGCTCCACGCGCTGCATGAAGCGCATGTCGAGCCCGGCCGCGACGCTGGCGTTCCACAACTCATCGGAGAAATTATCGACGCCTAGCGACCCTGCGCACGCGGTCGGCAGACCAAGCCGCGCGACGCAGCGCGCCACGTTCCAGCCGGCGCCCCCAGGACGCGAGAGCCATTGTGACGCGCCGGTGCGCACGAGATCGGTGAGGATGTCGCCGGCCGAGACGAAGAAGGGGAATTCGTGGTTCGCGCTCTGATTGCTCATTTTGTTTGCTCCGCGGATTCGGGCGCAGCGGCGGCCCCGTCGGGCAGCGCGTGGGCCAGTACTTCGTAGCACGCGCCCATGGTGTGATAGTCGGTCTTGCCGGCCGGGCTCTTTTCGTCGCTGTATTTGCGGTTGTCGCACGTGAGGATGCGATACCACGCGCCATACTCGTGATCGACGAAATGCGCCCAGCTGTAGCGCCAGATCTCGTCGTACCAGTCCCAGAAGCGTTCGTTGCCGGTGCGCTTGCCGAGCAGCGCGGCCGTCGCGAAGGTTTCCGCCTGGACCCAGAAATACTTGTCGTGGTCGCACACGGTGCCGTCGGGGCCGAAGCCGTAGTAGAGGCCGCCGTGGTCTTCGTCCCACGCGTGGGCCATGGCGGCGTCGAACAGTTCGATGGCGCGCGGCAGCAGCCACGGCAACGGACGGAAGCGCTCGAGAATCAGCAGCAGCTTCGCCCATTCGGTTTGATGCCCAGGCTGGAAGCCCCACGGCCGGAAGATGTTCGAGCTGTCTTCCTCGTTGTAGTGCCAGTCGACCGACCAGTCCGCGTGAAAGTGCTCCCACACCAGACCCTGCGACAGCTTCGCCTGGCGCAGCGTGATATTCGACGCCACCCGCTCGGCGCGATCCAGATAGACGAGATGCCGGGTCGCTTCGTGCGCGGCCAGCAGCGCCTCGGTGGTGTGCATGTTCGCGTTCTGGCCGCGGTACGAACTAACCCGCCAGTCGGGCGACGCTTCGTCGGCGTAGAGGCCAGCGGCGGCGTCCCAGAAGCGGTGTTCCATCAGCTCGAAGGTCGCGCCGATCATCGGCTTGGCTTCTTCGATGCCGGCCATCGCCGCATGCGAATAGGCGAGCAGGACGAACGCGAGGCCGTAGCAGTGGCGCGTCGCGTCGAGCGTGCGCTTCTTGCCGTCGCGCCATTCGATCTCCCAGTCGTAGCCTTCGTGCTGGGCGTCCCAATGCGCTTCGCGCAGGAATCGCAAGCCGTGGCGCGCGTATTCCAGATGCTGCGGGTCGCCGAACTGGCGATACGCCATCGCGTAGTTGAAGACGTAGCGGCAACTGCTCACCAGATGCCGCGTGGTTTTGTCGTAGACCGAACCGTCGTCGCGGAAGAAATGGAAAAAGCCGCCGCTCGGGTCGAACACGTTCGGCGCGTAGAAACGCAGCGTGTCCTGCACATGCGAGAGCAGAAAGTCGCGCGAGCGGAAGCTCTCGACGGGCGGCGCCGCAGCGGCGCCGTTGGCGGGGTGAAGCGGATCGGATTGCGTCATGGCATTTTCACCAAAGTACTGGCACGGGCAATGAGATGGACGGGCAAACGGACTTCCAGTTCGGCAGGTGCGTCTTCAAGCAGCAGCTCGACGCCGCGCCGGCCGAGCGCTTCCTTGTCGACCGAGATGGTCGACAGCGGCGGCGTGGCATGGGCGGCGGCCGGAATGTCGTCGAAACCGATGATGGCAATGTCCTCGGGCACGCGTAGTCCGCGTGCGAGGCACGCGCGCAGCGCGGCGAGCGCGGCGGCGTCGTTGTAGGCGAACACGGCGTCCGGGCGCGGACCCGGCGCGTCGAGCAATTGATGCATGGCGCGCGCGGCGCCGCTGTCGGGGTCGAGGCCGGCGTCGATCGTCACTTCGAGCGACGGGTCGAACAGCAAGCCCGCCTCGAAGAACGCGCGCCGGTAGCCGAGCGCGCGCTGCGCGATGCTGAAGTGCGCGAGCGAGCCGCCGATGAACGCGACGCGCTTGCGCTGCTGCTCGAACAGATGCCGCATGGCGAGCGTGGCGCCCGCGGCGTTGTCGAGATTCACCGAGCGCATGCCGGGTGCCCACAGGTCGATCAGCACGAGCGGGCGCTGCATGGCCACCAGCGTGGTCAGCGTTTCCGGCTCGACGAAACCGGCGATCGCCACCGCGTCCGGCGCATGCAGGCGCATCTGCTGGATCACGTCTTCGGTGGGGCCGGCGGTCAGCACGGACGGCACGATGCCGCGCTCGCGGCAGGCGTCTTCCACGCCGTGCAGCACATGGGAGAAGAACGGACTGACGGCAAAATTATTGTGCTGACGGTGCAGCAGAAACGTGAGGCGGCGGATGCGCGGGCGCAACTGGGCAGCGTCATAGCCCAGCTTGCGCGCCGCTTCGACGACGCGCTCGCGGGTGGCCTCGGAAAGGCCGGGCTGGTTTTTCAGTGCGCGTGAGACGGTGCCGATCGACACGCTGGCCGCGCGGGCGACGTCGCGGATGGTTGTGGCCATCGAATCAGGCGGCCGCGTAAGGGCAGCCGACGGTGTTTGAGTTCGGGCGATTGTATAGTAAAACCGCGCTAAGACCGCCCGAAAAACACTCGCTCGACACCCGGAAATACCCGTACGCGCTGGAGTTGGCCCGAAATATGCTGTTTAGTAAAAATAGCTAAACAATGTCCGATGCGCGATCTTGAGGCCGCTCCTTCACTCCAGCGAAACGTGAGTGGCTTCGGCCTGTCCACGCAACAAGGCGACGCTTTCGTCGGCGTCGATCAGCACGAAACCGCTCGTTTCGTGCTTCGCGCGGCGCTTGGCCAGCGCCGCTACGGAAGCAATTTCCTCGCTGCTGTAGAGCGACGGGCCGTCGGCGGGTTCGACGCGCACGCAGCCGATCGCCATCGTCACGAAACCGAAGAAGGTCGGATTGCCGCGCCGGTCCTCACCGTGAATGCCGCCGGCGAGGCGATCGGCCGGCGCGTAAAAGCGTTGCGCGCCTTCATTGAACACGTGGATCGCGCGCAGCACGCGCTCGCGCCAGTCGTCACTCTGGAACAGGATCAGGAAGTCGTCGCCGCCTACGTGGCCGAGAAAGTCGCGGGTGGGATCGCACACGTCGGCGAGGACGACGGCGGCGAATTTCAGGACTTCGTCGCCTTGCCAGTAGCCGTACTGGTCGTTGAACGGCTTGAAGTGGTTCAGGTCGACGTAGCACGCGTAGAAGCCGGCGTCGTTGCCGAGCAGGCGGGCAATGTGCGAACTGATCGGGATGTTGCCCGGCAGGAAGGTCAGCGGATTTGCGTAGCGCGCGGCTTCGATGCGCACCTCGGTCACCGCGCGCACGAGCTTCTCGCCTGTGCCGAGGCCGACGTATTTGCCGTTGTCGGTGATGACGAAGCCATCGGCGAGATAGCGCTGATCGTCGCTTGCGAGGAGCTTGGCCATCTGCTCGACGGTCATCGATTTCTCGATCACCACCGGCGATGCATTGGCGAAAAGCAGGCAAGGACGCTTGCCGAATAGCTCGCGGTGATACGGCAGCGCGTAGCGGTCCATGAAACTGCGGCGGTTGATCAGCGCGACCGGCTCGTCGTGTTCGACGACCGCGACCGCATGCAGGTCGGGCAGGCGGTTGAACAGTTCAAGCACGTCGTTGTTGGTCGCCTGGCGCGGCAGCGCGGGCGCATGCACCAGCATTTTTTCCGATGCCATGCCGCCCGAAGGCGACGCGCTGCTCACCGTGCGCGTGGTCTCGGGGAACACGGCGATGTGGCCGGCGCGCAGCGCGTCGCGGGCGTCGTCGGTCACCTGGCGGGCCGGCTGCGCGTGCGGACGGCCGAAGAAAAAGCCCTGCCCGCAGCCGATGCCCATGTCGCGCACCACGATCAGATCCGCTTCGTTTTCGATGCCCTCGGCGACGAGCCGCGCGCCGCTCGCGCTGGCGAAGTGCTGCATCGCGCGCACGGCCTCGAACTTGAGCGGGTCGCAGGCAATGTCGTGAATGAAGAAGCGGTCGATCTTCACGACGTCCGGTTGCAGCCGCACCCACAAGCTCATGCTGGCGTTCGCGGTGCCGTAGTCGTCGAGCGCGAATTGCGCGCCGGTTGTGCGCAATGTCGTGATCACCGGCAGGAAACTGCTCACGTCCAGAATCGTGCTTTGCTCGGTCAGCTCGACCACGATCCGTTGCGGATCGACGCCGCGATGACGCAGCAGCGCGAGCGTGTCGTCGCGCGCCTCGGCCAGCTGGCGCATCGCGCCCGCGCTGAAATTCAGAAACAGCTTGCCGTCGAAGTCGAGCCGCGCGAACGCTTCGATGCAGGTGCGCGCGGCGGCGCGTTCGAGCTCGATCGTGCAGCCCTCGGCGAGCGCTTGCGCAAACAAGGCGAACGGCGCTTCGAGCGGCGTGCCGGCCGGGCCGCGGATCAGACCTTCATAGCCGAGGATCGCGCCGTTTTCGAAATCGATGATCGGCTGGAACACGGCGGACAGCTCACGCCGGGCGATCAACTCCTCGACGCGCGGCGCGGCGGATCGGGAGGGCGAGCGAGGTTGCATGGCGGGTAGGCGTAGCGTTCGACCTTCGGCTTATCGGCCGGGCTTGCCTGGAATTAAGTGAAGTTTTAATGAACCGTTGCACCGGTTTGGTGCGGTGATTGATTCGGTCGAGTCACTCTGAATATCGGCTCCGTCCGGCTTCGCATTGCCAGGAATCGGCCTATGCCATCCGGCCGAGGCGACAGCGGCGGCGTTTCCGCGTGAAATAACAAAAAAGCCGCGCGAGGCGGCTTCTTTAAATGACGCTCAGGGAGGGCGCTTATGAATGTCCTGTTTGCATTGCGCGCATATTCACCGGCGGGCAACGGCGGCGGCGGTCCGCTCGCGCGCAGCGGCGTGGGTCTCGCCGCTCATGTCGCGGGCGCCCCAGCGCTGCGCGAGCGCGGCGCACACCATCAACTGGATCTGGTGGAACAGCATCAGTGGCAAGACGACGGCGCCGACCGCATGCGAGGCGAAGATCACCTTGGCCATCGGCACGCCGGCCGCGAGACTCTTCTTCGACCCGCAGAAAATGATGGTGATCTGGTCAGCACGGCTAAAGCCGAGCCGCTTGCTGACGAATATCGTCACGCCGAGAGCCAGCGCGAGCAGCACAACGCACAGCAGCAGCAGACCGCCGAGCGCGGAGAGCGGAATCTGATGCCACAGGCCTTCGTTGACGGCCTCGCTGAACGCGCCGTACACCACCAGCAGAATCGATCCCTGGTCGACGAACTTGAGCACGCCGCGATTGCGCTCGATCCACTTGCCGATCAGCGGGCGCAGCAACTGCCCGGCCACGAACGGCACCAGCAATTGCAGCACGATGTTGCCTACCGTATGCCACGGCGAAGCGCCGCCGCCGGCCGCCTGATTGGTGACGACGAGGCTGACGAGCGCCGGGGTGATGAAGATGCCGAGCAGGCTCGAGGCCGACGCGCTGCATACGGCAGCCGGCACGTTGCCTTTGGCAATGGACGTGAACGCGATCGACGACTGAACCGTAGACGGCAGCGTGCAGAGGAAGAGGACCCCCGCATAGAGCGCCGGCGTGACAAGTGGCGAAAGGAGCGGTTTAAGCGCGAGGCCGAGCAGCGGAAAGAGCGCGAACGTGCTGAGCAGCACCACAAGATGCAGGCGCCAATGCGTCGCGCCCGCAATGATCGCTTCGCGTGAGAGCTTGGCGCCGTGCAGGAAAAACAGCAGGCCGACTGCCACGTTCGTCACCCAGTTGAACCCGACGGCGGCCTGCCCGTGAACCGGCAGCAAGCTGGCAAAAATCACGGTGCCGACGAGGCACAGGGTGAAGTTGTCGGGAAGCAGTTTCGGGCGAGCCATGTCGGAATCTCGATTCGGTGACGCGGAGGAGCGCGCGGGACGTGCGCGTGAAACCGCCGTCCCAGCCTATGGGAAACCGCTATTGTTGTTGATTTTCGATTAAATATGCAAATTCATTTGCCGAATTGATTAATGAGGGTTGTGCATCAACAAGCGTGTTTACGTGTACTTGGACAGCGCCGTGATTCACGTTTCAGTATTGGCGACGTGATCCGTTTGGTCCATGCCGTTTTGACAATCATGGCGAAAATCCACACGCGATTCGTCATACACAAGAGCGCTCGAGCGATCTCTCCAAGTCATTGAAAGCAAGCGGTTTCAGGGTTTTCACGCAAGGGCTCTGTCGCAGAAAAACGTCGCAGTAACAAGGTGTTACATCCGCGTCCGAGGCCTAACACTTTTTGGCTCGACACCCTTTGCCCGCACCCATAAATTACGGTCAAAGGCCGTCGGGATACCCGGCGCCGCGATGTTCTCGCAGCGCTCGTGCCAGTCCCAAAACAAGTCCGTCGCAGCTCGAACGGTGGGCTTCAGGCAAGTCTTCGGGCGTGAGAGTCACTGGGTGGACGGGTTGTCGAGAACGAGGCACTGGGCGTTGGGCGCGGTCATCGCTGCGCTGTGCTCGTTCGCCTATGCGAAAGCGCCGGGCGTGCCGCACGGCGGCGGCGGCGGTTATTCGCATGCCGAAGCAAATCATGCCGTGCGCGGCGAAATGCAAAACGGTGGTCGCTACTACGGCGGGGTCGCGCCAGCACCTGCGCGCAGTACGGTGGCCGATCGTAACGCGCGTCTGCCTCGTGGCGGAGCGAACTTCGCGGGCGGAACTTACGCCGACGGTTTCGACGTCTACAAGCCTGGCGTGCGCCGTGTCGCGGGCCCGGCCGGCTACGCAGGCGACGGTCGCGGCAGCATGCAGTACGCAGGCGCGATCACCCCGGTCAGTGCGGAGTCGCGCACGGTGCCGCGGCCGCCGGCCAATGCGCCGGTTCGTACCGGCTCGATTCGCGCCGACATCGCCCGTTACAACGAGGAACGCGGTTCGCAGCGCGCCATGCAGCGCCAGTCCGACGACCCGCGCCAATCGGAAGGTTCGCCTTACCGGAACTAGTCGATCGCGCTGCGTGCGCTGTGCGTTGCGGTTGTTGCGTGAGCAACCAGTGTTTGCCGTTTAGGCAGCGCACGCACACATCTGTTTCTATCTCCCCGCCACTTCGATATTGTTCCGGTGCCTGCACCTGGGTATCCGACCGCGCCCTCATGCATGCGTTTTCGCGAACCGGATGCCAGGCGTCTTTGCCCATTTCGTCCTCCCAAATTCTCATCGCTTAGTCGCGCCGTACCAGTTCGCCCGCCTTTCAAACCGCTTGATAGCGGCCTTCCACCTCGCCTTCACCCTTAACGCCCGCGCTCAATGTGACGTTTCGACGCCACACTTTTTTGAAAACGCTCGGCAGCACACCCTCTCCCATCGTCAAATTTGGTCGTTTCTGCGGCGGTGCGTCATCCGCATGTCATCTGAGGCGTTATCAACCGGTTCGCTGCAATGTGAGCAACGCTTTGCGCGCCGCGGCAAAACTTGCGGCGGCACGGCGAGCGCGCCATCGGCCATGGCTTTATCAGGCCGATAAGCGACAAAACTAATCAGACCGATATACCGGCAATAACCAACGATATTTTTGTTCATAAAAATGGTCCGCAAAGATGATCCCGCCCAGATTGGCTCGATGATCGAACGGACAACAACAATGATTCGCGCGAGCTCCCCCTTTCGCACAGCCACACCCCTTTTGACAAAGACAGGAGAACCCATGAAAACAAGCATCAGCAGTGCACTGAAGACCACCCTCAAGGCAACCGCGTGTGCCGCTCTGCTGGCCAGTGCATCGTCTGCTTTTGCGCAATCGAGCGTGCAACTCTACGGTCAGGTCGACGAATGGGTCGGCGCGCAGAAATTCCCGGGCGGCAAGACCGCGGTGCAGGTCTCGGGCGGCGGCATGTCGACTTCGTACTGGGGCTTGAAAGGGGCGGAGGATCTGGGCAACGGCTACAAGGCGATCTTCGCGTTGGAGGGGTTCTTCCTGGCGCAAAACGGCCAGTACGGCCGCTTCACCGGCGACACGATGTTCTCGCGTAACGCGTACGTCGGTATCGAGTCGCCCTACGGTACGGTCACGGCCGGTCGTCTGACGACGCCGCTGTTCGTGTCGACGATTCTGTTCAACCCGTTCGTCGACTCGTACCAGTTCTCGCCGATGGTCTGGCACACGTACCTGGGTCTCGGCACGTTCCCGACCTACTCGACGGATCAGGGCGTGACCGGCGATTCGGGCTGGAGCAACGCGGTGTCGTACTCGTCGCCGAACTTCAACGGCTTGAGCGCGACGGCCATGTACGCGCTCGGCAACACGACCGAGAACGGCGCGAAGAAGTGGAGCGGCCAGGTGCTGTACTTCCACGGCCCGTTCGCGGCCACGGCGGTGTATCAGTACGTGAACTTCAACAACGTGCCGAGCGACCTCGGCAGCTTCGGCACGTCGGGCGTGCCCGGCCTGAAGAGCCAGAGCGTCGCGCAAGTCGGCGCGTCGTACGACCTGAAGTTCGTGAAATTCTTCGGCCAGTACATGTACACGTACAACAACCAGCAGGTCACAAGCTGGCACGTGAACACGGCGCAAGGCGGCGCGACGGTGCCGTTCGGCCCGGGCTCGGTGATGGCGTCGTACGCCTACTCGCGCGATGGCGGCGGCTTCGACCAGACCCGTCAGACGGCAGCGCTCGGCTACGACTATCCGCTGTCCAAGCGCACGGACATCTACGCCGCCTACATGTATGACCACATCTCCAATCTGTCGAGCGGCAACACCTACGGCGTCGGCCTGCGCGCGAAGTTCTGAAATTCACGGCCGCGCCGCGCGACACCGCGCTTGCGGGCTTCGTGTAGCGGCCGTATCAGTTTGATCTCCAAGCCCGTCTTCCTCGGAAGGCGGGTTTTTTTGCTTCTGCGCCTCGGGGTTCGTGTGTTGGGAAGCTGTTTTGCCGACCAGGCTTTGATAAACACGGCAAAATGACGCGGATTGATTCCCAAAGCGAGCGATTGAGATGGATACCCTCGTCAGCATGAAAGTGTTCCGCCACGTGGTCGAAGTCGGCAGCTTTGTCGGCGCGGCTGAACGGATGGAGATGTCGGCGGCCATGGCGAGCAAGCATGTGATGCACCTCGAACAGCAACTCGGCGCGCGTCTGTTGAACCGCACCACTCGGCGGGTCGCGCCGACCGAAGCGGGCCGCGAGTACTACGAGCGTCTGAGCCAGGTGCTCACGGAACTTGAGGAGGCCGAGCAGGTGGTCGGCGCGGCGAGCGTCGTGCCGCAGGGGCGCTTGCGGGTGTCGTCGCTGTCGGCGTTTGGCTTGAGCCACGTGATGGCCGCGGTGGCCGACTACGCTGCGCAGTATCCACAGGTCACTGTCGACATAACCTTGTCGGACCGCGTGGTCGAATTGATCGACGAGGGTTTCGATGTCGCGATCCGCGCGTCGCCGAGCGGGTTGAAGTCTTCTTCACTGATCGCGCGGCAGATCGCGACCGCGCACCTCGTGCTGTGCGCGTCGCCCGCGTATTTAAAGCGGCACGGCACGCCGAAGACCGTCGCCGATCTGGCCCGCCACAACTATCTGCAGTACGCAGGCGTGTCGGCGCTCGAAATCGCGCCCGCCACCGGCGACGCTTCGCCGCGCGTGCGTCTGACGGGCAATCTCATCGTCAATCATCTGGAAGCGCAGCGCGTGATCGTGCTGCAAGGCGCGGGCATCGCGATGCTCGGCACCGAAGTGATCGGCGACGATCTGGCCGCTGGGCGTCTCGTGCCACTGCTGGTGGACGAGGTACCGCCGCGCGAGCTGCCCATTCACGTGGTCTACGCGAGCCGTCGGCATCTGTCGGCCAAGGTGCGCTCGTTTGTCGACTTTCTCGCCGAGCGTTTCGCGAACGAATCGCTGTGGCCGTCGCTCGAACAGATCAAGGCATTGGCGGTGCGCTAGGCCGCGCAAGCCACCGAGGCACCCCGACCCGTTTCGCTATACTGGTTGCCAGCACCCATACGCGTAACGATCTGGGGGAGACATGACCGATCTGTCCACGCCGCAGCGCGCCGGCAGCCACAAGCTGCCCGCGGGCCGGCGACTGCGCTTTGTCACGGCGGCTGCGTTGTTCGACGGCCACGATGCGTCGATCAACATCATGCGGCGAATTCTGCAGGCGAGCGGCGTCGAGGTGATTCACCTCGGCCACAACCGCTCGGTCGATGAAGTCGCCACCGCCGCGTTGCAAGAGGACGCCGACGGCGTCGCCGTGTCCAGCTATCAGGGCGGCCACAACGAATATTTCCGCTATCTGGTCGATCTGCTGCGAGCGCGCGGCGGCGAGCGCATCAAGGTGTTCGGCGGCGGGGGTGGGGTCATTGTCCCTGAGGAAATTTCGGAGCTCGAGAGTTACGGCGTCGAGAAGATCTATTCGCCGCAGGACGGACAGCGGCTCGGGCTGCAAGGCATGATCGACGATATGATCGCGCGCTGCGCCGAAGGTGCGCGTGCGGCTGAGGCGGTCGGGCAGAGTCGGGTTGGCGAGTGGGTGGACGAGTTTTCGAAGCGTGGTTTGCCGCGGTTTGATTCGCGCGGCGATGCTGGTGGCGACGAGGATGCCGTGCGAAATCCGTTTAGTCAGGCGAGTCACGTGGGCTGCGCAACGAGCGTGGGTCATGTGGCTAACGCGGCTGACACGGCTGACGCGGCTGACACGGCTGACACGGCTGACGCGGCTGACACGGCTGACGCGGCTGACACGGCTGACACGGCTGACACGGCTGACACGGCCATCGCGGCCAACACAGCCAACACAGCCAACACAGCCAACACAGCCAACACAGCCAACACAGCCAACACAGCCAACACCTCCGACCCAGCGTCCTCCACCTTCCGCCGTCTCGCGCAACTCATCAGCGCGTTCGAAGCGGGCGCCGTCGACGCATCCGCCCGCGAAAAACTGTCCGCGCAAGCCCAGGCAAAAGCAACCGCAACCCCCGTCCTCGGCATCACCGGAACCGGCGGCGCCGGCAAATCCTCGCTCACCGACGAGCTGATCCGACGCTTCCGCCTCGACTACGGCGACGCCCTCACCATCGCCGTCCTCGCCATCGATCCATCGCGCCGCAAGTCCGGCGGCGCGTTGCTGGGCGACCGCATCCGCATGAACGCGATCGGTGACTGGGGCGGCGGCGCGCGCGTCTACATGCGTTCGATGGCAACGCGCGAAGCGTCCAGCGAAGTCTCCGACTCGCTGCCCGATGCGCTCATGCTGTGCAAAGCGGCGGGCTTCGATCTGATCGTGGTCGAAACATCCGGCATCGGTCAGGGCAATGCGGCGATCGTGCCGTTCGTCGACGAATCGCTGTATGTCATGACGCCGGAGTTCGGCGCGGCCAGCCAATTGGAGAAGATCGACATGCTTGACTTCGCCGGCTTCGTCGCGATCAACAAGTTCGATCGGAAGGGCGCGCCGGACGCATTGCGCGACGTCGCCAAACAGGTGCAGCGCAATCGCGCCGACTTCGCGAAGCCGCCGGAAGCGATGCCGGTGTTCGGCACGATCGCCTCGCGCTTTAACGACGACGGCGTGACCGCGCTCTACCGGCACGTCGCCGAAGCGCTTCGCAAGCACGGCTTGCGTTCAGGCGGCGGCCGTCTGGCCGCGCCCGAAGGTCTGCGCTTTTCGAGCGGCCGCAACGCCATCGTGCCGCCGGCGCGGGTGCGCTATCTGGCGGATATCGCGCAGACGATCCACGCTTATCGCGAGCGAGCCGACGCACAAGCGCGTCTGGCGCGCGAGCGTTGGCAACTTGTCGAGGCGCGCCGGATGCTCGGCGAGGCGGGTACACAGGCCGGGGCTGTGACGCAATCGCGGGCAAGCGCGAGTGGCAATTCGAGCGGCAACCCGAACGCTAACTCGGACGCCGACTCGGACGCCGACTCGGACGCCAACGCCAACGCCAACGCCAACGCCAACGCCAACGCCAACGCCAACGCCAACGCCAACGCCAACGCCAACGCCAACGCCAACGCCAACGCTAGCGCCAACGCCAACAGCAACCCAGACCCAAACTCAAACAAACATGCACCAGCAAACGTCACCTCCGCCGACACCCCTTCGCCGCTTCAGCAACTCGACACCCTGATCGCCCAACGCACCGCCTCCCTCGGCGAACGCGAACGCGCGCTCCTCGACACCTGGCCGCAGACCGTCGCAGCCTATTCAGGCGCCGAACACATCGTTCGCATCCGCGACCGCGAAATCCGCACGGCACTCACCGTCACGACACTCTCCGGCTCAGAAGTCCGCAAAGTTTCCCTGCCGAAATTCGCCGATCACGGCGAGATTCTGCGCTGGCTGATGCTCGACAATCTGCCCGGCTACTTCCCGTTCACCGCGGGCGTGTTCCCATTCCGCCGCGAAAACGAAGACCCGACGCGGATGTTCGCTGGCGAAGGCGATCCGCAACGCACCAATCGCCGCTTCAAGCTGCTCTCGGAAGGTATGCCGGCCAAGCGCCTGTCGACCGCCTTCGATTCGGTCACGCTCTACGGCGAAGAACCCGACGAGCGCCCCGACATCTACGGCAAGGTGGGCAATTCGGGCGTTTCGGTGGCGACGCTCGACGACATGAAAACGTTGTACGACGGCTTCGATCTCTGTGCGCCGGAAACCTCGGTCTCGATGACGATCAACGGCCCCGCGCCGACCATCCTCGCGATGTTCTTCAACGTCGCGATCGACCAGCAGATCGCGCGCATGACGCAGCAGCAAGGCCGACCGCTCACGCACGACGAACTCTCCGCCACGCGCCGCGCAGCGCTGGAAAACGTGCGCGGCACCGTGCAAGCCGACATCCTGAAGGAAGACCAAGGCCAGAACACCTGCATCTTCTCGACCGAATTCAGCCTGAAGGTGATGGGCGATATACAGGCGTACTTCGTCGAGCATGGTGTGCGCAATTTCTATTCGGTGTCAATCTCCGGCTATCACATTGCCGAGGCCGGCGCGAACCCGATCTCGCAATTGGCCTACACGCTCGCGAACGGCTTCACCTATGTCGAGGCCTACCTCGCCCGCGGCATGTCGATCGACGACTTCGCGCCGAATCTGTCATTCTTCTTTTCGAACGGCATGGACCCGGAGTACACGGTGCTGGGCCGCGTCGCGCGACGCATCTGGGCCGTCGCCATGCGCGAGCGCTACGGCGCGAACGAACGCAGCCAGAAGCTCAAATATCACGTGCAGACGTCGGGCCGCAGCCTGCACGCGCAAGAGATCGACTTCAACGATATCCGCACCACGCTGCAGGCGCTGATCGCGATCTACGACAACTGCAATTCCCTACACACGAATGCCTTCGACGAAGCGATCACCACGCCCACCGAAGATTCGGTGCGCCGCGCGGTGGCGATCCAGTTGATCATCAACCGCGAATGGGGACTCGCGAAGAATCAGAATCCGAATCAGGGCAGTTTCGTGATCGAGGAACTGACGGACCTCGTGGAAGAGGCTGTGCTCGCCGAATTCGACCGGCTGACCGAGCGCGGCGGCGTGCTCGGCGCGATGGAAACCGGCTATCAGCGCGGACGCATTCAGGACGAGTCGATGTTGTACGAGCATCGCAAGCATGACGGCTCGTATCCGATCGTCGGCGTGAATACGTTTCTGAGCGCGCATCCGCATGAAGCGCCGCAGCCGATCGCGCTAGCCCGTTCCACCGACGACGAAAAACAGAGTCAGTTGCAACGTCTGCGCGCTTTCCAGTCGCAGCATCGCGACGCGGCACCGGCTGCGCTCGAACGCCTGAAGCGCGCGGTGATCGACGATGAAAACGTGTTTGCGGTGCTGATGGACGTCGTGCGTGTCTGCTCGCTCGGGCAGATCACGCACGCGTTGTTTGAAGTGGGCGGGCAGTATCGCCGCAATATGTAAGTCAGGCTGTGCGGTGACTGCTGCCGCTTGGCCTGAAGTTGGGCCAGTGCGCAAAACCGTTTCAGCTTTGGCGCACCGGATGAGGCGCGCGGGTCAAAGGCGTCCGATTGAAGTGTCCTACCAGGCGGCCTGAATCGGCCACCACGAATCAAGCGCCTCCGCCGAGGCCCACAGGCTAACGCGCAACGTGCAACCCCGGCCGAGTGACGCCGGGCTGCATCACCTCAGCGCGCAATCCCGAGCCGCGCCTTCGCATCGTTATATTCCTTCGTCAAACGCTGCACCAGGTCGCCCACGCTCGGCACGTCGTCCATCAGACCGACGCCCTGACCCGCGCCCCAGATGTCTTTCCACGCCTTCGCCTTGTCGCTGCCGAAGTTCATCGCGCTCTTGTCCGATTCTGGCAGCGCGTCCGGGTCCAGTCCGGCGTTCAGGATACTTTCGCGGATGTAGTTGCCGTGCACGCCGGTGAACAGATTCGTATAGATGATGTCCGACGCCGTGGAATTGACGATCGCCTGTTTGTAGCTGTCGACCGCGTGCGCTTCCTTGGTCGCGATGAAGCGCGTGCCCATGTAGGCGAGGTCCGCGCCCATGGCCTGCGCGGCCAGAATCGAACCGCCGTTGGCAATCGAGCCCGACAGTACGATCGGGCCGTCGAATATGCGCCGCACTTCGCCGACCAGCGCGAACGGCGAGGTCGTGCCCGCATGGCCGCCCGCGCCGGACGCGACCAGGATCAGACCGTCGACGCCCGCTTCCAGCGCCTTCTGCGCATGGCGCAGATTGATCACGTCATGCAGCACGATGCCGCCGTAGCTATGCACGGCATCGACAATTTCGCGCGCCGGCGCCCGCAGGCTCGTGATGAAAATCGGCACCTTGTGTTCGACGCATACGCGCACGTCGCGTTCGAGCCGCGTATTCGATTGATGGACGATTTGATTCACGGCGATCGGCCCGATGACCGCATCGGGATTGGCCGCTTTGTGCTCGGCGAGTTGCGCCTGAATCTGCGTGAGCCATTCGTCTAGCAGTTCAGCCGGGCGGGCGTTCAGCGCGGGAAACGAGCCGACGATCCCGGCCTTGCATTGAGCCAGCACGAGTTCGGGATAGCTGACGATGAACATCGGCGAAGCGACGACGGGCAGCGCAAGTTTTTGCAGGACGGCGGGCAATGCCATAGTGCGTGTCTCCTGATTTGAGCGGGCCGGTGCGTCGTTGCGCGTCCGGCGATGACTGAGTTTAGCGGCACATGGCTTGCGGCGCATTCATCCGCCGCAGACATGCGAAAAATTTAAGAACGGTCGTTCGATTATAGGCGAAGCGTGGCGAGCGCGTCCGGTTGAGGCGTTTGGAACAGTTGGAAGGAGTGTTCAGGTTCTATGCTTGCGTGGGCTATCCCACCTCGCGTGGACACATCGGGCTTTTACAATGCAGGGACTCCAAAATCACGAGAGAGACGCCATGGCCTTCGAGAGTTTCACGCCCTTTCGCGTCGCCGTGGGCGATGTCGATATTTTTGGAGTGAAGGGCGGAGCGGGGCCGCCTCTTCTGCTGCTGCACGGCCATCCGCAGTCGCATCTGATCTGGCAGAAGTGCGCCGCGCAACTGGCCGAGCATTTCACGGTGATCGCCACGGACCTGCGCGGTTATGGCGCGTCGAGCAAGCCGCCGAGCGACGCCGCGCACACGCCGTATTCCAAGCGCGTGATGGCGGCCGATCAGGTCGCCGTGATGCGCTATTTCGGCTTCGAACGTTTTCTCGTGTGCGCGCACGATCGCGGCGCGCGCGTCGCGCATCGCATGGCGCTCGATCATGCGGACGCCGTCGAGCGTCTGATGCTGCTCGACATTGCGCCGACGCTCGCGATGTACGAAGCCACCGACCGCACCTTTGCGACGCATTACTTCCACTGGTTCTTCCTGATTCAGCCGGAGCCGCTGCCGGAAACGCTGATCGGCGCGAATCCGGCGGCGTATGTCGACGCGGTGATGGGCAGCCGTCACGCGGGTCTGGCTCCGTTCGAGCCGGCCGCGCTCGACGCCTATCGCGCGGCCCTCGCGCAACCGGACGCGATTCACGCGATGTGCGAGGACTACCGCGCGTCGGCGAGCATCGACCTTGAGCTTGATCGCGCCGACATCGAACGCGGTCATAAGATTGGCTGCCCGTTGCGCGTGCTGTGGGGCGACAAGGGCGTGATCGAGAAGTGCTTCGACGCGCTGGCGGAATGGCGCCATGTGGCGCGCGACGTGAGCGGCCGCGCGCTGTCTTGCGGACACTACATTCCCGAAGAAGCGCCGGACGAACTGGTTGCCGAAATGCTGTCCTTCTTCGAAGCGGTCGAACAGTAAGCCTTTTCCGTTCGTTCCGTTTCATTCATACGCGACGCCGCGCCCGCGCCTCGCTCGCACCTCGCTCAGCCGAGCGGAGGCAGGCGGCGCGCGACCGGCGTCGACTTGACGATCGCGGTGCTGGTCTCCGCGCGCTCGGTGACCTTCGACAAGATCTCGTCGAGTTGCTCGATCGAATGGAGATACAGCCGGCAGATGAAGCAATCGTCGCCCGTCACCTTGTCGCATTCGACGAACTCCGGAATCCGCCGGATCACCTCTTCCACCAGATGCAACTGACCGGGCAGCGGCTTCACGCGCACGATGGCCTGCAGTGTGTAGCCGAGCGCGCGCGGATCGATCTGCACCGTGAAGCGCTCGATCACGCCTTGCGCTTCGAGCCTGCGCACGCGCTCCGCGGTGCTCGGCGCCGACAGGCCGACCTGACGCGCCAGTTCGCTGACCGGCTGGCGGGCGTCATCCGCGAGCGCGGCGAGAAGCGCGCGGTCGGTGTCGTCGAGCGGGGCGGGTGTTGGAGGAACAAGGCGTTTGGTCATGACGGCCTTCGATTATTAGGTTGCGTCGCGAGAATGCTTAAGTTTAGTCATGTATTCGGACGATTGGATTAATTACACTGCTCGTCATGCAGGAATCAATTCGAGGATCGAATCATGGCGTCAAACGAAATCCGCCGCGGAGCCGCGGAAATGACCATGGCCATGCTGATGTCCGGCACCATCGGCTGGCTGGTGGTGTCGTCGCAGCAAAGCCCGTTCAATGTCGTGTTCTTCCGCTGTATTTTCGGCGGCGCGACGCTCGCGCTCGTGTGTGCCTTACTCGGCCTGTTTCAGCGCAAGCTGTTCTCGTGGAAGATGCTCGGCCTCGCCTTGCTCGGCGGCGCGGCAATCGTCATCAACTGGGTGTTGCTGTTCGCCGCGTATTCGCGCGCGTCGATCTCGATGGCGACGGCGGTCTACAACACGCAGCCGTTCATGCTGGTGGCGCTCGGCGCGCTAGTGTTTCGCGAGCGCATCAGCGCGTCGACGGTTGCGTGGCTGGTAATCGCGTTCGTCGGCCTCGTGTTCGTCGTGAAGGTCGAACCGGCGGTGCTGGCGGTGCCGGGGCAATATCTGGTCGGCGTCGCGTACGCGGTGGGCGCGGCGGCAATGTACGCGGTGTCGTCGATCATTACGAAGCGGCTCAAGGGCACGCCGCCGCATCTGATCGCGCTGATCCAGGTGTCGCTCGGCGTGCTGATGCTCGCGCCATTCGTGCGTTTCGATGCGTTGCCCGCAACCGGCGTGCAGTGGCTCGAACTGGTCGTGCTCGGCATCGTCAATACCGGGCTCATGTACGTGCTCCTGTACGGTGCGATCCAGAAGCTGCCGACTTCGATGACGGGCGCGCTCTCGTTCATCTACCCGGTGGTGGCGATCATTGTCGATCGGGTTGCGTTCGGGCAAACGCTTGCGTGGATTCAGGTGCTGGGGGCGGTGCTGATTCTGGTGGCGGCGGCCGGCGTCAATCTCGGCTGGCGGATCGTGCCGCAAAAGCGCCTGTCGTCGACCTGACGGGCGCTGCGCTCTTGCGGCGAATCACGATGCTACGGATTCCCGAGTAACCGGATGCGCAAATTATTCATATCGGTAATGAATCGAAAGACGCGCGACTGCGGGGCCTCGTAACGCGACGTCTTGCAGACGGCTTTGAAAGCGGGCGTCAAACTTCTGTAGGGAAATCACCGATGCGGTCAAAAAACCGGCGCGCGTATCATGCGTCTTGACGCTGATCACGTCCGACAGAATTTCCGCCGCTCGCCTGCAAGGGTCGAGCGGCTTTCTTTTTGTAGCGACGATATCCCGCTTTGCCTCTCAGCAGCGGCGCGTCAGGCCGCGCGCGCGACGATGCGCGCGCCATCCGCTTCCAGCGGCCCATTCCTGGTCGCGAGTTCCTCGACGATCTGCTTCAGCAACGCGGGCCATTCGCCACGCGGCTTGAGCATCGACGCGGCGGCGCGCATCACGCCGGCGTCGTCGAGCATCTGCAGCAAGGTGTCGAAGTGCATCGCGCGGACTTCGAGCAGTTTGAACACGATCAGCACCTTCAGCGCGTTCTTTGCATTGCGTGCGGGATCGGCGCGTAGCCACGCAACACGCGAAAACGCCCGTTCAAGCGCCTGTTCGACATTTGTGAAGGGTGCGCCATGGCCGGGGATCACGAGACGCACGTCGAGCTTCGCAATGGCTTCCAGCACGGCTTGCTCTTCGGCGAAACCGCTTTCGCCCTCCAGTTCGGGAAAGATCACGCCGAAGCCGTTTTCCCACAGCGCGTCCGCGCTGATCAGGATGCGTTCGTCCGCGCAGTAAAGCATGAGCGAATGCGGATCGTGGCCGGGCGCGCCGAGCACATCCCAGTCGAGCGCGCCGAGCCGCAAGCGCGCGCCGGGCGCGATCGTTCCGGTGAAACCGAAGCGCTCGCAGGTCTGGCCGGTGGCGCGAAACGTCAGGCGCGTTTCGTCCCAGTCGCGCACGACGCTGGCTTCCGAGGCCGGAATGACGGTGCGGCATGGCCACGTCGCCTGCAAGAGCGCATTGCCGCCGCAATGGTCCGAATGCAGATGCGTGTTGACGATCAGATCGAGCGGCTGCGCGCCGAGTGCTTGCCGCACGAGGGCGAGCGTTTGCGGCGCGTGCGTGGCGTAGCCGGTATCGACCAGCGCGGCGCAGGCGTCGTCCACCAGCAGCACGTTGTTCGACGAGAGCCAGCCGCGTTCGAAAACCCGAATCGATTCCGGCAGCGCGATCATGGCGAGTTTGGCGCTACTTTTGCGCTTGCGTCTGCGTCTGCATTCGCGGACGCCTCGGGTTTCGGCATCACGAGAATCGTCGACGAACCGATCAACATGGTCTCGCCACGCTGGTTCACGACCGAGCCTTCGAGATGCGTCAGATCGCCGTTCAGACTCGGCTTCCAGTAAGCATGCTTCACGCGCCACGTGATCGTGAGCGTGTCGTTCGCGTGGACGGCTTTCTTCAGCTTGATATCGAAGTCGAGACCGAGCGGTTGCGCGAAGGTCGAATAGTGCGTTGCCAGGAGCGCCATGAAATGCGCGGTGGGCTGCGTGCCGGACGCGATCAGGCCGCCGAAGCGGCTTTGCGCCGCATACGCTTCGTCGTGATGCAGCGGGTTGTGGTCATTGACGAGCGCGGCGAACGACTTCACCGACTCCGCCGACAACTCCAGCGTCGAGCTGAACGTTTCGCCAACCGTGACGATGCGCGGCGCGGCGTTCATCGCCGCACCTTCGGCTGCCTGGCGACGAACTCCGCGTGGCGCAGCTCGATCGCGTCCCAGACCGCGCGCTTCGCGTCGTCGTCGAATAACGACCAGCCTGCGATTTCGTCGATGGTACGCAGGCATCCTTCACACCAGCCAGTCGACGCGTCCATCCTGCACACGTTGATGCAAGGCGACGGCACGGCGTGGTGATCTTCGTTATCGAGGCCCGCTGTCATTGTTGTCGTCGTCATCGCGTCACGCCGTCTCGCGCAGCGCCACGTCGATCACCGGCGCGTTCGTGAGCGCGATCAGCTCTTGCGCGGTCAGATTGAACACCGCGTGCGGATGACCCGCGGCGGCCCACAGACTGTCGAGTTCGAGCAGATCGGCGTCGATCAGCGTGACCGGCTCGGTCGCGTGACCGATCGGGCAGACGCCGCCGATCGCATAGCCGGTTTTTTCGCGGACGAATTTCGCGTCCGCACGGCCGATGTCGCCGACCTGCGCGGCGACTTTCTTTTCATCCACACGATTCGCGCCGCTCGCGATCACCAACACCGGCGCGTCGTCTTCACGGCGGCGAAACAGAATCGACTTGGCGATCTGCGCGACCGAGCAGCCGAGTCCCGCGGCGGCTTCGGCGGAGGTCTTGCCGGTTTCCGGCAGCATCACGATCCGGCCCGCGTGACCGCGTTCGCGCAACAGCAGCGCGACGCGGCGCGCCGAGTCGGGCAGCGCGGTGAGATCGTCGGATTCGAGAGAAGCGTGGTCCGTCATCGTTTCAGGTCCTGATTGATTGCATGAGTGTTGAGCGGTCCCATTGCACCCGCGTCAAACGCAGTTGGCCGCTTCGCTGCGCGCTTTGGCGAGCAGCGCTTTGCCGGCGCGCGAAACATTGGGCCGGCCGATCGACGTCGAGATGAAATCGCCGATCGCCACGACTTGCGCGAGGTCGATGCCGGTTTCGATGCCGAGGCCATTCATCAGATACAGCACGTCTTCGGTCGCGACGTTGCCCGTCGCGCCCTTCGCATACGGACAGCCGCCGAGGCCCGCCACCGACGCGTGATAAATCTCGATGCCTTCCTGCAGCGCCGCGTAGATGTTGGCGAGCGCCTGGCCATAGGTGTCATGGAAGTGGCCGGATAGACGCTCGCGCGGAAACACCTGCGTGACCGCCTCGAACACTTCACGCGCGCGCTTTGGTGTGCCCACGCCGATCGTATCGGCGATATCGATCTCGTCGCAGCCGAGCGCCGCGAAGCGCTGGACCACATCCACGACCGACGCCACCGGCACTTCGCCCTGATACGGACAGCCCAATGCGCACGACACGCTGCCGCGAATCCGCAGGCCATGCTCCTTCGCCGCCTGCGCAACCGGCACGAACCGATCGATGCTTTCCGCGATGCTGCAGTTGATGTTTTTCTGCGAGAACGCTTCGCTGGCGGCGCCGAAAATCACGATCTCGTCGGCACGCGCGGCGAGCGCGCCCTCGAAGCCGCGCAGATTCGGCGTCAGCACCGAGTAGATCGTGCCGGGACGGCGTTCGATGCCGGCCATCACGTCGGCGCCGTCGGCCATCTGCGGCACCCATTTCGGCGACACGAACGAAGCGGCCTCGACGTTACGAAAGCCCGCCGCAGACAGACGGTTGATCAGCTCGATCTTGATCGCGGTGGGCACGAAGTCTTTTTCGTTCTGAAGTCCGTCACGCGGACCGACTTCGACGATTTTCACTTGCTGAGGTAGGGCCATGATGTGTCTCCTATGTCGGCGCCGCGCATGGCGGCGCTCCTTCAACTGGATTCGATAAGTTCAGTATCCGCGTTCGATATTCACCACGCCGCTGATCGTGTCGCCGCGCACGAGCGCGGTGATCTTCTGCGCGACCTGGGCGACGCTTTCTTCGCGCAGCGTCAGCGCGGACACGTGCGGCGTGATCGTGATGCGCGGCTCCCGCCAGAACGGATGATCCGGCGGCAACGGTTCTTCGCGGAACACGTCGAGCGTGGCGGCAGTGATCTGCCCGCTCGCGATGGCGTCCAGCAAATCCTGTTCGACCAGATGCCCGCCGCGCGCCAGGTTGATCAGATAGGCCCCGTGCGCGAGCTTCGCGAAGGTGCGCGCGTTCAGCACATTTGCCGTATCCGGAGTATGCGGCAGCAGATTGACCAGCACTTTCGCGCCGTCGAGAAATGCGTCGAACTGCGCTTCGCCGGCGAATGTCGTGATGCCGTCGATCTGCCGCGGGCTGCGGCTGTAGCCGCGCACCGGCACGCCGAATGCCGCGAGCGTTTGTGCGACATGCGCGCCGAGCACGCCGAGTCCCAGCACGCCGACCGTGAAGGTGTCACGCGGATGCGGCTCGAGCACTTCCCAGCGGCGCTCGTTTTGCAGCGTCTGATATTCGTCGAAACGGCGCAGGTAGCGCAGCACCGCGTGCGTCGCATACTCGGCCATTTGCGGCGCCATGCCGGTGTCCTCCAGCCGGATCAACTGCGCATTACGCGGCAACGTGCCGGGCTGTTCGTGTTCGAGCGCGAGGATCGCGTCGACGCCCGCGCCGAGATTGAAGATCGCGCGCAGATCGTCTCGGCCGGCCAGCATCTCGCGCGGCGGACGCCACACGACCGCGAAATCGGCCGGCGCGGTGTCGCCCGGTTGCCATTCACGCAGATCGGCTTGAGGCAGTGCGCGGGCAAGATCGTGCAGCCACGCGGCAGCGTCGGATTGCGGCGTGTAGAAGAGGATTTTCATACGGTCCGGAAGGCGCCTGCGAGAACGGGTTTGGAGACGAAGAGGCCACAGCATGACCGGCGCGACGGCTGCGGCGTTGCGGACGATGCTTGCGGCATGAGGCCTCCTCCTTTTATGGATAGGCTTCATTCTACTTTTTCGACGCGATTCGCGCGCGTTTGCGTACGGGCGTGCGGTTCGGTGTTGAGCATTCCGCCGCGCGGCGCGTATCCGGCGGCGCATTTGCCTGCGTGCTTGCCCGCATTTGTCCGCGCATTTGCCCCATAAACAAAGCACAAAAACTTGGTTCGCCCGCGCGGCGCCGGGCGGGACAATCACTACCCGGATTCCCGCAGCGAGGCACACACATGCTTTCATGCACCAAATCGACATGGCCGCCGCGGCTCGTCACCGTTCCCGGTCTGCACGGCAGCGAGGGCGCGCACTGGCAGACCTGGCTGGAGCGTCAGTTCGCGCGCTCGCTGCGCGTCGAGCAAGCCGACTGGGACGCGCCGGACCTCGCGGTATGGTCGAAATCGTTGCGCGATCTGCTGGCGCGCGAGCGCGGGCCGTTCGTGCTGGCAGCGCATAGCTTCGGTTGCCTCGCGACGGCGTATGCATTGCAGCAGGCCTCGTATGCGAACGAGGTGGTCGGCGTGCTGTTCGTGGCGCCCGCGAGTCCGCAGAAATTCGCCTTCGCGGGACCGTTCGACGCGCGGCGTCTCGGCGTGCCCTCGATCCTGATCGGCAGCGAAACCGATCCGTGGATGCCGCTCGCCGGTTCGCGCGATCTCGCGCAGCGTTTCGGCAGCGCATTCGTCAATCTCGGCGACGCGGGGCATATCAACACCGCGGCCGGTTTCGGTCCGTGGCCGCGCGCGAAATATTTCGTCGATACGCTGGTGCATTGCGCGGCGCCGCTGCGCTTTCGCGAGGAGTCGTTCGAGGCTGTACAGCATGCGTTCGTGTAAGTGAGCGGGCCGCGGCGTGCGCGCTTCGAGTGACGCGCGTACGGGCCGCTGGCCAAGTAAGCGATCCGTTAGAATCCCGCTTCACGCTGCACGTTCGTGCGGCCACTGGTTTTCATCATCGATAGGCGGGGACAAGATGGCAGGCAAGACGGGGACATCGCGCTGGCTGGCAGCCGGTATGACGGCAATCACGCTCGCGCTGGCGGGCATGTCGACTGCGCACGCGGATACATCGCTGCTCAACGTCTCATACGACGTGACGCGCGAGTTGTACAAGGACATCAACGCCGGCTTCATCGCGGCGTACAAGCAGAAGAGCGGCGAGAACGTATCGATCCGCCAGTCGCACGGCGCGTCGAGCGCGCAGGCGCTGTCGGTGTTGCAAGGCCTGCAGGCTGACGTAGTCACGATGAACCAGCCGAACGACATCGACTTGCTCGCCGAGAAAGGTCAACTGGTGCCGGCCAACTGGCGCGCGCGTCTGCCGAACGACAGCGCGCCCTACACCACGACGATGGTATTCCTGGTACGCAAGGGCAATCCGAAGCACATCAAGGACTGGGACGATCTCGCCAGGCCGGGCGTGCAGGTGGTGATCGCGAATCCGAAGACTTCGGGTAACGGACGCTACACCTATCTGGCCGCGTGGGGTTATCGCAAGCAGCACGGCGGCACCGATGCGCAGGCGCTCGACTTCGAAAAAGAGATCTTCAAGAACGTGCCGGTGCTCGACACGGGCGGCCGCGGCGCGACGACCACCTTCACGCAACGCGGCATCGGCGACGTGCTGGTGACGTTCGAAAACGAAGTCGCACTGATGGACACGGGCCTGGGCGGGGGCAATTTCGAAGCCGTGTATCCGTCGGTGAGTCTACTGGCGGCGCCGCCGGTGTCGATCGTCGACAAGGTGGTCGACAAGCGCGGCACGCGCAAGGAAGCGCAGGCGTATCTCGACTATCTGTGGTCGTCGGCCGCGCAGGAGATCATTGCGCAGCATCATCTGCGTCCGCGTGACAAGACCGTGCTCGCGAAGCACGCGGCGGAGTTCAAGCCGATCAAGACCTTCACCGTCGAAGAGATGTTCGGTAGCTGGCAGAAAGCGCAGCAAACGCATTTCTCTGATGGCGGGACGTTCGATCAGATCATCGTGGATAAGAAGTAAGTTTATTAGCGCCGTCAGTCAGTAAAAAGGCTGCCTCGAAAAACGAGGCAGCCTTTTTTATTGCGCGTGCTCTATCTCGCGCTATGCATACGCTCAGTTCGGCGCAGCGTGCTTATCGCAACTATGTTCGCAGCCGCTTTGATCGAGCGGCATCTGTTGCGCGGCTTCGGCGCGAATGCCGAGACGTTCGAGCAGTTTGCGGTCCGCTTCCGCTTGCGGGTTGCTGGTAGTCAGCAACTGATCGCCGTAGAAAATCGAGTTCGCGCCAGCGAGGAAGCACAACGCCTGCAACGCTTCGTCCATCTGCTCGCGGCCGGCCGACAGACGCACCATCGCGCGCGGCATGGTGATGCGCGCGATCGCGATCGTACGCACGAATTCGAATGGGTCGATTGCCTCAGTGCCGGTCAGCGGCGTGCCTTCCACCTGCACCAGATTGTTGATCGGTACCGATTCCGGATACGGCTCCATGTTCGCCAGTTGCGCAATCAGACCGGCGCGCTCACGGCGCGATTCGCCCAAGCCGACAATCCCGCCGCAGCACACGTTGATGCCCGCATCGCGCACGCGTTCCAGCGTGTCGAGGCGGTCCTGATACGTGCGCGTCGAAATGATCTGCCCGTAGAACTCGGGCGATGTGTCGAGGTTGTGGTTGTAATAGTCGAGGCCCGCTTCGCGCAGCCCTTGCGCCTGATGCGTTTCGAGCATGCCGAGCGTCACGCAGGTTTCCAGACCCATCGCCTTTACGCCACGGATCATGTCCTTGATCGGTTCGAGGTGGCGGTCTTTCGGATTGCGCCACGCGGCACCCATGCAGAAGCGCGTCGCGCCGTTTTCCTTGGCGACCTTGGCGGCGGCGAGCACTTCGTCGACCGGCATCAGCTTGTCGGCTTGGAGGCCCGTGTCGTGATGCACCGACTGCGGACAGTACGCGCAATCCTCCTCGCAGCCGCCGGTCTTGATGGACAGCAGCGTGGACAGTTGCACGGTGTTCGCATCGAAATGCTCGCGATGCGTTTGCTGTGCCTTGAACATCAGGTCGTTGAACGGCAGTTCGTACAACGCGACGATGTCGGCGACGCGCCAGCGCGCGACCTGTTTCGCGCCGGCTGCGGCGTTGGCATTGTTGTTTGCCGCGGCTGTGTCGGCGGGCGTGGGAGCGATGTTCAGTTGCGTCATGTCGTCAATCCTTATGGATGGATATGTGAGTTTTTAGCGCTGCGAATGCGTTTGCATGTGCCGCAGCGTCTGCAAAAGCCGGTTGATGTCGAGTTGGTCCGCCGCAAGTTCGGGCAACGCCGGGTTCAGATTCGGCACGATGCCGAGCAACGGGGCGTCGTATTCACGTGCCAGATGCTCGCGGATCGATGCGATGTTTTCGTCGGGAAACGTCATGTCCGGATCGATGCGGTTCGCGACCCACCCGGCGAGCGTGAGCCCGCGCGCGGCGATTGCTTCGGCGGTCAGCAGCGCGTGGCTGATGCAGCCGAGCCGCATGCCGACCACCAGCACGACCGGCAGCTTCAACGCGACGGCGAGATCGGCGGTGTCCTGAGTGGCCGTCAACGGCACACGAAAGCCGCCGACGCCTTCCACGACCACGATCTCCGCGCGCTTCAAAGCCTGCGCGTGACAATCGACGATATGGTCGAGATCGAACGTAACGTTTTCCAGCGCGGCCGCGATATGCGGCGCGGCCGGTTCCTTCAGCAGATACGGCGTGCGCATCGCGGGCGGCAGCAACACGTTCGAGGCGGCGTCGAGTTGATCTGCGTCTTCGTTATGCAGTACGCTGTTCAGTTCGAATGCGCCGGCGGCGATCGGCTTCATCGCGGCGGCTTGCAGGCCTTCGCGGACAAAGCCGCGCAACAGCGCCGACGAGACGAACGTCTTGCCGATTTCCGTATCGGTGCCGGTGACGAATAAAGACAGTGCGGGTTGATTCAAGCCACTCATGCCGCTTTCGCTCCAAGTTGCTGCAAGCCTGCTTCGAGCCGGTCGAGGTCCGCCTGCGAGTGCGCGGCCGACAGCGAAATACGCAAACGCGACGTTCCGGTCGGTACGGTCGGTGGACGGATCGCCGGCACCCACAGACCCGCGCGATCGAGCGTGGCGGCGATATCGAGCGTGGCATCGTTCGCGCCGATGATGAGCGGCTGCACGGCCGTGTGCGAGTCGACCGGCAACCACGGCGTGGCCTTCAGCATGGCGCGCGTACGTTCGATCAGCTGCTGAAGATGCGCGCGCCGCGCGTCGCCTTCCTCGCCGCCGATGATGCGCAAGCTCGCCGACACCGCGTGCGCCGCGGCCGGCACCGACGCCGTGGTGAAGATGTACGGACGCGCACGCTGCACGAGCCATTCGATCACCGTCTCATGCGCCGTGACGAACGCGCCGGAGACGCCGGCTGCTTTGCCGAGCGTACCGATCGAAATGAGATTCGGCGAACGCAGCGCGGCCTGCGCGATCGCGCCGCGGCCTTGCGGACCGAGCACGCCGAAGCCGTGCGCGTCGTCCACGATCAGCCATGCGCCGTGTTGTTCGGCGAGTTCGAGCAGGCGCGGTAGCGGCGCGATATCGCCGTCCATGCTGAACACGGTATCGGAGACGATCACCTTGACGTCGGCGTCCGAGGCTTCGAGCATCGCGCTCAGCGCTTCCGTATCGCAGTGCGGGTAGATCTGCACGTCGGCGCGGGACAGGCGCGCGCCGTCGATCAGCGACGCGTGATTCAGCGCGTCGGAGAAGAGTGTGGTGCCGCGGCCCGCGAGTGCAGTGAGCGTGGCGAGATTCGCCATGTAGCCGGTGCTGAAGTAGAGCGCGCGCGCGTTGTCGACGAAACCGCCCGCGAATTCCGCGAGATCGTCTTCGAGTTGCGCATGCGCGCGCGAGTGCCCGCCGAGCAGATGCGAGCCGCCGCTGCCTGCGCCATAACGCTGCGCGCCCTCAGCGATCGCCGCAATGAGCTGCGGATGCGCGGCGAGACCGAGATAGTCGTTGCTGGCGAAGCCGATGATTGCGCGGCCGTCCACGGTCATGTGCGCCGCGCACGGCGTGTCGGCGGTGCGGCGGCGACGGCGCAGGCCACGCGCGTCGATTTCCTTCAGGCCTTCAGTGAGCGTGTCGAGCAGATGCATTAGCGGGTCTCCGCGAGCGTGGCTTCGAAGGTTTCGCGGGTGCGTGCGGCGAGCAGCGCGAGTTCTTCGTCGTCGAGGATATAAGGGGGCATCAGATACACCGTGGTCGAAATCGGGCGCAGCAGCAGTTCGCGCTGCAGCGCGTTTTCGAAGAAGCGGCGCGAGAATGTTTTGGCTTGCTGAGCATCGTCGAGCACGGCGTCGAATGCGAAAAGCGTGCCGCACTGACGCAGATTGCGGACTTGCTTGTGCTCGGCTAGCGGTGCGAGCGCGGCTCTCAGCTTGGCGGATTTTTGCGCGTTGACGGCGAGCACGTTGTCGCTCGCGAAGAGATCGAGCGTGGCTAGCGCCGCGCGGCAAGCGAGCGGATTGCCCGTGTACGAATGCGAGTGCAGGAAGCCGCGCGCCGTGTCGTCGTGGTAGAAGGCTTCGAAAATTTCGTCGCGGGACAGCACGATCGAGAGTGGCAGATAGCCGCCGCTGATGCCTTTCGACAGACACAGAAAGTCCGGCCAGATGGCGGCCTGTTCGCAGGCGAAGAAGGTGCCGGTGCGTCCACAGCCGACGGCGATTTCATCGGCGATCAGATGCACGCCGTATTGGTCGCACAAGGCGCGCAATCCCGCGATATACGACGCGTCGTGCATGGCCATGCCGGCGGCGCACTGCACGAGCGGCTCGACGATCAGCGCGGCGATTTTCGCGGCGCGTGCTTCGAAGAGCGAGCGAACGTTATCGAGCGCGCGGCGCGCGACGTCGGCGGCGGTTTCGCCTGGCTGCGCGAGGCGTGCGTCGGGCGATGCCACGACGTGCGCGTGGCGGATGAGCGGATCGTAGGCGTCTTTGAAGAGCGCGACGTCAGTGACGCCGAGCGCGCCGATGGTTTCGCCGTGATAGCTGTTGGCGATGCAGACGAATTCCTGCTTGTCGGCGAAACCGCGATTGCGCCACGAGTGGAAGCTCATCTTCAGGGCGATTTCGACGGCGGACGCGCCGTCTGACGCGAAGAACGCGTGGCCCAGCGTGTTGTTCGTGAGCGCGCCGAGCCGTTCGGCGAGTTCGATGGCCGGTTCGTGCGTGCAGCCGGCGAGCATGGCGTGTTCGAGCGTGTCGAGTTGATCTTTCAGCGCCGCGTTGATGCGCGGATTGGCGTGGCCGAACAGGTTGACCCACCAGGAGCTGATGGCATCCAGATAACGATGGCCGGCGCGGTCGTAGAGCCACGCGCCCTGGCCGCGCGCGACGGGCACGAGCGGCAGGCGCTCGTGGTGCTTCATCTGCGTGCAGGGGTGCCAGACGGCGCGCAGGCTGCGGGCGATCCAGTCTTCAGGGACGGCTGACGGTGGTGCAGGGTTTTCCAAAGGGTACTCCACGGGGTGCTTTTTTTGCCGCTGCGCGGCGTGGCTTTTTAGGGCCATTTTTCAGACGCGTGGCGCGGACTTGTTTGCGCTCTCGCGCGGCCCTGGGCGGGCTTGCGGGGTCGAGATTAGCGGTTTATTTCGTCGTGTGCACTAGGGCTGTGAGCGCGGTTTTTGCCTGCGGCGACGGGGTTCGCCGATGTTCGGGGCAGGTCGTTTCTGTTTTAGCCCGAAGGTCGCAAATGGGCGGAGTTGACGACGGCAAAGTAATTGGCGGTTACTGGCGCGGAACTGAGGTTTTGCACGTTCGACGGTTTTTTGTTCGGTGGTTTGTGCCCGGCAGTCCTTAAGCCACCACCGTTTTTTCGGCTGCATCAAAGGCCGGGGGCGTGGCGGACATGCCTGCATGTTTTTGCAGAGTTTTCCCGTCCCGCGATGCCCTGCTGTGCGCTTCAATCTCTCTTCCGGGCGATGCCGCGCCCATTCCCCAAAAAAACCTATGCAAGAGAGAGAAGACACGCCCGGCCGTTCGCGCGGCGAGAGGCGTCGCCCATTTACCCCGCCAATGCGTGACCGGCATTGACGCGAAGCGATGGACCCGCGACTGCTCGACTACTACAGCCGTGAACTGCTCTACATCCGCGAGTTGGCGATGGAGTTTGCCGCCGCGCATCCAAAGATCGCACGGCGGCTCGGCATGCACGCCGGCGAGATCGGCGACCCTTACGTGGAGCGCCTGCTGCAGTCGTCGGCATTCGTGACCGCCCGGGCGCAAATCCGGCTGGACGACGCGTTCCCGGAATTCACGCTGCCGCTGTTGCAGACCGTCTATCCGAACTACACGTGTCCGACACCGTCGATAGCCGTTGCGCGATTCTTCCCGCTTGCACAAGGTAAGCATGCCGTGAACGGCACGGTCGTGCCGCGCGGCACCGCATTCCCCTCGCGCATTCCCGATGGCGAACTCACCGCCTGTGAATTCCGCAGCAGCCAGGACGTCACGCTGTTTCCCCTGGAGATCGTGCAGGCGCGGCTGACCGGAATTCCACCCGACATTCCCATGCTCGACCGGTATGTGCCGGCGGGCCGGACTGCGCATGGTGCGCTGCGTCTGCGGTTGCGCACGACGAACGGCGCGTCGATTGCGAATCTGGCCGGACTGGACCGGTTGCCGGTCTATCTCTCGGGTGATGAAACCACCGCCTCGCATCTGTTCGAACTGATTCATGCGGCGGGCGTCGTCACCGTGATTGGCGTCCCCGGCGAGTTCGCGACCGGCACGTTGCACGCGGTCACGCGCGACGCGGTTGTGCATGAAGCGCTCGAACCGGAACAAAGCCTGCTGCCCGCCGTGCCTCGCAAGTTCCACGGTCACAACCTGTTGCAGGAGTATTTCGCCTGTCCCGCACGCTTCTGGTTCTTCACGCTCACAGGGCTGGCCAAGGGACTCGCCTCGATTGCGGGTAACGAGGCCGAAATCGTGCTTCTGCTGGAGCGCCCCGTGGACAGGCTGGCCGAGACCGTTGACGCGTCGCACTTCGCGCTGTTCTGTACACCGGTCATCAATCTCTTCCCTAGGCGCACGGACCGGCTCGATCTCGATCCGGACCGGCAGTCACACCGGCTTGTGCCCGTACCGGCCGCGTCTTCTGATTACGCTGTGCATTCCGTGCAGGCGGCCTGGGGCCAGGTTTCCGAAGATTCTGAAGCGCTGCGTTTTTATCCGCTGCATGCGTCCGTTGGCGAAAGCACGAGCCGCGGCGCGCGCTATTTCACGATTCGCCGCGAACCGAACCGGGCTGAAGAGGACGGTCGCCACTACGGCACGCGCCGTCCGTTTACCGAGACGCGCACCTTCATTTCGCTGGTTGACCGGGATGAGCAGCCCAATACCGAGCGGATTCACTACCTGTCGCTCGAGGCGTTGCTGACCAACCGCGATCTACCGTGCTTGATTCCGTGCGACGGCAGGCGTGACCTGTTCCCGCACAAATCGATACCGGCTGAAAGCGTCGGCCTGGTGCGCGCGCCGACCATGCCCCGGCCACCGCTGGCCTCCGGCGAGCGGGCATGGCAGTTGTACGGCCAGCTCAACCTCGGCTACATGACCTTCGACGAGCCGCCCGACCGGCCGGCGACCGGCGACGCATTGCGCAGACTGCTGCGTCTGTATCTGAGCGAGGATGCCGCCGTGCTGCGCCGTCAGGTCGAAGCGCTAAGGAGCGCGACGGCGACGCCCGTGAACCGCCGCTTGCCGCCGCACTTCCCGCAGCCGTTCGGCCGCGGTATCGAATGCACGCTTACTTTCGACGAAAGCGGGTTTGACGGCATGAGTCCGTACACGCTCGGGCTCGTGCTGGAGCGCTACGTCGCCCGTCATGTGTCGGAGCGCTCATTCACGACAACCGTGCTGTGCTCGACGCAGCGCGGACGCCTCACGCACTGGCCACCGCGCGCGGGTACGCGCGGCGCGGCCTGAGCGGCCCTATCTGTGGATTGACCCAACGAACGGAGTTGCCGATGTCATGGTTCACACAGCCGCGCACGCTGGAAATCACCGGCAAGGCGCTGCCGCAATGGGCGGGCGAACCGCTGTTCGTAGTCTCGCGTCTGCGGGGCAGGGAAAAGCTCGGCCACCTGTATGAGTACGACATCGAGGTCAGCACGATCGACGCTGCGGCGTTGAGCGCGAACGAAGCGCAGGCGCTGGTCGATGTGGATGCGCTGATCGGCAAGGAAATCACGCTCAACATTGCCGTCGAAGGCAACGGCACGTGGGTGCAGGGCGCCAGAGGCGATGCGGGCATGTCCAATATCGGCGCCGACATTCGCAAGCTGACGGGCCTGATCGTCTCGGCGCAGTGCGTCGGAGCGGACGACCGGCGCGCGTTCTACCGGCTCAAGCTGCGTCCGTGGCTATGGCTCGCGACGTTGAACCGCGATAGCCGGTTCTGGCAGGAACGCGACGTGATCGAAATAACGCGAGACGTCCTGCAGAAATATCCGTTCCCGTTCGAGCTGCGCCTCGCGGGTCCTGGCATGCAGCGCCGTCCGTATCCCAAGCGCAACTACCAGCGGCAATGGTGGGAGTCGGATTTTTGCTATCTGAATCGAATCTGGCAGGAATGGGGCATCAGCTTCTTCTTCGAGCGCAGCACGCTGGTGCTGTGCGATTCGCCTGGCGCCTATAAAAAGCACGGCCCCGCGTACCAGACGCTGCGCTATCTGGAGCGCGACGGTCAACGCATCGACGAGGAACACGTCCACGAATTCAGGGTTGCGCGGCAGCTCACCACGGGCAAAGTGTCGCTCACCGATTACGACTACACGCAGTCGCTGGGCAATCTTGCCGTTGCTCAGGAAGACTACGGCGGGCGGGCCTTCGACAACGCGGAGGAGTACGCGTGGGGCGACTACTCGCAGCCGATGGAAGGCCCCATGGGCACGCGCGGCCTGCACGGCGACGCGCAGTTCGAAGGCGAGCATCTGGCGCGCGTGAAGGTCGAAGCGCATCGCGCGAAAAGTCTGCGGGCGAAGGGCAAAGGCAACCTGCGCGGCTTGATGACGGGCTACACATTCACGCTCGAAGGCTATCCGCTCACACCAGGCGATGGCGAATATCTGGTCGTCTCGACCATCACTGAGATCGTCAACAACGACACGGTTACGCAGCGCGGCGCGATCGACCGCCAGTACAGCTGCACGACGAAGTTTGCGGCAGTGCCGGCCAACACCTTCTACCGCACGCCGCAGAAAGCGAAGAAGCCGCGCGCCTATGCGGAAGCGGCCGTTGTGACCGGCTATGGCGACGAACCGGTTTATTGCGACGAGTACGGACGGGTCAAGGCGCACTTCATCTGGGACCGGCTCGGCGAGAAAGATGAGAACGCGAGTTGCTGGCTGCGCGTGGCGTCACCCTGGCATGGCGTGGAACACGGCGCGATGTGGCTGCCGCGCGTCGGACACCATGTGCTGGTCGGCTACTACGACAGCGATCCTGACCGTCCCTACATCATTTCGGAGCATACGACTGAGTTCCACCAGGCGCCGTGGCAGTTGCCGAAGAACGACGCGCTGTCGGGGTGGCGCAGCCGGGACCTGAAGGGACTGGCTGCCAACAGCGTGGTGACGGACGACACGCCGGGCCAGTTGCAGGTGCAGGTGGCCAGCGACCATGCGCAGTCGCGGCTGGTGCTGGGCTACAACACGCGCATCGACGGGCATAGCGGACGCGACAAGGCGCGCGGCGAGGGCTTCGAACTCGCGACCAACGCGTGGGGCGTGATGCGGGCCAACAAGGGCATGCTCATTACCACGCAGACGCGCGCGGGCGCTTGCGCCGCCGCCAAGGACAACGATGAGATTGTCGGCCGGCTCGAAAAGGCGCAGGTGTTGCACGACGCGTTGGCGCAAGTCGCGGTGCAGGGCGAAGCGCAGGAGGCGGAGGGCCACCAGGCGGACATTGCCAGAACGATCCAGGCGCAAAACGAACAGCTTCGCGGAACGGCTGCGACGGACGCCGCGTTTCCACAGCTGAGCGAACCGCACCTGCTCATCGACGGCAAGGCTGGCGTCGAAATCGCGTCGCCTGCGACCGTGCACATCGCGGCCCAGCAGGCTGCGGTGACCGCTGAAGGACATGTGGCCATTGCGAGCGGACGCAGCCTGTTCGGCACTGTGCGAGACACCATCCGGCTTTTCGCGCAGCGTGCCGGCATCAGGCTGTCGGCGGCGGCGGGCGACATCGTTTTGCACGCGTTGACGAGTTCCATCAGCCTCGATTCCGCGAAGTCCATCACGCTTTTGAGCAAGGTCGTTCGGATTACCGGTGTTGAAAAGCTGGAGCTGCAAGGCGGCAAGAGCAGGTTGGTGCTGGATGACTCCGGCGCGCAGATATTCACGCCGGGCAAGTTCGCCGCGTTTGCCGCGACGCATTCACTGCCCGGACCGAAGAGCACGCCTGCGGACCTTTCGCCTAAAGGCGTTTGTATAGATTGTCTGCTCAAGGCCGCGAGAGGTGGATCGGCTTTTGTGATCCGCTAGTTCACATTCATCGGGAGCAATGGGCTATGGGTAGTCGATCGGGCTTTTTGGGGACGAGCGTTTGGTTGAGTGGATTGGTGGTTTGCGCGGGTGTAGCGGTGTCTGGATGTTCAGGTATCCGGAGTGATGTGGCGAGTACTGTGGACCTGCCGCCGTATGTTGAACTTCTCGGTGGTGGCGTCAGGGCGCTGAACTATACGCCTTGGTACATCCATGCCTTCGCGATCACGGGCCCGAAGGGTAGCGGTATCGGTGGCGGTGGCGGTGGTCCAAACGTCTGGCCGATGAAAACGGGTAGTAACAAGCCTTCGGGTGGTGCAGGAGAAACTTGCTGCATGTCGTTTCCACGCGAATGGCAACCGGACCTGAAACTGACCGTGCGCTGGCTGGTGGACAAAAAGAGCGACGGCAAGACGCCAGGCTATTGGTACAAGGCCGAGAACGCGCGGATCGCACAGTACGACGGGAGAAATGCCGGCGCAGTGTGGGGCATCTTTCTGCCCGGTGACAGGGTGCGCCTCATGATCACCGACGGTAACCGTAATGGCGGAAACAACGTCAATGACCGTCCAGCCGATGACGATCCCTACGTGGTGCAGGGCGCCATTGATGAGGAATGGAATCGCCTTTATCGCGACGGCGGAATGGAGTGAGGATTCGATGGCTGAGGCAACGGCTGGATGGGAGATTAGTGCAGCTATCGGAACGCGCATGACTAGCAGATTCGAAACGCGGCAGCCGTTAGGCAGCACTGAAACAATGCGTATTGGAGGGCGATTGCAGAGGCACAACATCATAGAAGCAGACACGATGTTTCAGACGATCAACAACGGTTTGTCGAAATCGCGAGTGGCGAAGTCTCGTCTGTTCAGGAGTCTGTTGCTCTCACTGTGCGTATCACTGACTGGATGCTCAGGTGTCAAGAACCATGCGGTGAACATGGTGGACGTGCCTCCTCATATTGAGCTGGCGAGCGACGGTGTATGGGCGCTCAACTACACACCGTGGTACATCCACGCCTTTGCAATCACGGGCCCGAAGGGTAGCGGTATCAGTGGTGGTGGTCCGAATGTCTGGCCGATGAAGCAGAGTGGCAGGCCCGCTGGCGGAGGAGCGGAGGTCTGTTGTATGTCCTACCCACGCGACTGGCAACCGGACCTGAAGTTGACCGTGCGTTGGCTAATGGACAAAAAAGGCGATGGTAAGACGCCGGGATACTGGTACAAGGCGGAGAACGTGCGGATCGCACAGTACGACGGGAAAAACGCCGGAGGAGTGTGGGGCATCTTTCTACCTGGAGACCGGGTTCGCATCATGATCGTTGATGGCAATCATGATGGCGGAAACAACGCCAACAACCGTCCGACCGACGACGATCCATACATTGCTCAAGGCGTTCTCGATGACGAATGGAACCGGCTGTATCGCAAGGGCGGAATGCAATGAAGTTTCAATGGATAGCAATGCTACTGGGCGGAGGACAAGTGCAGGTATCGAAACGCGATGATGTTTTGCGCGACAAGGTGCGGCGAATGCGCGATGAGACAAGACGGGAATTAGTCTGCCCCGCATGCGAGTTCAGGACGACTCCACACAAGCTGAGCGAAGCACAAGAACGGGTCGGGAAAGTGGGCGCGACATTTCGCGCGACCAGCGACTGGGTGTCGAAGTTGCTGCCGAAGAAGTCCGGTCTGTCCAGGGGCGTGATGTTCTCAGTATGCGTATTGCTGGCTGGATGTTCCGGTGTTCGGAGTGATGCGACGAGTACTGTGGACGTGCCGCCGTATATTGAACTTCTCGGTGGCGGCGTCAGGGCACTGAACTATACATCCTGGTATATCCACACCTTCGCGATTACCGGCCCGAAGGGTAGCGGTATCGGTGGCGGTGGTCCAAACGTCTGGCCGATGGACAAGGGCAGCGATGAGCCTTCCGGTGGAGCAAAGGAAACCTGCTGCATGTCATTTCCACTCGAATGGCAACCGGACCTGAAACTGACCGTGCGCTGGCTCGTCGAGAAAAAAAGGCCGGATGGCAAGGTATTCGGCTACTGGTACAAGGCCGAAGGCGTGCGAATCGCGCAGTACGAAGGAAGAAAGGCGGGAGCTGTGTGGGGCATTTTTCTGCCCGATGACAGGGTTCGCATTATGGTCACTGACGGCAACCGCAATGGTGGAAACAACGTCAACGACCGTCCGGCAGATGACGATCCCTACATCGTGCAGGGTGTCATCGATGACGAATGGAACCGGCTGTATCCCCCCGCCCATGACTAGCAGATTCGAAGTGTGGCGAACGTTTGAGAGGCCAGAAACAATGCCTATTGGAGGGCGATTGCAGATGCAAAAAATCGTAGAAGCAGACACGGTGTTTCAGAAGATCAACAACGGGTTGTCGAAATCACGAGCGGTAAAGTCTCGTCTGTTCAGGAGTCTGTTGCTCTCACTGTGTGCGTCACTGGCTGGATGCTCAGGTATCCGGAGCGATGCGGCGAGTACTGTGTACGTACCTCCACATGTCGAGCTTCTGGACGGTGGCGTCAGGGCGCTGAACTATACGCCTTGGTACATCCATGACTTCGCGATCACGGGCCCGAAGGGTAGCGATATCGGTGGCGGTGGTCCAAACGTCTGGCCGATGGACAAGGGTAGCGACGAGCCTTCCGGTGGAGCAAAGGAAACCTGCTGCATGTCATTCCCGCTCGAATGGCAACCGGACCTGAAGCTGACCGTGCGCTGGCTGGTGGACAAAAAGCGCGACGGCAAGACGCCGGGATATTGGTACAAGGCGGAGAACGTGCGGATCGCACAATACGACGGAAGAATGGCGGGAGCAGTGTGGGGCATTTTTCTACCCGGTGACAGGGTGCGCCTCATGATAACTGACGGCAACCACAATGGTGGAAACAACGCCAACAACCGCCCCGCGGACGACGATCCTTACGTTGTGCAGGGTGCAATTGATGAAGAATGGAACAGGCTGTATCGCGACGGAGGAATGCAATGAGTATCCAATGGCCGGAAGAAATGGCGGATGGAGGGCGACTGCAGCCGTCCGAAAGCGATGATGCATTTCGCGATGGCGCGCTGCGAATGCACGACGAAACACGCTCATGCGAGCAGACACTCCATATCAGCTTGTTTTTCGACGGCACGAATAACAACGACGACAAGAAAAATCCGCGGCGCGATTCTCTCAAATATTGCCATACCAACGTCGCCAGATTATTTAAAGCGGCAATCGAAAAGAATAGCGATGGTCTGTTCCCATTCTACATTCCCGGCGTAGGTACTCCGCTACCAGACATCGGCGAAAAGACTTATTTGCAGATGGGCAAGGCCATGGCCAAGGGCTTCAACGCGCGTTGTCTTTGGGGCTTTACCCGCGTTCTGAACGCAGTCTATGAGACTGTCGCACCGGACCGAACCCATCTTCTAGTCCCGGTAGACAAGGCCAAGCCCCTGTGCACCGCAGGCGCGGACGGCGACATGAGCGGCTTCAACGACCTCATCCAGATACTCGGCGTAACACACAAGGATGCAGTAGATAACGGCGACAAACCACGCACCATCAAAAAAGTCTGGATCAACGTGATCGGCTTTTCGCGTGGTGCAGCGGGTGCGCGTGCGTTCGTTCACAAACTGGTCAACGAATGGGCGCCCGGTGGCAATCTGGTGAAGTTCAGCGGCAAGTATGCAATACCTTATCAGGTCAACTTCATGGGGCTTTTCGACACGGTCGCCTCCGTGGGGCCGCCTGAGTTGACCCGTGCATCGGTGGATATCGGATCATTCGACGGCCACTTCGCTTTCGCCAATAACGGCGCGATGCGCATTCCCAATTCCGTCCGCTATTGCGTCCACGCGTTTTCGATTCACGAACAGCGCATGAGCTTTCCCGTCGATTCGATACGCGATGTGGGCGGTTATCCCGGCGGAGTGCGTCTTGAAATTGCCTATCCAGGCGTGCATTCGGATGTCGGCGGCGGATACGCGCCGAACGAGCAGGGCAAGGGGCGTGGGTCCGGTCGCGGTAATCATGACAGCGGCAAACTAAGCCAGATCCCGCTGCACGACATGTATATTCACGCGCTCAAATATGGTGTCCCGCTGCAGAGCGGTTGCGATATCCTGGCTCAATCCGACACTGCATCCGACTTCTCCCTCTCCCCCCAAACCATCACCGCCTTCAACGACTGGCGCAAAACAGCCGGTCCGATCGGTAGCATCGAAGATGCGATAAAGCACGGCATGACGGAAATGCTGGCGTGGCGAACGCTACGCGCCAAGGTCGGCACGGCCGACTACGTGACCGAGCAGGAATTCTTCCGTCTCGCGCAAGAGGACAGCATGACACCGCATAAGGTGGCCCTCGACGTAGACAGAGCCAGAAAAACAGACCCGGAATACCAGGCGCTCGCCAACCGGCTGTCGAAATTGCTGGCAGAGAAATCCCGCCTGGCGGACAACCGCACCTATCCGACCAACACGCCGCGCATCGCCCAGCTCGACGGCCAGATCAGCGCGACGCGCGAGTCGATGGACCGGCGCACGGAAGCGATCTGCGGCTCGGTCGGACATCCGGAAAAGAAAGATCCGTCTCCCGCGCGTCCCGGCGAAGGGCCGTGCGATGTCACCACCAATGACCAGAACGATCTGCGTCAGGGCGCCGAAGAGATGCGCTTGCTACTCGGCTTTCTGCATCCTGAGCAACGCAAGATTCCCTGGCAAGTAACGGAAACAGTTTCAGCTCACTCGGTGTACGAGAACTCTCCCTATGCGGGTCAGACGCGAACCACGCTTTCGGTGTCGCATGACCACCCAGGCAGCGATTCGCCGCACGTAGCGCTTGCCGAAAGCGGAATTCTGCTCGCAACGACGTGGAGCACGATCTTAAGCAATTTCAGTACGGGCGACGACCTCCTGGCCGCGCCGGCGCGCGGCGTCACGAGTTTTCTGAAAAAGCATGCTTCGTTGGAGGCCGCTGCGCGGCTTCGTCCCGAAGCCATCTATCTTCTCGACAACTATGTTCACGACAGCCGTATCTGGTTCCGCGTGCCGTGGTTTCACGAATACGCGCCGGGCGGCTACGGGTGGCCGCGCGTCATTTTTATCGGCGGCACGCAGCGGATCGCTTACCTGGGCCTCGCGTCCGAATCGGAACCGCTGAAGGTGGGCAGTATCCAGCAGGCCGCATGGGCGTAACGTAGTCGCGAGAAAAAGTGATGCAGAGAGTTTCTGGGAAAATGGCCCCGCAGATGTTCGGACTCGTCGACGGAGCCGCGTCGCCCGGCAAGATTCAAGCTTTGCTCGAAGAGTCGGGGAGCGCATTCGTCTCGGTATATGAAGGCCTTCCCGAAGAGCAGGCAGGAGCGGCTTCGCTCTTTCTAGTGCGAATCGACAACCCCATGGCGCCGTGGGCACATGAACTGGATCAGATCGATTTGCACTCGCCGTGCCTCGTGCTCATCTGGAGCGATGTCGAACTGTCCGATCTCGCCGCGCACCTGCGCGCTTTTCTGTTCGCGGATATCGGTGACGGAATGACCGCAATGGTCCGCTATTTCGATCCCCGCAACACGGGTGCCGTATTCGGCGTCTGGGGCGAGCAACTACGCGATATGTTCATGGCGCCGATCGAGCAGCTCAAATATCGCGGACGCAGCGAACAGTGGTTCACCGTCTCGAACCGGTCGGAAGAAGCGGGGCGGGTGAGCAGGTCTGTCGTCGTCCGGCTCGACCAGCAGGATATCGACGCGCTCACGGCGCACACGGAACCGGACCACTTGATGGCGTCGCTTACCGACCTTGGCCATATCGACGAAGCACGCCCTTACCGTGAACGCTTCCTCGATTTCGAACCTCGCTACCAGCGAGCGCTCGACTGGGGACTCGTCGAAACCCGGGACAGGTTGGCGTATTGCGACTTCGCCTATCGATACGGCGACGGCTTCGACCGGGAAGCGAGTATCCGCGACGCGCTCGACGCGCGCCGCCGCAATGCCGAATCGTTTGAAAATGCGATGCACCGCGTGCCGGCACGCGTCTGGCGCGCACTCAAGCGCGCACGCCAGGCTGAGGGCCGCGCGGTTGCATCACAAGACGCTACGCATGAAAAGGACGCGGTATGGCGCTGAAAATAATTCTCGTGAGTGATTCGACCTCGCACGGCGGCCGGGTTATCACCGGCTCTCACTCACGGCTGGCAATAGCGTGACGCACATCGGCACCGGCGCCCGCCGCGCCATTATCAACCGTCTGGGAAGACTGATCGCCCCAAACAACTGCATTATTCACCGCATATAACCGGCAAGGCGCCGAACTCTGCTTCTGGCAATTCGCGACCGCGACCGACATCGGATCATCGCCACCTTCAGCCCAGGACCAAGCCCCCGAGTCAGAAACAGCAAACGCCCGGCTAGGAAACTGATGCAAGAAATTCCGATACCCATTCCGCCCGGCTTCATCGACAAACGGCACGGCGTCGACCGCATCGACAGCGGCAAACCCGCTCGCCTTCGGCATGGACGGATCCGATACGCGGTACTGCACGCCAGTCGGCATGCCGACCTGCGCAAGGAATGCTTCGACCGCCGGCCACCACACGTGCACGCCATCACGATCCCCGACCAGACGATGCGCGTCGTTCTTGTAGTTGCCGAAATCCACCATCTTCGCGCTCGCGCCGTGCGCGCCATAAGCGGCGTACATGCCGGCCACCAACGGCGCGTTCCAGACCGAATCGTTATCGCCGTACATCCACAGCGACGGCACCTTGGTCTTCTCGCCGTAAGCACCGAACGCACGCATTAGATTGCCTTGCCAGTCGCTGCACGCGTCCTGCCGCAAGCCACCCGAGAAGTTGATTAATGCCCGCACGCCCGGCGCGGCTTCGGTGCCGTACGCCATCGTTGCAAGACCGCCGTGCGAGGTGCCGGCCACGACAATGTGTTTGGCATCGACATAAGGCTGCTTCGACATGAAATCAATCGTCGCGGCGACGTCGCCGGCTTGGCCGATGCCGTTCTTTTCGACATCGCAGCCATCCTGCTGATACACGCCATCCGAATGGCCGAAACCCTGGCGGTTCGGCGCGACCACCACGTAGCCGCGCCGCACGAATTCGCGCGCGAGCGGCAGCGGGTCGCTGCGTTCCTGCGTGTGCGGATCGCCGGGGATCTTGCCGTGGTTGAAAACGATCATCGGAAACGGGCCAGCGCCGTCCGGTTTGTAAATCGTCGTTTCGAGAGTGACCGTGCCGGCTGCGTCGACCGGTACGCGGATGATCTGTTCGTTAAGACCTGCGGTGGGCAGATAGACGTCGTCGTCGAGCGCGATGCGCGGCACGTGTGCGCGGGTCAACGGTCCCGCCTGGGTGTCCGCGAGCGGGTCGGCGTGCGCGAGTGCGACAGCGCACGTAGCCGCTGCACAGATCACCGCACACTTCGTCAGAACCTTGCTGAACACCATTCACGCACCTGCCTCAAAAACCTGCCCTGAACACCGTGGTGTCTATCTGTCGAAAGTCATTGCTGACATTTGCCTTTCGGGCAGGTTTTCGACAAACAAAAACACACTCGCGTACGGAGTGCACCAGAGGCGCACGCACGCTAATCGAGATCGCACGGGATGAACCCAAACGGCCGACGCGACCCCACGCGCCGATGATGAGCGCCACGGCTGCTGCCGAAACCGCCGCCGGAACCACACTGTCTGGTGCCCGGCAGGGCTTCCTGCGCATTTTGCGGAGTTGGTATGGACCGGCTCTCGCAACGTGACGTCATGAAGCTACGGCCTCATCCTGGCACGACAATTTTGTTTTGTGCAATCAAGGAGAACCCGCGCCGCAAAAATTGCCGCGTGCTGTTGGGTCGCGTGAGGCCGGTCGAGGAAGGCTTCACGAGTGTTTTGCGCACCGAAGCAATCAGGCGTGGCGCGGGTCGTGTGGCATCGCGCCAACAAAAAATTGGCCCCGCTATCAGGGCCATATGTGAGCGCGGTGTAAGGACGCTGTGTCGGTTTGTAAGGGGCAGAAAGGGACTTTATTCGCTGACGTCGCCGTCGACGTAGCGCCAGCGGCCGTCATCGCCGCGAACGAAGCGGCTCAACTCGTGCAACCGATGTGCGCGGCCACCCACCTTGTAGCGTGCGACAAATTCGACCGTCGCGTGGTCGGGGTCGGTTTCAGCGAACGCCTTGATCTGCAGTCCGAGCCAACGCGGCGCGTCGGGCGCGGCCGGGTCTGCGTCGAGATCGGCGGGGCAGGTGTGCGGCGCCCACGTGGCGCGCAGATAGTCGGTTGCGCCCAACACATACGCGCTATAGCGCGAACGCATCAGTTCCAGCGCCCGTGGCGCCGCTTCGCCGTCGTCGATGTAGCGGCCGCAGCACTGCGCGAAGCGCGGCGCTCTGGCACCGCTACGCTGGTCAGGCGCGGCGCCGCCGCACGGACAGTCGGATGGTCGTTGCATCGACAACAGTTGCTTGTTCATCGGACTTTCAGCCAAGACCGCGTGCGATCAAAATTTTCTGGATGTCGCTGGTGCCTTCATAGATCTGGCAGACACGCACGTCGCGGTAAATCCGCTCGACGGGGAAGTCGCTCAGATAGCCGTAGCCGCCATGAATCTGCAAGGCGGCCGAACAGATGCGCTCGGCGGCTTCGGACGCGAACAGCTTGGCCATCGCGGCTTCGGTCAGGCACGGTTGGCCGGCGTCTTTCAACGACGCGGCGTGCCAGATCAATTGGCGCGCGGCTTCGAGTTGCGTCGCCATATCGGCGAGGCGGAATTGCACGGCCTGGTGCGAAAAGAGCGGCGCGCCAAAACTCTCGCGCTCCTTCGCATAACTCAGCGCCGCTTCGAACGCGGCGCGCGCCATGCCGACGCTTTGCGCCGCGATACCGATACGGCCGCCTTCCAGCCCCGACAACGCAATCCGATAGCCTTCGCCTTCCGCGCCGATCAGATTCGCGGCCGGCACGCGGCAGTCCTCGAAAATGATCTGCGCCGTATCCGACGAATGCTGGCCGAGCTTGTCCTCGACTCGCGCGACGACGTAGCCCTTCGTGTCGGTGGGCACGATGAACGCGCTGATGCCGCGCTTGCCCGCCGCTTTGTCGGTCACGGCCATTACGATCGCGACGTTGCCATTCTTGCCGCTCGTGATGAACTGTTTGACGCCGTTCAGCACGTACGCATCGCCGTCGCGGGTGGCGGTGGTGCGCAATGCGGACGCGTCGGAACCGGCTTGCGGTTCGGTCAGGCAAAACGCGCCGAGCATCTCGCCGCGCGCGAGCGGCGTCAGCCAGTCGCGTTTCTGCGCGTCGTTGCCATAGGTCAGCAGAATGCTGCACACCGGGCAATTGTTGACGGAGATGGCCGTCGAGGTGCCGCCGTCGCCGGCAGCGATTTCTTCGAGAATTAGCGCGAGCGCCAGCGCGTCCATGCCGGCGCCGCCATACGCTTCGGGTACCAGCACGCCGTACGCGCCGAGCTCCGCGAGTTGCCGATGCACATCCTTCGGAAAGGTGCGCTCGCGGTCCCACACGGCCGCGTGCGGCGTGATCGCTTCGCGCACGAAGGTGCGCAGCGCATCGCGGACCATCAAGTGATCCTGATCAAGCACCATGAGTGTGTCTCCTTGCCGGCTCGTTGCTCACCAGTCGAGCAGCGTGCCGTCGTATTGATAGAAGCGGCCATTGAACTCGTCGCGCGCCGCGGCGGCCTGCGCCAGCACTTCACGCATGCCGGTGACGCTGCGTGCCGGATCGATCGCCGCCTGCGCGCCGCCCATGTCGGTGCGCACCCAGCCCGGATGCAACGAAACGCACGCGGCGCGCTTCGCTTCCAGCGACGCGAGTTTCAGCGCGTCGTTCAACGCCGCCTTGCTCGCGCGATACAGCCATCCGGTCGTGCCGCTCGCGTCGCCGATGCTACCCATCTTGCTCGAAATCACCGCGAACACGCCGCCGGCTTCTTCGACGAGCGGTAGCAGGATCGGCATCAACTGCATCGGGCCGCGCACGTTGGTGTGCATGACGTGGTCGAAGTCTTCGGCGGTGATCGTCTCGATGCCCTCCGTGCGCGGGCCATACACGCCCGACACCAGGATCGCCGCATCGAGCCGTTCACCGTCGAGCTTCCAGCCGAGCGCGGCGATTTCTTCCGGCGCGCTCACATCGAGCGAAAAAGTTTCGGCGCCGAGTGCCTTCAATGCATCGAGCGCGGCGCCGTCGCGCGCGGTGGCGAGCACGCGCCAGCCGCTCTTCTTGTACTGCCGTGCAAACTCCTGGCCGATGCCGCGCGACGCACCGACGATCAACACTGTCTTCATGTAATACCTCAGCAAGCCGTCAAAACAGCGCGCTTTGAAAACGCGCGTTACACCAGTTCGATACCCATCGCCGTCGCTTCGCCGCCGCCGATGCACAGCGTCGCGACGCCGCGCTTCAGTCCACGTTTCTTCAGCGCGCCGATCAGCGTGACCAGAATCCGCGCGCCCGACGCGCCGATCGGATGGCCGAGCGCACAGGCGCCGCCATTCACATTGACCTTCTCGTGCGGCAGATGGTGTTCCTTCATGGCCGCCATCGTCACCACGGCGAATGCTTCGTTGACCTCATACAGATCGACTTCATCCGCGCGCCAGCCGTTCTTCTCGAACAGCTTGCGAATCGCGCCGACCGGCGCGGTGGTGAACTTCGCCGGTTCCTGCGCGAAGGTCGAGTGGCCCACTACGCGCGCGATCGGCTCGACGCCGAGACGCCTGGCCGTCGATTCGCGCATCATGACGAGCGCGGCCGCGCCGTCGGAAATCGACGACGAGTTCGCCGCCGTCACCGTGCCGGTTTTGCTGAACGCGGGTTTGAGCGTCGGAATTTTTTCGGGATTCGCCTTGAACGGCTGCTCATCGCGATCGATGGTGACATCGCCCTTGCGGCTCTCCACCTTCACCGGTGCGATCTCCCAGCCGAACGAACCATCTTCGTTGGCGCGTTTCGCTCGATTGAGCGACTCGACGGCGAACGCGTCCTGCGCCTCGCGCGTGAAATCGAACGACGCCGCGCATTCCTCGGCGAAGGTGCCCATCAGACGGCCTTTTTCGTAGGCGTCTTCAAGGCCGTCGTAGAACATGTGGTCGATCACCTGACCGTGGCCCATGCGCATGCCGTTGCGTGCTTTGGGCAGCAGATAGGGCGCGTTCGTCATGCTTTCCATGCCGCCCGCGACGATCACATCGACGGAGCCCGCCGCGAGCATGTCGTGCGCGAACATGGCCGCGCGCATGCCGGAGCCGCACATCTTGTTTACCGTGGTGCTGCCGGTGGCGAGCGGCAAGCCCGCGCCGAGCGCGGCCTGACGCGCGGGCGCCTGACCGAGGCCAGCGGGCAGCACGCAGCCCATTACCACTTCGTCGACCTGTTCGGGCTTCAAGCCCGCGCGTTTCACGGCCGCTTCGATTGCCACCGAGCCCAACTGCGGCGCTGTCAGCGCGGCGAAGTCGCCTTGAAATGCCGCCATCGGCGTGCGAGCCACGCCCACGATGACGATCGGATCACCTTTTGTCTCACTCATGTTTAAGCTCCTTGATTACGCCTTCGACGATAGCCGGCACGTCGCCGAGCTGAGCCGCATCGGCGGCCACCACGTCGTTCTCTGCCTTGTGCGGGCCACTAGCTGACACTGCCGCCACGCACTTCTGATAGGTGGCCTCGAGCGCACCCGGCTCGCTGACCATCATGCCCAAATTGCGCACCTTGCCGTCATGCACGCCGTACGCCCAGGCGTGCACCGTCAATTCCTGGCCGCGCGCCCATGCATCGTTGACGATGGTAGTGCGGCATACGTTCATCACCTGTTCGATCGCGTTCAGTTCGACCAGCCGCCGGTGACGCACCTCGCCGATCGGCCATTCCTCGATCAGCGCCGCGTGCTTGGTGCGCACGTCCTGCACGTGATGCAGCCAGTTGTCCGCGAGACCCACGCGCCGGCCGTGCAGCGCCGCGCCGACGCCCGAGCAGCCGTAGTGGCCGACCACCATGATGTGCTTGACCTTCAGCAGATCGACGGCGAACTGGATCACCGAGAGACAGTTCAGATCGGTATGCACGACCACGTTGGCGATGTTTCGGTGCACGAACACTTCGCCCGGCGGCAGGCCGATGATCTGATTGGCCGGCACGCGCGAATCCGAGCAGCCGATCCACAGATACTCGGGCGTCTGCTGGTGAGCGAGGCGCGAGAAATACTCAGGGTCTTCGGACAGCTTGCGGGCGACCCACGCTTCGTTGTTGTCGAACAGATGCGAGAGCGGATTGTCAGGAGTGGAAGCGTTCGTGTTCATGGTGCGTCTTGGCGGTTGCTCGACCGATTCACCGGTCGATGTCGTTACATAAGATTCGGACGAGGCATCTGAAGATGCGAGCGGCGCGTGAGCTTCACGCCACCCGCACGCTGCGCGCGTCGGCTGGCGCATCCGGTTCGGGCGATGCGCGGCCGGCGGCATCGGCAAAGCGTTCCGGATAGCAGTTGCAGAAGCGCGCGCTGTCGTCGTACGGGAAAAAGTCGGGCAGTTCGCCTTTCAATAGATGATCCTTGTGCCGTTGCCATAGCGCAGGATCGAAGAAGTCCGCGTGATGCTGCATGAAGGAACGGCGCACGCGTGGGTCGCCGAGCAGAAATGTGCCGTACGTTTCCGGGAAGATGTCGTGCGGGCCGACCGAGTACCACGGCTCGCCCGACATTTCGTCCTCCTCGTTACGCGGCGCCGGCACTGCGCGCACGTTGCAGTCGGTCAGATATTCGATTTCGTCATAGTCGTAGAACACGACGCGGCCGTGACGCGTCACGCCGAAGTTCTTGTACAGCATGTCGCCAGGAAAGATGTTCGCCTGCATCAGTTCCTTCACCGCGTTGCCGTATTCCTTGATGCCGTGCTCGACGTCCTCGTCGTTGCCGTTCTGCAGGAACAGGTTGAGCGGCACCATGCGGCGTTCGATATACATGTGGCGAATCACGAGGTTCTCGCCCTCGTATTCGAGCAGCGACGGCACTTCCTTTTCGAGCTCGCGCACCAGCGCGTCGTCGAGACGCGAGCGGGGCAACGCCACGCTCGAATATTCGAGCGTGTCGGCCATGCGGCCCAGCCGGTCGTGCCGTTTGACGAGCTGATACTTGCTCTGGATCTGCGCGCGCGTGGTTTCCTTCGGCGGCGGGAAGTTGTCCTTGATCAGCTTGAACACGTAGGGAAACGACGGCAGCGTGAACACCAGCATCACGAGCCCCTTGATGCCGGGCGCGATGATGAACTGATCGCTCGAATGCGAGAGATGATGCAGCAGGTCGCGATAGAACAGATTCTTGCCCTGCTTCTGCAAACCCACCGACGTATAGATTTCCGCCTTCGGCTTGCCCGGCATGATGGTGCCGAGAAATTCGACGTAAGCGGACGGCACTTCCATATCCACCAGAAAGTACGAATGCGAAAAGCTGAAAATGATCAGCAGCTGTTCACGCTTGAGCAGCACGGTGTCGAGCGCGAGCACGCCTGGCTTGACATGACGCAAGGGCACAGCGAACGGCAGCAGCAGGTCACCGTTGATGATGCGTCCGACGATATACGCCGACTTGTTCCGGTAGAACAGCGACGAGAGCACGTGAATCTGGAAATTGGGCGCTTCGTCGAACGCACCGAATGCGTCGTGGATCGCTTGCATCACGCAGCCGACGTCGCGCGTCAGGTCTTCGAACTGCGGCTCCAACTGGAAGTTCGTGACGATGCGTTCGAGCGTGGCCGCGAGTCCGTCTTTGCCGGGATAGTACGCACGGTAAGTCGGTTTCGCGGCCGGTTCATCGTTCTCGATGTATTCGGTCGAGATGGCCGGTCGTACGAAAATGAAGTCGTTGTTGAAGTACGAGCGGTGCAGGATCTTGCAGCACACCGAATTGAAAAACGTTTCCGCGCACTCCGGCTGACGGTGCGTGGTCAACAGGCCGATGTAATGGAGCTTGATCTGCTGCCACACTTCGCTGTCGATTTTTTCCGCGTCGTATTCGTCTTCGAGCAGTTCGACGCATTCGTCGACGCGCTCGTCGTATGAAGTAATGCGATCGCGCGCGAGCTTCTGCAGTCCGTGCCAGTCGCCTTTTTCGAAGAGCGTCTTGGCGTGGATCGCGGCGTCGCGAAAGATCCGGTAATGCCGGTCGAACCCTTCGAGCATGGTCTGCGCGAGGTCAAAGCCGATCTGCGACGACAGCAGTTTGGGGAAGTGATTCATGTCGACCGCGCATTCGCCTCATGTCGTGAAGACACCCGTGATTGTATCGTTCGGGTGGACCTGCGACGCATCGCGCCGCGCTTGTTCAAGCCGGTTTGGCTTCGCGCGTGCCGCCTTCCAGCAGCGCGCGCGCCTGGGTTTCGTACTGCGCGAGGTCTTCGAGCGTCGCGTTCAGGTCTTCCAGTTGACGCTCGAGCACTTCGCGGTGACGCGCCACCGTGGCGAGGAACGCGTGCAACTGCGGCACCGTGTCGGTCGGCGACTCGTACACGTCCAGCAGATCGCGGATCTCCGATAGCGTGAAGCCGAGCCGTTTGCCGCGCAACGTGAGCTTAAGACGCGTTCGGTCGCGGCCCGAATAGACGCGCCGCAGGCCACTCGACCCTTCGCGGCTCGGCGAGAGTAAACCCTGGTCTTCGTAAAAGCGGATGGCGCGCGGCGTGACGTCGAATTCCCGCGCGAGCTCGGTGATCGTGTATTGCGTGTTCATCGGGGCATTCCGTGGCCGGGCAGAAAATCGGATTGGACGATAGAATCGACGTTTACGTTATCGTCAACTTGAGTTGAACGCAACCAGGCGCAGTACGGCAGCGATACGTCACTCGCGCGCCGCAACCACGCCGACCGGCATCGCACACCTCGCCATGCCGGCCGGCCGACGGAGGAAGACACCCACAATGAATGCACTCGAACATCAACTCGACTACCCGTTCGGCGACACCTTGCCGGAAGCGGGCCGTGCGATGGAAGTCGCGCCAGGCGTGTTCTGGCTGCGCATGCCGCTGCCTTTCGCGCTGGATCACATCAACCTCTGGCTGCTGCGCGACGAGATCGACGGACAGCAGGGTTGGACGGTGGTCGACTGCGGCATTACCTCGGACACGATCAAGGAGAACTGGGAGAAAGTGTTCGACTCGGTGCTCGACGGTCTGCCGGTGCTGCGCGTGATCGTCACGCATTGCCATCCCGATCACATCGGCCTCGCGCACTGGATTTGCGCCGGCGGCGACAAAAAGCGCTGGGACGTGCGGCTATGGATGACGCTCGGCGAATACATGCAGGCCCGCGTCATGGCTGCCGGCGACGGTTCGAATGCGGGCGGCGAGGGCGCGGCGCGGCACTTCGCGCGGCACGGCGTGACCGACGAAGAGTCGCTCGAGAAACTGCGCAATCGCAAGAGCTATTACGCGAGCCTCGTGCCGGCGATTCCGGGGCAGTATCGTCGCTTGCGAGAAGCCGACGAAGTGAAGATCGGCGGCAAGACGTGGCGCGTGGTGACCGGCTTCGGCCATTCGCCGGAACACTGTGCGTTGTTCTGCGAAGAGACCGGCGTGCTGATTTCCGGCGACATGGTGCTGCCGCGTATCTCGACCAACGTGTCGGTGTTCGATATGGAGCCTGAAGGCACACCGCTCGCGTTATATCTGGAGTCGCTCGGCCGTTACGAGACGATGCCGGAAGACACGCTCGTACTCCCTTCGCATGGCAAGCCGTTTCGCGGCGTGCGTACGCGGGTCCGGCAATTGCGCGAGCATCACGACGCGCGTCTAGCCGAAGTGCGCGAGGCGTGCGCGGAGAAACCGCAGAGCGCCGCGGATATCGTGCCGCTGATGTTCAAGCGGCAACTCGATATCCATCAGATGACGTTTGCGATGGGTGAAGCGCTGGCGCATTTGCATCTGCTGTGGCTTGCGGGTGAGTTGAAGCGCAAGCAGGATGCGGATGGGGTGATTCGGTTTTCGGCGGTGTGATTGAGGTGATGTGCCGATGGGAGAGGAAAGCCCGCAGGCGCGGGCTTTTCAGTGGTCAACGCGACACTGAAACGTACTATTTGTCATCTTGCGTGTCGTCGATCTTGGTGATCTTCCAGACACCATTCTGTTTGCGCAGAAACGCAATAATGGTTTTCTTCTCTGCGGATCCGAACGTAACGGGAACGAGCGCGACATCGTCAAGCATGACCGCGGGATGCGTTGCAATGTGCGCGAGCCAATCCTGCTCGTCGTAATCCTGTACCTTTGTAAAGTACTCGGCCCTTTCGGCAAACTTGTTTTGCTTATATTCGGCCCTGAGGAAGTCGACGGTTGACCTCGATACGTAGCGATAGACTTCCTTGTCCATGAGAGCATAACCGCGGTCTTCTGAATCCCGCTTGATGAACCATGTATAGAAAGCCTTGGTGCTGGCCTCGGGCGTCGTGACCTGGCGCGTCTGCGCGAGCGCCAGCGGCTGAAAGAAGCTGCCGGAAATGACGAAGAGCGCCGCAATAAGCATGAAGATTTTTCGCATGATTCGCTAGTCGTGACGGTAGATTTGATAAGGCGGACCTGCGCTCCGGTACGCGGGGCCAGGATAAAAGCCGTATTGTTGTCTGAAATCGGAAATCCAGATTCGTCCGTCGTACATGGCCATATGACCGTCCGGATGGTTCGCGATAGCCTGAATTACGACGACATCCCCTTTCTGCGGATTTGCGTCGCTTACCTCATAAAAGCCTGTGCAGATCAATGAAGAGCCGTAGTTCCTCGCCGAGTACATCACCATGAGTGAAATTCCGCCGCGCTGGATGGCCTCTCGCACGTATCTTGCGCAACGTTGGTGGCTTGATGGCTCCGCATGCCATTGAAGATAGTCGACGGCGGAATTTATATTCCAATAAGACATAAAATAGGTATCCAAATTAAATTCGAATCCTAACGTCGTTCGTTGACGTGATGCTAAAAAATTGACAAACTTTTAACGTTTCCTGCAATTAGTGCGTATTGCAGAAGTCTTTTTCATCGAGATACCCGCAGCGCATAGCGTATTGCGCGAATCAGTAGTCGAGCCTCGGATGCAGGTAAAGAAAAGCCCGGCGCTTTCGCAACCGGGCTTTCTTCCGCATGCTGCACGTTCAAAGCAACGCTATCACTGCACAGACACAGCCCCGAAGTTCTGCCGCCCAAATGGACTCACGTGATAACCGCTCACATTCGTGCGAGTGATGGCCGCCGCGGTCGGATACCCGAGCGGAATCCATAGCGCCTGATCGTGAATGATCTGCTGGGCCTGCTCATACGCCTTCGCGCGCTTGGCCTGATCCGGCGTTGCCTTGCCGTCTGCGATCAGCTTGTCCAGATCCTGATCGCAGAACCGCGCGAAGTTGATCCCCGACTTCACCGCATTGCAACTGAATAGCGGCGACAGATAGTTGTCCGGATCGCCGTTGTCGCCGGCCCAGCCCATGAAGAGCGAATCATGCTGGCCTTGCTTGGCCTGCTTGATCAACTCGCCCCATTCGATCACCTTCACATCGGCCTTCACGCCGATCTTCGCGAAGTCGGCCTGCAGCAGTTCGGCGCCGGCCTTCGGATTCGGATTCAGCACGCTGCCGTTCGGCCGCACCCAGATCGTCGTTTCGAAACCGTTCGGATAGCCCGCGTCGGCGAGCAGTTTCTTCGCCTTCGCCGGATCGTACGGCCATGCCTTCACGGCTTTGTCGTAGCTCCACGTGTTCGGCGGATACGGATTCACGGCCGGCGTCGCCGTGTTGTCGAACACGGTCTTCAGATAGGTGGTGCGGTCGAACGCCATGTTCAGCGCGGCCCGCACCTTCTGGTTGTCGAGCGGTTTCTTCTGCGTGTTCAACGCGACGAACGCTGTCATGAACGCGGGCGTCTGTACGATGGCGAGCGATTTGTCGCCCTTCGCTTCAGCGAGATCCTGCGGCTTCGGCGACAAAGCGATCTGGCATTCGCCGGCCTTCACTTTCTGCGCCCGCACCGTGGCGTCCGGCGTGATCGCGTAGATCAGGCGGTCGATCTTCGGTTTCGGGCCCCAGTAGGTCGGATTCACGTCGTACCGAATCACCGCGTCTTTTGTATAGCTCTTCAGCTCGAACGGACCGGTGCCGATCGGCTTCGAGTTCAGATCGACCTGCTTGCCGGCCTTGAGCAACTGGTCGGCGTATTCGGCCGAATAGATCGAGGCGAAACCCATGGTCAGGATCGACACGAAGGTCGCGTCGGGCGCGTTCAGTTCGAACTTGACGGTGTTGTCGTCGACCTTGCTGATCGACTTGATGAGCTTCGGCAAACCCATCGACTGCGCATGCGGGAAGCCGCTCGCGCCCGCTACCTTGTGCCACGGATTGCTGTCGTTGAGCATGCGGTCGAACGTGAAGACGACGTCGTCGGCATTCAGCGCGCGAGTGGGCTTGAAGTAGTCGGTGGTCTGGAACTGCACGTTCGGGCGCAGATGGAACGTGTAGGTGAGGCCGTCGGCGCTCACGTCCCACTTGTCGGCCAGCGCGGGCACCACTTTCTTCTCGGCCTCGTCGTACGAGACCAGCGAGTTGAAGATCACGTCGGCCGACGCGTTGGTCGTGACGAGCGAATTGAACTGCACGACATCGAAGCCGTCAGGGCTCGACTCGGTACAGACGGTCAGCGGTTTGGCGAGCACGAGCGCGGGCGCCGTGAACAGTACGGCGGCTGCGAGCAGTTTGAAGCGCATAGGATCTCCCATAACAAGCGCAGTCAGGCAGTGCGTCTGGTTGTGTGGTTATGTTCCGTTGACGAAGGACGGGCGGCCGTGCGGCGTAGCCGTCGTCTTTATTGTGATACGTTTCCGGCGCTGGCGCATGGGTCGACAATAACGCCGACGCGGGCGCGGGCCTTCGCGAAAGCTTATCGAAGGGTCGTTGCGACGACAACAACATAATCCGCATATCCATATGGCGGGCGCGGGCCAGGTTTCAGGTGCGCTGTCCCTGCACGCGCTCAGGCCGCCGCAGCGCGCTGCAGCAGGTAAGCGATGCCTTCGATCGCGCGCACGCCGTACCACGACACCATTTCCCCATCGATCAACTCGATGCGCTTGCCGGCCAGGCGCGGATCGCGTTTCAGCGCGTCGCAATGGACCTGCGTGAACCGATACGGCTCGCTGGAGAGCAGAATGCGGTCGACCTGGGCAAGCCACGGCGCGGTGTCGAAGTCGAGCGTCGGGTAACGCGCGGCACCTGCCGCGCCGCCTCGCACGTCCGGCAGCGTGTGCCAGTTCACTAGCCGCAGCATGGTCGAAATATAGGTGTCGCGCGCTACGGTCATCCACGGCTCGCGCCAGATCAGATACAGCACGTTTTGCGCAGCGAACGCGTGCGCCGCCGCTTCGCGAAGGCGGGCTTCGAGCGCTTCGCTGAGGCGCTGCGCTTCCTGCGCACGATCGAAGATCGCGCTCAGCAGCGTGTAGAGCGCCAGATTGTCCCGCGGCGTTTGAGGATGCGTCACGACGATATGCGGCACGAACGCGCGCAACTGCTCGACGGTATCGCGCTCGTTTTCGTCGATATTGACGATCAGATGAGTGGGGCGCAACGCACGAATGGCGTCGAAATTCACGGCCTTGGTGCCGCCGACCTTGCGGACCTGCTGCACCTTGTCGTGGGGATGCACGCAAAAACCGGTGCGGCCGACTATCTGCCTGTCGAGTCCGAGCGCGAACAGCAGTTCAGTGATGCTCGGCACCAGCGAAACGATACGCGGCGCGGCGCCTGCTGGTTCGTGCGCGACGCCGGCTGCATCGACCGCACGGGATTGCATGGCTTACTCGGCTTCGGCGGTGGCGCGCGGCTTGCGCGGCGCGCGCTCGAAAGCGCGGTCGTACAGCCAGCGAGGCAGCACGTGCAGCAGCATGGCCACCACGCGCATTTGCCAAGGAAACACCGCGAACGCCGTTTGACGCTCGATCGCCTGCGCCACCTTGACGGCGAAGCGGTCGGCGTCCATCAGGAACGGCATGGTGTACGGATTGTGCTCGGTCATCGGCGTGCGAATATAGCCGGGCGCAATCGTGACCACGCCGACATCATGCGGCCGCATTTCGACGCGCAACGCTTCCAGATATTTGAGCGCCGCCGATTTCGACGCGCTGTACGCGCCGGAGCCCGGCAAGCCGCGCACACTGGCGACGCTGGCGATACCCACCAGCGTGCCACGTTTCGCGGCGATCATCGCGGCGGCGAACGGCTCGAAGGTGGCGACCATGCCGAAGTAGTTGATGTCCATCACTTCGCGGAACGTGCGCAGATCGCCGTGACCGGTGACCGCGCCGCGGCTGATGCCTGCGTTGGCGATCACGACATCCGGCAAACCGTGCCGCGCGATGAACTGTGCGGCCGCGTCGGCGAGCGCTTCGGCGTCGCGCACGTCGACGGAATAGATGGAGACGGTGTTCTGCGGATGGGACTGCTGGAAGGCGGCGAGGGCGTCGCCGCGGCGGGCAACGAGGCCAAGAATCGCGCCGCGCCGCGCATATTCGGCGGCGAGCGCGAGGCCTATGCCACTCGAGGCGCCGGTAATGAAAACCTTCAGGGGTGAACTCATTCCGGCGCCTCGGCTTTACATCTTCTTGGCGCGGACCTGGGCGACCAGGTAGTCGAGCACCTGGATCGTGCCCGGCAGGCTGTTGGTCGCAGCCGGGCCGGTTTCATACTTGCCCTGCACGGCCAGCGTCGGCACGCCGTCGATCTTATAGTCGTCCAGCAGCTTCTTGTCTTTCTGCAGCGCGCTTTGCGTCGAGAATGAGTTGTACGCGTCCATGTACTTCTTCGGATCGACACCGTTCTTCGCGAGGAACTTGGCCTGATCTTCCGGCGTCAGCAGGTAGTCCTTGTTGACGTGGATTTCGTTGAAAACCTTCGGCGTGAGTTGGGTGGCGAGACCGAGCGCGTCGAGCGCGTGATACATCTTGGAATGCGGAATGAAGTCGTCGCGGAAGGCGACCGGCACGCGCTTGAACACCACGTCCGGACCCTGCTTCTTCACCCACGCTTCGAGGTACGGGTTGAATTCATTGCAGTGCGGGCAGCCGTACCAGAAAAATTCGGTGACTTCGATCTTGCCGGCGGGCACGTCGGTGGGCTGCGCGGTGGGCAGCACGGTGAAATCCTTGCCCGACACCGGCGCGGTGGGCGATGCCTGTGCCGAGGCGGCAACAAGGCCCAGCGAGAGGAACAGGATGCTCAGCAGTTTCTTCATGTTGTGTTGACCCAAGTAGGCGTAAAGCGGTGGCGCCACGCAAATGCCCGTCACCGTCTTCGAGATTCGGCGTTGAACGGTTTCAACCGTCCATCGTGCTTGTGACACGCGCCGCACGCCGATAGTTCGGCGGCGGCGCGTTCCGGCAAATCACCGTATATTTATTGTTGGCTTATTGCTTCGTGAAACGGATCACTGCGGTATCCACGCCCGCGTCCGACAAACGCTGACGGCTCGAATTCATGTCTTCGAACTTCGAGAACGGCCCGATACGCACGCGGTAATACGTGACGCCGCCGGCGTCGCGCTGCGTGACTTTCGATTCGAAGCCCTGGAAGGCGAGACGCGCTCGCTGCTGTTCGGCGTCCGCCGAGGTCTTGTACGCGCCCACTTGCAGGAAGTAGCCGGTGTTCGCATCGCCCGGCGCGGGCGCCGCGCCCGAACCGGGCTTGGCGTTGGCGGCCGTGGACAACGTGCTCTTCGGCGCGGAACCCGCCGCGGTAGCGGTCGGCGCGCTGGAGGCTTGCGGCTTCTTCGCCGGCGTGGTGGCCGTGCCGTTGCCGTTATCCTGCGCGGGTTTCGGCGCGACCGCCGTGCCGTTCGCGTTGCCGTTGTTTCCGCTGTTGCCGTTAGCCGGCGGCACTTCGACGATCTGCGGTTCTTCCAGCATGCCCGACTGCGTCTGCGAATTGGTCTGGCCCGGCGCGGTGTTCGGCGGCGCGGGTTGCGCGGCTTGCGGCACCGGCTGACCCGGCGTCTTGCCTTGCAGCGGACGGTTCGGATCGTACTGCGGCTGACTCGCGCCGGAATCCGACGCCGCGGGCGGCGCCACCTTCGAGACAAAGGGCGTAGGCGCACGGGTGATATACAGCGCAACCACTACCGCGATCGCAAGGCCGACGATCAGGCCCAGCACGATGCCGAGAAAAGTCCCCCCGGTTTGTTTCGATTGCTTTGTTGTGCGGCGTGGTTTTGCCATCGTATGAATCACCTGCAAAAAGAATCCTGGAACGACCGTCGATTATAACGACGGCCGCATGCATGTTGCGCCGGAGGACTTACATCTTGACGGGAGCGGAGACGCCGATCGTCGCGAGACCGTTGGCCAGCACTTGACGCGTGGCCGCGAGCAGCGCGACGCGTGCATTGCGCTCGGCCGCATCGTCGACCAGCACGCGTTCGGTACGGTCATTGTAGAACGAGTGGAATTCCCCGGCGAGGTCGCGCAGATAGAACGCGACCGCGTGCGGCGCGAGTTCGTCGGCGGCGTGCTGCAGCATGTCCGGGAATTCGGCGAGCTTGTTGAGCAGTGCCATGGCGCGTTCGCTGGTGAGCGGGGAGACGTCCACGTCCGCCAGCGTGCTTTCGTCCGTGCTGTAGCGCGCCTTGCATTCGGCGATGACCGAGCAGATCCGCGCGTGCGCGTACTGCACGTAATGCACCGGATTCTCGTCGTTCTGCTTCAGCGCGAGATCGATGTCGAACACGAATTCCGTATCCGCCTTGCGCGAGATCAGGAAAAAGCGCACGGCGTCGCGGCCACGGCGAATCGTTTCCTCGTCGATCAGATCGACGGCGGCTTCCGAGCCCGGCGTCGCGCCGCCCGACCATTCGATCAGGTCGCGCACTGTTACATAGCTGCCGGCGCGCTTGGAGATTTTCACCTCTTCGCCGTTGCGCATGACCGTGACCATCTTGTGCAGGATGTAGTCGGGATAGCCCTTCGGAATGCCGACGCCGAGACCTTGCAGGCCGGCGCGCACTCGCGCGATCGTGCCGTGGTGGTCCGAACCCTGAACGTTGATGACCTTGGTAAAGCCGCGCTCCCACTTCGCGACGTGATACGCGACGTCCGGTACGAAGTACGTGTAGGTGCCGTCGGTCTTGCGCATCACGCGGTCTTTGTCGTCGCCGTCGTCGGTGGTGCGCAGCCACAGCGCGCCTTCCTGCTCGTAGGTTTTGCCGGCGGCGATCAACGCCTCGACGGTCTTTTCGACCCGGCCTTCCTTGTACAGCGACGATTCAAGATAGTACTGGTCGAACTTCACGCCGAACGCCTGCAAGTCCATGTCCTGCTCGCGGCGCAGATACGCCACGGCGAAGCGGCGGATCGCCTCGAGGTCTTCGACGTCGCGCGCGCCGGTGACCGGCTCGCCGTCGCTCGCGGCCACGGTGACGCCATTCAGATAGTCTCGCGCGATCTCGGCGATGTACTCGCCGTTGTACGCCGAAGCTGGCCAGCCCGCGTCGCCGGGAGCGAGGCCGCGAGCGCGCGCCTGAGTCGACAGCGCCAGCGTCTGGATCTGCACGCCAGCGTCGTTGTAGTAGAACTCGCGATGCACGTCGTAGCCTTGGCTAGCCAGCACGTTCGAGAGCGCATCGCCGAGCGCGGCCTGGCGGCCGTGGCCGACGTGCAGCGGGCCGGTCGGGTTGGCCGAGACGAATTCGATCAGCACGTGCTTGCCGGCGTCGCGCTGCGAGCGGCCGAAAGCCTCTTTCTCGGCGAACACGGCGGCGATCACCGCCTGCTTGGCGGCGGCCGCGAGGCGCAAGTTGATGAAGCCGGGGCCGGCCACTTCAGCGGCTTCGACGAGGCCTTTGGCCTGCGGTTGCGCGAGCAGCGCGTCGACGATCTGTTGCGCCAGCTGGCGCGGATTGGCGCGTAGCGGTTTGGCGAGTTGCATCGCCACGTTGCACGCGACGTCGCCGTGCGCGGCGACCTTGGGGCGCTCCAGCGTGATGGCGGGCGACACGAACGCGGCTTCGCTCGCGCCTTGCGAGGCGGTCGCGACCTGCTTCACTGTTTCGGCGAGCAGGGTTTCGAGAGTAAGTTTATGTGCAGGCAGCATGCTTGTTGCGAGTCCAGTGAGGCAATCCGGTGATGCAGGAGAGGCGCCGGCCGCGCGAGGCGCGAGCGGTTCGTCAGAAGCGTGGAAAGCGGCATGCCGTTGCCGAAGCGCGGCGAGCAATGCGCGCGGTATCGGGCACGTTGCCTGCAACACATCGAATGCGGTGCGGGCGGCCTGCCGTGGCGTCGGCTGCTTGCGGCAGGCCGCGGCGGTACGCGGCTTGTGCTCGACCGGCCAGCCACGTTACCCGCCGTTCGCCGTGCGGTGCATTGCGACACGCTTTTCCGTCCAGAGGGATTTTAGCAGGTGCTAATATGTTCAATGAGATGCCCAACAAGGGCCGTGGCCGCTGCGCCTGATCGGCGAGCCAACGTAACGCGCGCTGGCAGCCGCCGTTCAGCCGCTCGCGCGCTAATCCAACATAACGAAAAAGGGAACAGTCATGTTGATTACTTTCAAATGCCGCGCCAGCCCGGACGTGATGATGCTGGAAAATCTTGCACAGTATCTTGTCGGCATCGTCGGCAAGCGGCTGGGTGAACGCGGCGTCATCACGCACGACGAACTGGGCCCGGCCATCGAGAAACTCGAAGTGGCGATTTCCGTCGACAAGCAGGAACGTGCCGAGCACGACGGCCATTTCCACGAAGGCGAAGACGGTCACGAGCATCACGAAATTCCGCCGGGACTCGCGCAGCGCGCGTATCCGTTCCTCGACATGCTGCGTGCGGCGCAGAAGGAGAGCGCGGATATCGTCTGGGGTCTCTGATCCCGCGTTGAACCGCTGTGCGTGCCGTTTGAAAGAACCGCGGCACCCGGCGGGGCGAAACCTTGCGCACCAATGAAAAGAGCCCGCTTATGCGGGCTCTTTGTCGTTCTGAGATTCAGACTAACCGGTGCTGCCGTTCCGCTTACTGGCTCGCGGCGTCCGCCGGCGCGGCTGCGGGAGCCGACGCACCCTTCTTCGCTTTCTGTTTCTTCGGTTTCTTGACGTGTTTCACCGTGGGCGGCGAATACGAACTGACCGAACTGGAACCGCCAGGCGCGGCGGGCTGGGCCAGCGCCGCGGTGGCGCCGAGGGCGAGCGAAACAGCGGTCAACAACAGCGTCAGCTTCTTCATACGATTTTCTCCGTTGACGATTGCAATTAGTAAGCCGACGCGTTTTGGCCGCGTCTGGCGGGGTCAAGCCGCCTCAGTCTACAAAGCCGAAAATTACGTTGCCGCAAATATTCAGTCTTTCCAGCCCGATATAGTGGGGTTCCCGCCACGCCCGACGGCTTACAGCAAGGGCGCCAAGGCGCGCTCTGCATCCGTTTTCGACAGCGACATGCGCTTTGCGTAGTCTTCCAGCTGGTCCTGGCCAATCTTGCCGACCGAGAAGTAAGTGCTGTCCGGGTGCGCCAGATAGAAACCGGAGACGCTCGCCGCCGGCAGCATGGCCAGCGATTCGGTCACGCTCATGCCGATTTCGGTGGCGTGCAGCACGTCGAACATGTCGCGCTTGACGAGGTGATCCGGGCAGGCCGGATAGCCGGGCGCAGGACGAATGCCGTGGTACTTTTCCGCGATCAGGTCGTCGTTGGAGAGCGTTTCGGCGTTCGCGTAACCCCACAAGTCGCGCCGCACACGCGCATGCAGCGCTTCGGCGAAGGCTTCGGCGAAACGGTCGGCGAGTGCCTTGAGCATGATCGCGCTGTAGTCGTCGTGGTCCTTTTCGAACTGCTTTTCCTTCACGTCGACACCCAGACCCGCCGTCACCGCGAACATGCCGATGTAGTCGGCCACGCCCGAGTCCTTCGGCGCGATGAAATCGGCAAGCGACCGGTTCGGCCGCATCACGCCGTCCACCACCGGACGCACGCTTTGCTGGCGCAGATTGCGCCATGTGAGCGCGACTTCCGAGCGCGATTCGTCCGTGTAGATTTCGATGTCGTCGTCGTTCACGGTGTTGGCGGGCAGCAGCGCGATCACGCCGTTCGCCTGCAGCCAGCGGCCCTGGATCAGGCGCGCCAGCATCGACTTGCCGTCCGAGAACACGCGCCGCGCCGATTCGCCGACGATCTCGTCGTTCAGAATGGCTGGATACGGGCCGGCCAGGTCCCACGTCTGGAAGAACGGACCCCAGTCGATGTAGTTCGCCAGTTCGCTCAGATCGAAGTTCTTGAACACGCGGCGGCCGATGAACTTCGGCTTCACCGGCTGATAACTCGCCCAATCGACCTTGGTCTTGTTGGCGCGGGCTTCGGCCAGCGTGACCATGGGCAGCGCCTTCTTGTTGGCGTGCTGAACGCGGATTCGCTCGTAGTCGGACTTGAGTTCGTCGAGATACTTCGCCGCGCCTTCGTCGGACAGCAGGCTCGACGCCACGGAGACCGAGCGCGACGCGTCCGGCACGTAGACCACGGGCCCTTCGTAATGCGGCGCGATCTTCACGGCGGTATGCACGCGCGAGGTGGTCGCGCCGCCGATCAAGAGCGGAATCTTCTTCACGCGGAAGTAGTCGTCGCGCTGCATTTCCGAGGCGACGTAGGCCATTTCCTCGAGGCTCGGCGTAATCAAACCGGACAGCCCGATGATGTCCGCGCCTTCGACCTTCGCCTTCGCGAGAATGTCGTTGCACGAGACCATCACGCCCATGTTGACCACTTCGAAGTTATTGCACTGAAGCACCACCGAAACGATGTTCTTGCCGATATCGTGCACGTCGCCCTTCACCGTGGCGATGACGATCTTGCCCTTCGCGCGCACGTCGGCGCCGGCCTCGGCGAGCAGCTTCTTCTCTTCTTCGATGTAGGGAATCAGATGCGCGACGGCCTGCTTCATCACGCGCGCCGACTTCACCACTTGCGGCAGGAACATCTTGCCCTGGCCGAACAGGTCGCCGACGATGTTCATGCCGTCCATCAGCGGGCCTTCGATCACGTTGATCGGGCGGCCGCCCTCAGCGGCGATCTTGGCGCGCACTTCTTCGGTGTCTTCGACAATGAAGTTGGTGATGCCGTGCACGAGCGCATGCGACAGACGCTTCTCGACCGGCTGGTTGCGCCACTCGAGGTTCTCTTCCTTCTTCGCGGCGCCGGTCTTGAACTTGTCGGCGATTTCGAGCAGCCGGTCGGTGCCGTCTTCACGGCGATTCAGCACGACGTCTTCCACGCGTTCGCGCAACTCCGGATCGAGGTCGGCGTACACGCCGAGCTGGCCCGCGTTGACGATGCCCATGTCCATCCCCGCCTGGATCGCGTGATAGAGGAACACGGTATGAATCGCCTCGCGCACCGGGTCGTTGCCGCGGAACGAGAACGACACGTTCGACACGCCGCCGCTCACTTTCGCGTACGGCAGGTTCTCTTTGATCCAGCGCGTCGCGTTGATGAAGTCGACCGCGTAGTTGTTGTGCTCTTCAATACCGGTTGCGATCGCGAAGATGTTCGGATCGAAGATGATGTCTTCAGGCGGGAAGCCGACTTCGTTCACGAGGAAATCGTACGAACGCTTGCAGATCTGCGTCTTGCGCTCGAACGTATCCGCCTGGCCCTGTTCGTCGAAAGCCATCACCACCGCGGCCGCGCCGTAGCGGCGAATCAGGTTCGCGTGGTGACGGAACGCTTCCTCGCCTTCCTTCAGCGAGATCGAGTTGACGATCGCCTTGCCCTGTACGCACTTCAGGCCGGCTTCGATCACTTCCCACTTCGACGAGTCGATCATGATCGGCACGCGCGCGATATCCGGTTCCGACGCGATCAGATTCATGAAGCGCACCATCGCCGCTTTCGAATCGAGCATGGCTTCGTCCATGTTCACGTCGATGACCTGCGCGCCGTTTTCGACCTGCTGGCGCGCGACCGCGACTGCCTCGTCGAACTGGTCGTTCAGGATCATTCGCGCGAACGCCTTCGAGCCGGTCACGTTGGTGCGTTCACCGACGTTGATGAAAAGCGTCCCGGACGTGACGTTGAACGGCTCGAGGCCGGAAAGGCGCATGGTGTGATCGGTCATGGCGTATGTGCTCGATTGCTGCGATTAAGTGCGTCGTGTTCGATAGCGGAGTGCGGCGGCGCCTGCTCAGCGAGGCGCCGCTCGACTCAGGCTGCGTCGCGGTATTGCGTCGGCCATTGGCGCGGCTTCACTTCGGCCAGCGCCTGGGCGATCGCCGCAATATGCTCCGGCGTCGTGCCGCAGCAGCCGCCGGCGATATTTACCAAGCCAGCCTGCGCGAATTCCTTCAGCAAGCCTGAAGTATCCGCGGGCAGTTCATCAAAGCCCGTATCGCTCATCGGATTAGGCAAGCCCGCGTTCGGATAGCACGACACATACGTGTCGCACAGCTTGGCCAGTTCGGCGATATACGGCCGCATCAGCGCCGCGCCCAACGCGCAGTTCAACCCGAACGTGAGCGGCTTTGCGTGACGCAGCGAGTTCCAGAATGCTTCAACCGTCTGACCCGACAGGATGCGGCCCGACGCGTCGGTGACGGTGCCGGAGATCATGATCGGCAAACGCTCGCCGGTGTCTTCGAACAGTTCGTCGAGCGCGAACAACGCGGCTTTCGCGTTGAGCGTGTCGAAAATGGTCTCGACGAGGAACAGATCGGCGCCACCGTCGAGCAAAGCCTTGGCTTGTTCGTAATAGGCCGCGCGTAACTCGTCGAACGTCACGTTGCGCGCGCCTGGGTCGTTCACATCGGGGGAAATACTCGCGGTCTTCGGCGTCGGTCCGATCGCGCCGGCGACGAAGCGCGGTTTGTCGGGCGTCGAATACTTGTCGCAGGCGGCGCGCGCCAGTTTCGCCGACTCGAGATTCATCTCGATGGCGAGGCCTTCCATGCCGTAGTCCGCCTGCGCGACGGTGGTTGCACCGAACGTGTTGGTTTCGATGATGTCCGCGCCCGCCGCCAGATACTGCTCGTGAATCTCGCGGATGATCTGCGGCTGCGTAATCGACAGCAACTCGTTGTTGCCCTTGATGTCGCGCCCGTAGTCCTTGAAGCGTTCGCCGCGATAGCGGGCTTCGTCGAGCTTGTAGCGCTGGATCATCGTGCCCATTGCGCCGTCCAGGATCAGGATGCGCGACTTGAGCAGCGCGGGCAGCGCCGTGCCGCGCGTGTAGGCGGCGTCGGGGCGGGCTGGCGTGGCGGTTTGAGCGGGCTGGTTCATGGCGGACGAGGGCTTGCGCCGGCTTTTTCGGGAAACCTGTCATTGTAGCCGCAGCCAGACAGATCCGCCCGGCGCGGGGTGAGCAGCCGCCTCTGGCTAGCGAGGCGAGCCGCATGATCACGAGCGGCAAAGCAGCGTGACAAAGAAAACGGCCCAGCGAGGCGAAAGCCTGCTGGGCCACTTCATATTTGCCGACCGACTTGTAAAAGCCGCCTGCTTGCCCAGTTACGGGAGCGGGCGGCGCGGCCGATGTATGTCGCCAAAAACGTTGAGCAGAACCTCGCGGTTAGTGAAGGATCACCGGTTGATGCATCAGGCTGTCGAACTGGCCGAGGAATTCGTCTACTTCATCCAGCGACGGTTCCTCTTCGATCAGCTTCTGCACGTGCTCGCGAAAACGCGCCGCCATTGCTCCGTCGATATAGATCTCGCGCTGCATGTTTTTGTCGACGATCTCGTAGCCGCCTGACTTCATGGCCAGCGGGCCTTCCTGCGGCGGAAACTCGACGACACAATAGTTGGGGCTGTTGTAGATCATTTGCATGGCGACACTCCTTATTTCCGTTGGCTCCTGGCCATTCCTGCGCCATAGGTGGAGCGTATGGTTTGGAATTCAAGGGGTGGGTCCGGATTGACGCACGTCAAACTTCCGAACCTACCGGTTAGACCGGCCTTTCAAGAAACGTTTCAAGCAGCGCAGCAAAACGGTGAGATTGCTCGATGGGCGCGAGATGAGCGGCATCCAGCAGTTCGAAACGTGCGCCTTCGATGGCGTCTGCTATTGCCTGTGTAGAAGCAGGCGGCGTGCCCGTGTCGTGGCGGCCCGCCACGGTCAATGTTGGGCATCGGATTGCTCCCAGCTTACTGCGTACGTCGAAATCGCGCAGGGCTTCGCATGCCATGGCGTAGCCTTCTGACAACGTGTTGGTCAATACGTCGCGGATCTGCTCGACTGCTTCGGGGTGCGCGGCCTGGAAATCGGGGGTTAGCCAGCGGCTCAATGTCGCGGGCACGAGCGACACCATCCCGTCGCGGCGGGCCGTCGCCGCACGTTGATCCCACGTGGCGCGGGCTTCTTGCGGCGTGCCGCCGCTGCTGTCGGCGATCGTCAAACTATCGACGCGCGTGGGATGATCGAGCGTGAATTGCTGCGCGATCATGCCGCCCATCGACATGCCGACCAGATGCGTAGTGGGTGCGCCAAGAGCATCGAGCAGCGTGGCGAGATCGTGTGACAGATCGGCGATGCCAAACGGCGCGCTGGACGCAGCAGTCTTGCCGTGACCACGCACGTCGTAGCGCAGCACGGTGTAGTCGTCGCGAAAATAGCCGGCGAGCTGGTCCCACACGGACAAATCGCCGCCGAGTTGATGGATGAACGTCAGCCAGGGGCCGCCGCCCTCGTTGCTCAGCACATAGCGCGTCTCGATACCGTTGATGTTCACTTGCATGCGGGCTCCTTGGAAGGGGAACGCAGTGGAAGGTCCATTCGCGCGCGGGTGCTGCTTGGGCACTTGCTTACCGGGCTGATCTATATACGCAGCCTAGGCGCGAACGGTTGCAGTGGATGGTGCGAGTCGGCCCCGGTGCAGAAGTTCGCCGAACCGATGGAATCTCTCTTCAAGTGTGCGGATTCAGGGCTTGATGATGCCGGGCGTATTGCTGGCCGTATCGCCGGGGTCGGCCGGATCGACCGGCACGGAGGGCGCGACCTCGGGCATAGCCGCCGATGCAGGCGGAGCCGATGGACCGGTTGCATTGTCGGGAGAAGCCGCTGCCCCGTCGCCATTGCCGTTGGGAGCGCTGCCACCCGTGTCCGCATTGAGCTTGCCGCGCCACACCAGCTCGAATTGCGTGCCGTTCGGTTCCGTCTGCACGATGCGCGCAGGCAGCCAGCCGAGCGACGGCGCGAGCCACACGTCGATGCGCCGCAAATCGCCGTCATGCCGGGGCAGGCGTTTGAAATGACGCGTGTCGAGGAAACCTTGCGCCGTGCGAATGGTTTCATCGCCGATCGTCTCGACCGGCCAGTTTTCGCCGCTATCGTTATCGACCACGAAGAACTGGCGCGTCACGCCGGGCTTATAGGCACCCGGATCGCCACGTACGAGGCTCGCAAGCTGCATCACCATGCTGAAACGGTCCTGCGCGCCGTCGGGCAACGGTAAGGTGGACGGGGTGCGTGTGAAAGCGATCTTCTTGTCGGTGCGGTTAAAAATTGCGATGTCTTCCGCCCGGCGGCCGCGTTTTTCGATGTACTGGTCCGGCGCGAGACCGAAGGCGTCGATACGGCCATGGCTCGAATACACGAAGGTGCCGACAAACGGCAGCGGCACGGAGACGACCATTTCGTAGCTTTGCGCGTTGCTGGTCCAGTGGATCGTGCCGGGCTGGTTGCGCACGCCGTTGTAGAACGTGTCGTACTGCAGTTCGCCCGATGGCGGCACGGAGAACTTCACGCCCGGCGACGCTTGCGGCGCGCTCGCGGCGGCGGGCGTGCTGGCCGTGCCGGTGGCGCTCGCAGCGGCATTGGGCGCTGCGTTGGCGCTCGACGCCGCGCCCGGAGCGCTGGCGACGACATCCGATGCCGTAACAGGTACCGCCGGCGCGGCTTGCTTTGCCGGCTGCAGGGCAGTCAGCACGTGTTTGCGCGGCTTGCTCGCTGCAGCGTGGCGAGCGGGAGCGGGTTCAGGCGCGGGCGAAGCGGTGGCGGCCGGTTTGCGTTCGATACGTTCGGGCGTCAGCAATGCGACTTGTACCGGCACATGCTCATTGTCGGAGGGATTGAGGTTCGCGCGGTTGCGTTCGACCCATTGCGCGGCGATCCAGTGCAAAACGGCCACGATGAACAGCACCACGATCCAACGCCACACGCGCAAACCGGTGCGCGGCCCGCTGGGCGGCGTGTGATCGGAACGGCGGGTAGCGGGGGCTGAGGACATCGGTCAGTGATTGTGCGCGGGCGCGACGGCTTTGGGATTGACGAGCGGAGCGTGCAAATTGCAGTGAATGCGACACAGGCGCCAGGCCTTAGTGCCTGATGCGTTTAGGGACGGCAGCGAACCGATTCGACCGCGCCGCCGCGAGCGATGTTCCGCGCGGTTGAAAACATGCGCACGTTCAAGACCCGGAACAAAACACGCAGCGCGGTGCCGCCATGCTTGCCGACGGAGTTCTTGTCAAACCCAGCAAAGCGCCACGCACTCAACGCGCCGCATCGCATCTATTCGTCGCGCGGCGACGCACTATACCCCAGCTCATACGAGAGCTTTTCTGCGCATTCGCGCAGTGCCGCATCGGTCTCACCGCCCCAGCGAATATCGAACGCGCCTTCATGACCGAGCGCGACGAGGCCGAGCGCGAGTTCGCCGGTCGAGTCGAACACCGGCATGCAGAACGCGTGAATGGTCGGCAGCAACATGCCTTCGACGCGCGCCGCCTGATGCTCGCGCACCTGCGCGAGGACCTGTTCAACTTCATCGCGCGTGCGCGGCGCGCCGATATGCGACGAACGGCGCGAATCGGCCAGTTCGCGTTCGAGCATCGCGGCGGTCTTGCTCGCCGGCAGATACGCGGCGAACAACAGGCCGGTGGCGGAACTGAGCAGCGGCATCACGTCGCCGAGTTTGAGCGATGCTTTTGCCGGATAGCTCGATTCCATCCAATGCACCATGGTCGGCCCCTGATTGCCCCATACCGCGATGCCGACCGTGAGATCGAGCCGGTCGCGCAATTCGGAGAGCGCGATGCGCGCGAGCTTGACGCCGTCGACCCGAGCAAGCCGCGCGAGTCCCAGTTGCAGCGCGAATCCGCCCAGCTCGTAACGGCCCGACAGCGGGTCTTGCGACACCACACCGAGGCGCAGAAAACTCACCAGATAGCGATGCGCTTTCGCGGGGCTCATGCCGGCACGCTGCGCGAGATCGCGCAGCATCATGGCGCGCGGTTCGTGGGTCAGCACATCGAGCAACTTGAAGCCGACTTCGATCGACTGGATGCCCGAGCGCAGCTTTTCCTCGCCGCCATCGACACTTTCGCCGCCTTCTTCGTCGGGTTCGATCGGGTCGAGCGGTTCAGCGGAGTCGGCGTCGGTGCGGATGGCGCCGGAACGGGCAGTTGGAGGCATGAGCGAGGCGCACGCGGCGCATTCAAAAAGTGACATACGGATGAGGCGGATCGCCGGCACTTGGGCCGGGCCGATTCACCATCGTAGAATAGATTCCTTCTATCGTCACTAACACGGTTCATTCCTCTATGAAACTTGCCACGCTGAAGGACGGCACGCGCGACGGCCAGCTGATCGTCGTGTCCCGCGACCTGCACACCGCAGCTGTCGCCGACGCGATCGCGCCCACGTTGCAGCGCGTGCTCGACGATTGGGCCTTCTACGCGCCGCAATTGCACGATCTGTACGACGCGCTCAATCAGGGCCGCGCGCGCAACACCTTCCCGTTCGACGCCAAGGAATGCATGGCGCCGCTGCCGCGCGCGTTTCAATGGGCCGACGGCTCGTCGTATGTGAACCACGTCGAACTGGTACGGCGCGCGCGCGGCGCGGAAATGCCGCCGGAATTCTGGACCGATCCTTTGATGTACCAAGGCGGCAGCGACGACTTCATCGGACCGAAAGACGACGTACTGTGCGCGTCTGAAGCATTCGGCATCGACTTTGAGGCGGAGGTCGCCGTGATCACTGGCGATGTGCCGATGGGCGTCACGCCCGACCAGGCGCTCAGAAGCGTGCGTCTGATCACGCTCGTCAACGACGTGTCGCTGCGCAATCTGATTCCCGCCGACCTCGCGAAGGGTTTCGGCTTTTTCCAGAGCAAGCCAGCCACGTCGTTCGCGCCGATGGCGGTGACGCCCGACGAACTCGGCGAACACTGGCGCGAAGGTCGCGTGCATCGGCCGATGATCGTCCACTGGAACAACAAGAAAGTTGGCCAGCCTGATGCCGGCACGGACATGGTGTTTCACTTCGGCCAGTTGATCGCGCACGCCGCGAAGACGCGCAATCTGCGCGCGGGCGCAATCGTCGGCTCGGGCACGGTGTCGAACAAGGACGCCAAGCGTGGCTATTGCTGTATCGCCGAGAAGCGCTGCCTCGAAACCATCGAGCACGGCGCGCCGCAGACCGAGTTCATGAAGTACGGCGATACAGTGAAGATCGAAATGTTCGACGAAGCGGGCAAGTCGATTTTCGGGTCGATCGATCAGGGCATCGCGCCGCTGGATTGACGCACCGCTGTTGTGTGGAACGCGGCATGTCGGCCGCACGGGTATCCGCGCGCTTCGTTCCGGTTCGAAAGGGTTTCGCCCGATGCCGTGGCGAGTGTGCGCGGCTACACTGACTGGCGCGACGGCATGGCCGGGGTGGCTGACTGCGGATTCATCGCAGGACTGTCGCGAAGCCGCGTGTGACGGCACGTGAGTAGGGCATGAGCCGGACATCGGCGGTACATCAAAACGAAAACCGACGTGAGGAGACAGCATGCCGCGAATCGAATTCCTTGAACCCGAAACCCAGCGCGCTCGCGCGTCCAACCACTCGCGCCCGACGCCATCGCGCGGTCGCCTCACGCGTCGTGCCGTTGCGCTATGCGCGGCGTTGGCGGGTGTATTGCCCGGTATCGCGTTGGCGCAGGTGAAAATCGGCCTGGTATTGTCGCTCACCGGACCGGCCGCGTCGCTCGGCATTCCGGCGCGCGATACGGTCGCGCTGCTGCCCAAACAGATCGGCGGTCAGAGCGTCGAATACATCGTGCTCGACGACGCATCCGATACTACGCAGGCCGTGCAGGACACCAAGAAACTGATCTCCGAGAATCACGTCGACGCGATCATCGGGTCGTCGATCACGCCGAATTCGCTGGCCATGATCGATGTAGTCGCCGAAGGTCAAACGCCGATGATCTCGCTGGCCTCGTCGGCGAAAATCATCGAGCCCGTGGATGCGAAACGCCACTGGGTCTTCAAGACGCCACAAACCGACGCGATGATGGCGTCGGCGATTGCCGAACACGCCAGTCTGCACGGCGTCAAAACCATCGCATTTATTGGCCAGGCCGACGCGCTCGGCGAGACCTTCTACACCGAGGTCGCGAAGTTCGCGCAGCTGCATCACATCGAGATGGTGGCGAGCGAGCGCTTTAATCGCACCGATCCGAGCGTGACCGGCCAGGTCCTTAAGATTCTCGCGACGCATCCGGACGCGGTGGTGGTCGGCGCGGCCGGCACGCCCGCCGCCTTGCCGCCGAAAACACTGAGGGAACGTGGCTACAAAGGCCTGATCTATCACAATCACGGCGTTGGGAATAACGACTTCCTGCGCGTCTGCGGCGCCGATTGCAATGGCACCTTCCTGCCCGCGAGTCCGGTGCTGGTCGCCGCGCAATTGCCGGCGGATCATCCGGCCAAGCGGCTTGCGCTCGATTACATCGCGCGCTTCGAAGCGGTGCGCGGCGCGGGCAGCGTCTCGGCATTCGGCTCGTACACGTGGGACGCGGGCATGCTGCTCGGTCATGCCGTACCGATCGCGTTGAAAAGCGGCGCGCCGGGCACGCCGGAATTTCGCCGCGCGCTGCGCGATGCGCTCGAAGCAACACGCGGTCTCGCGGACACCAACGGCGTCGTCAACATGAGCGCCACGGATCACCTCGGGCTCGATCAGCGGGCGCGGGTGATGGTCGAAATCAAGAACGCGAAGTGGGTTTATCAGCCGCGTTGAACAAACGCGGCACGGTTCAAACGAAACACCGATATACGGATCGCTCATCATGTCTCAGGCACCTCACCGTAACGACGCGTTTTACGCGCGTTACCAGTCGCTCCAGTTGCATCGCCATCCGCACGGCGTGCTCGAAGTCGTGATGAGCGGCGAGGGCGCGAACAAGAGCGCGCTCGCCACCGCCAACGCGCGCATGCACTTCGAACTTGCGGAGATCTGGCGTGACATCGACCGCGATCCCGACACGCGCGTGGCGATCATTCGCGGCGAAGGCAAGGGCTTTTCGGCCGGCGGCGACCTGCAACTCGTCGAAGACATGGCCACTGATTTCGACGTGCGCGCGCGAGTGTGGCGTGAGGCGCGCGATCTGGTCTACAACGTGATCAATTGCAGCAAGCCGGTTGTTTCGGCCATGCACGGGCCGGCAGTCGGTGCCGGGCTCGTGGCGGGGCTCCTCGCCGACATTTCGATCGCGACGAAGACGGCGCGGATCATCGACGGCCATACGCGTCTGGGCGTGGCCGCCGGCGATCACGCGGCGATCGTCTGGCCGCTGCTGTGCGGGATGGCGAAAGCCAAGTATTACCTCATGCTGTGCGAGCCGGTGAGCGGCGAGGAGGCTGAACGCATCGGCCTCGTCTCGCTCGCCGTCGACGAAAACGATCTGCTGCCCAAAGCATTCGAAGTCGCGCAGAAGCTGGCCGACGGCTCGCAAACGGCGATTCGCTGGACCAAGTACGCGTTGAACAACTGGCTGCGCTCGGCGGGACCGGCGTTCGATACGTCGCTCGCGCTGGAATTCATGGGCTTTGCCGGCCCTGATGTGCGCGAAGGCGTGAACTCGCTGCGCGAGCGGCGCGCGCCGGATTTCGGCGGCGCGGACCCGTGGCGCGGTCAGCCGTCGAGCGGCGGCGCGACAGGCGGCGAGGGCTCCTGAGGCGGCCTCCTGCACGGTATGATCGAAACAAGACGCGCGCGGGACGGCGCCCCTTCCTTAACGCTTCTTCTTCAATTTACGCAGCGAGCCGACAACCATGACCGATTCTTCCAACTCCACGCCGCCCTTTCCTGGCTTTCCCGGGTTCCCGCCCGCTGAAATGCTCGAACGCATGTGGGGCATGATGCGGCTGTCGCCGTTCGGCTCGGCTTTTTCGGGCGCGCAGCCGGCCGCTGGCGGCGGCCTCGGACCTTCGCTCTCGATGATGTCCGACATGATGGCGCCGCTCACCAACGTCGAAGAACTCGACAAGCGCATCACCGACATGCGGGCGGTCGAGCAATGGCTCAAGCTGAATCTGAGCATGCTGCAGTCCGCGATTCAGGCGCTCGAAGTGCAGCGCGCGACGCTCGCGACATTGCGCGCGTTCGGCGCGTTCGCGCAGACGTCGATGTCGCAGCCCGCAGCGGAGTCGGCCGCGCCGAGTCCGGCGCCCGCGAGAGGCTGGCCGCACCCGGCCGCGCCTGCCCCGGCGCCGGCTGCTGCGGCGAGCGCCGCTGCGTCGGCCGAGGAGCCGGCGGGTGGGGAAGAGGAGGCGCTGGCCACGCCGCCATTCGACGCGTCGGCGTGGTGGAATCTGCTGCAATCGCAGTTCAACCAGATCGCCCAGTTCGCGATGACGCAACCGCCGGCCGCCGGTGCGGGCGCCGAGCCGTCTGATTTTGCCCCGGACGATGCGGCCGCTTCTGCAGCCGGCGGCGAGCCGGCGGGCGACGCGCAGCAGACATCGGCGCGAAACGCGGACGCCGGGGAGGCAGAGGCCAAACGGCCGGCGGCGAAGCGGGCCCCGCCGGCCACGAAGCGCACGAGCGGCGCCAGTGCAAACGCCAGCCCGAAAGCCACGAAAAAGTCCGTTTAAAGGCAGAAATGAAACGCGTGGCGCGGCGCGGTCTTGAAGCGACACAGCAAGGCAAGTTGGCCGTCTGTCATGCTTTTGACCCCGATCGTTCGCCACACTGCGCAAATCGCACGATTTCTTGCGCACGGTCAGCCAGGCACCGGAATTGCGGCTGTTCCAGCGCGGGTTCAGTCAAGTCAGCATGCTATTATTATGTAAGCTTTATTTTGGCTTTTGGGCGCGCGCTGAAAATACCAATCCAGCCGCCCTTGCTCCATTCGCCGCCGGCAACACCGGCGCAGGGCTGGACGGTGCGGTTTTCATCGCAACTGGCTCGACCTCAGGCACAGGGTATCCCTCACCCACGGTTGGCCGCGCAGCGCGTAGCGTAGTTAGACGCGCGGGCGCAAACGCCTGGACTTCTTTGCCGTCAGGTGCATCTGGGCGGCCGATTACCGCGTAAAATTGAGTGCTTGGCCGGCAAACGGTGCACATTTAGGTGCGATCCGTTCGTCGTGGGCAAAAGTACTACACCGTAGTAGTGATAGACACACACAGTATGCGCAGAACAGGGGTGGGACTATGAACACCATGCTTTATCCGGAACTTTATAAATCGCTCGAATCCGTTCGATGGGACATGGAGAAAGACATTCCCTGGGACAAGTTCGATGCATCGCTATTGACCGACGAGCAGGCAGCGACGATCAAGATGAACGCGATCACCGAATGGTCGGCGTTGCCCGCCACGGAAATGTTTCTGCGTGACAACCATCACGACAGCGATTTCTCTGCGTTCATGAGCGTGTGGTTCTTCGAAGAGCAGAAACATTCGCTGGTGCTGATGGAATATCTGCGCCGCTTCAAACCGGAAATGTGCCCGACCGAAGAGGAACTGCACGCCGTGCGCTTCGAATTCGATCCGGCGCCGCCGCTCGAAACGCTGATGCTCCACTTCTGCGGCGAAATCCGCCTGAATCACTGGTATCGCCGTGCAGCCGAATGGCACACGGAGCCGGTCATCAAGCACATCTACGAAACCATCTCGCGCGACGAAGCGCGGCATGGCGGCGCGTATCTGCGCTACATGAAGAAGGCCATGGCGCAAACCGGCGACATCGCGCGGGCTGCGTTTGCGAAGATCGGTGTCCTGATGGCATCGGCTCGCCGCACGGAAAAACCGCTGCATCCCACCAACCTGCACGTGAACCAGGCGCTGTTCCCGCGCGACACGATTCAGTCGCGTCTACCGGATCCGGAATGGCTCGAACGCTGGCTCGACGAACAGATCCGCTTCGACGACGGCTGGGAAAAGAAGGTGGTCGAGCGCATTCTGCACAACCTGTCCATTCTGTTCGAGCGCACGTTCAATACGGCGCAGGAACTGAACCGCTACCGCAAGGAAGTGGTTCTGCGTCTGCAGGCCGATCAGAAGTCGGCTGAACAACCGGCCTGAGGGTCGCGAGCATGTGACTCGGTTTGCGCCGCCGCGCGCGCTGCGAACCGGTTTGAAAAAGAACGGCCTGACGCTCTTGTGTGCGCCAGGCCGTTTTGTTTCATGCGACCCATCGTGTATGGTGACGACACCTTCCTGTCCTTTCCAATTCCTTCATGGCTGCCATTTTCGAACGCAAGATTCTCACGCGCGATGCACTGGTGACGCTGCGTCCCTCGCTGAACGCGCCGGTTGTGTTTACCAACGGCGTGTTCGATATCCTGCATCGCGGACACGTGACGTATCTCGCCGATGCCAAGGCTTTGGGCGCTTGCCTGATCGTCGGCGTGAATAGCGATGCGTCGGTGCGCATGCTCGGCAAGGGCGACGACCGGCCCATCAACAACGAAGCCGATCGCATGGCCTTGCTGGCAGCGCTGGAGAGCGTCGACTACGTGGTGTGCTTCGGCGAGAAAACGCCCGTCGAGTTGATTTCGGCGGTGCGGCCGGACGTGCTCGTAAAAGGCGGCGACTACGACATGGACGTGTTGCCCGAGTCGGCCATCGTGCGAAGCTGGGGCGGTAAGGCTTTGGCCATTCCCTTCGAGCACGACCGCTCGACTACCGCACTACTGAAGAAGGTTCGTACGCAAGGCTAGTGGTGGCTGCGACGTGAGTCTCTCACCGGCCTCGCGACTTGCATCGCATACGCTGCAGGATTGCGAGCGACTTACTGCGAAAGCGCGGATGCCGCGATCGGTGCCATCGGCGCCGGGCCGCCCACCACGGCCTGATCGGCGGCTTCGGCCGCAGTGACGGGCTGCACCCTCAACCATTCCTGATGAACCTGGCGATTCAGATGGTTGGGCTCGCGTCCGCCGGCTGTGGGCGTCGGGCCGAACACGCCGCGCACCGCGACGAATGCCAGCATATTGGCAAGAAACAATATGGCGATCAGCCAGCGCAGCATTGTTGGTTTTCCCCGTCAAGAAGTTGAGCCGCCGTTATGCCGTTGGTCGCGATTCAGTTGCCGCGTTCCAAGGCGCGCTCGGCGGCAATCAGCGCAAGACCGGACAGCACGAGCGAATCGTGGCGAGTATGCGGCACTTTCAGTGCGCTCGCCACTTCGTCCACGGCGCCGCCGCTGACCACGAGCCGCACCGGCACCTGCCATTCATCCTGCAGATCGCGCCACATCCGCTCGACCAAGCCTGCTTGCGCCAGCGTGCAACCGGCGGACAACGAACGCGGCGTATCTGTCGCGAAGAACGGGCCGCTGCGTCCCGCAGCGGCGATGCTGCCGTCGAGCAGGCCGCGAGCTGCGTGGGCGTCGAGCGTCGGCAATTGCGCTGTGTGCTCGCCGAGCGAACGCATCATCAAGCTCCAGCCCGGCGCAATCAGACCGCCGACAAAGCAGCCGTCCGCGCGCAATGCCTCGAGCGTGGTCGCTGTGCCGAACGTCGCAATCAGCAGATGTTCGCCAAGGAATGCCGCGTGCGCGCCGATCATGCCGGCCCAGCGGTCGCTGCCGAGCGCCTGCGGCGTGGTGTAGCTGTTGGTCACACCGCATTGCTGCGCGCAAGCGCGGATCGTGGTGAGCGGCAACTGCGGCCAGCGCGCGTCGAGCGAAGCGGCAATCCGCGCCGCGACATTTTCGCCCGCGACATTGGACAACCATGCGCGGCAGGGCGTCGGCAAATCCGACCAGTCCGGCTGATCCGCGCCGCTGTGGGGCAGGGCGCCGGCCGCGATCTGCGAACCGTCCGCCGTGACCAGCGCCCACTTGATACGGCTATTGCCCGCGTCGATCAGTAAATCAGGCGCGCCGCTCGTCATGCGGCACCGTCGGCCAGACGCAGCGAGACGTCGCCGGTCGCGACGGTCTCGCGGCCGGTGGCGGTGTCGAGCAGCAACTGGCCGCGCTCGTCGACGCCCGCCGCCACGCCGCGCATCTGTTCCTGGCCTTGTTCCAGCAACACCACTTCGCGGCCTGCGTAGGCGTGCACCGCGTTCCAGCGCGCCTGGAACGGCGCGAAACCTTCAGCGCCGAAGCGCTGCAAGGCCGGTTCGAGCGCGTTCAGCTCGGCGGCGAGCGTGTCGGTAAGGTTGGCGTTGGGCAGCGCGCGCTGCAAGGCGGTCGGCGCGGTGCCGCGCGCCTGCGGCGGCACGCCGGCGTTCAGCGCGCCGACTTTGGCCGCGAGTTCGTCCGCGCCCTTCACGTTGGTGCCGATGCCGATCACCACCGCGCTGGCGTCGTCGGTGCTCCACGCCGTTTCGATCAGGATGCCGGCCAGTTTGTCGCCTTCGAGCAGGACGTCGTTCGGCCACTTCAGCGCGATCTGGCCGGGACCGGCGACCGGCAGCGCGCGTAGCCCGTCGACCAAGGCGACGCCCACCGCGAGACTCAGACCCGCGAGCCCTTCAAGCGGACGCGGCAGCACGCATGCCACCGAAAACAGCAGCGCATTGCCCGGCTCCGCATACCACGGACGGCCACGGCGGCCGCGCCCGGCGGTTTGCAGATACGCGACCCGCACGATCGGCCGCGGCAGCGCGCCGGGCTTGCGCGGCAGCGCTTTGACGCGCGTCATCAGGTCGGCGTTGGTCGAGCCGGTTTCCTCGACGATTTCGATCGGCCAGTCGTGCGCGTGCGGGCCGAACAGCGCGACGGCGCGCTCGCGGTCGATGCGCCAGTCGCCTTGAGGGGGAGTCTTGGACGTGTTCATGATTCATATTGTAGCGACAGCCAACCCGTTGAGCCCGCGCGCACGGTTCCCGCGCCGCGCCTTCGTTACAATGGCCGCTAATCCGATAACCAGATTCAACGATCCTTGAACTACGACACTCCGCCCGGCCTCGAAGTCGCGGCCGGCAGCCAAGGCAAGATCGTCCGGCTCTCGGGCCAGTGGACGGCGCTCGCGCTCGCGCGCGACAGGGCCACTGGGCACGTGATCCCTCTGTTGCGGTCGCTGGTCGGCGCCGAAGGCATCGGTCAATGGGACCTGTCGCGGATCGACCGGATGGACCACGTCGGCGGCCAGGCGCTGTGGCGCGTGTGGGGCCACAAGATGCCCCCGGACACCACGCTGACCGACACGCAGCGCGATATTTTCGAACGCATCGCCTTGCTCGACACCGTGCGCGAAAAGGCCGAGCCGGTGATCAGGTTCGATCCGCTCACGCGGCTCGGGCTCGCGATTTTCTCGTTCTTCGAGCATCTGTACGGCGGCGTGGCGATGCTCGGGCGCGTCGTTCTCGACCTGCTGGCGATCGCGCGCAAACCGAAAATCACGCCGTGGACCGAGATCTCCGCGAACATCTATAACGCGGGCACCAAAGCCCTGCCGATCACCGCGCTGGTCGCGTTCCTGATCGGCATCGTGCTCAGTTATCTGTCCGCGCAGCAGCTGCGGCTTTTTGGCGCAAACCAGTACATCGTCAATATCCTTGGGCTCTCGGTGATTCGCGAACTCGGGCCGGTGCTCGCTGCGATTCTGGTGGCTGGCCGCTCGGGTTCGGCGATCACCGCGCAGATCGGCGTGATGCGCGTGACCGAGGAACTCGACGCCATGCGCGTGATGGGCATCCCGCACGGCCTGCGGCTGATCTTGCCGCGCGTGGTCGCGCTCGGCGTGGCGATGCCGCTGCTCGTCATGTGGACCAACATCATCGCGCTGACGGGCGGCGCACTCGCGGCGAAGATCGCGCTCGGCATCGACATGAGCTATTTCGCGCGGGCTTTGCCGGGCGTGGTGCCGGTCGCAAATCTGTGGATCGGCCTGGGCAAGGGCGTCGCGTTCGGCATGCTGATCGCGATCGTCGGCTGTCATTTCGGTTTCCGTATCAAGGCCAATTCGCAGAGTCTCGGCGAAGGCACGACGACCTCGGTGGTGACCTCGATTACCATCGTGATTCTCGCGGACGCCGTGTTCGCGATCCTCTTCCAGAACGTGGGGCTCGGATGATCGCGCCACTCACTCAGGCCGTGCGCGGCCAACCCGTACCCTCGATCGCCGAGCCGGTGATCGAAGTGATCGACGTGACCAAGCGCTACGGGCGCAACATCGTGCACCGGCATCTGAATCTGGACGTGCGGCGCGGCGAGATCGTGTCGATCGTCGGCGGCTCGGGTTCCGGCAAGACCACGCTGGTGCGGCAGATTCTCGGGCTGGAGCGTCCTTCGTCGGGCACCATCAAGCTGTTCGGCGAGGATCTCGCGACCATTTCGCCTGAAACCGCGCTGCTGATGCGCAGCCGCTCCGGCATGCTGTTTCAGCGCGGCGCGCTGTTCTCGTCGCTGTCGGTGTTCGACAACATTGCGCAGCCAGTGCGTGAACTCGGCCAGGTGCCCGAAGATCTGTTGCGCGACATCGTGATGCTCAAGCTGGAGATGGTCGGCCTGCCGTGCAAGCACGCATCGAAAATGCCGTCGGCGCTGTCGGGCGGCATGATCAAACGCGTGGGCATTGCGCGCGCGATCGCGCTCGAACCCGAACTGCTGTTTCTCGACGAACCGACCGCCGGGCTCGATCCGCAGGCGTCGGATGAATTCGTCGAGCTGATCTCGGCGCTGCATCGCGCGCTCGGCTTGACGGTGGTGATGGTCACGCACGATCTCGACACGATGATCGCGTTGTCCACCCGCGTCGCCGTGCTGGCGGATCGCAAGGTGCTGGTCGCCGCGCCGGTCGAGGAGGCCGCGGGCGTCGATCATCCTTTCATCCGCGAATATTTCCTCGGCCTGCGCGGGCGCCGCGCGTTGCAGGCGCTGCCGCCGGAGCGCCGCGCGAAGCTGCCGCGGGCGGCGCTCGAGCCGGCATCGTCCGAATTGCCGCTGTGAACCAGGGAACCTGACAATGGAAAACAAATCACATGCCTTCTGGGCCGGGCTCTTCACGATCGTTTTGCTGGTGGCTATCGCGCTGGCGGGTTTTTTGTTCAATGTCGACCGTTCCGTGCGGGTGCCGTACGATCTGATCGCGCGCACCAACGTGACGGGCCTGTTCACCGACGCCGCCGTGCGTTATCGCGGGCTCGACGTCGGCAAGGTGCAGTCCATCAAGTTCGATCCGGCTCATCCGGGGCAAATTCTGATTCGCATCCTCGTCGATACGCACGCGCCGATTACCCATTCGACGTTCGGCAGCCTGGGTTTTCAGGGCGTCACGGGTATCGCCTTTATCCAGCTGGATGACAATGGGCGCGATCCGACGCCGCTGGCGTCGTCGCCCAAACAGGTGGCGCAGCTGCCGATGCGCCCCGGCTTGCTCGATCAATTGCAGCAACGCGGCGACGTGCTGCTGCGCAAACTCGAAAAAGTCACGGACGATGTCGACCGTTTGCTGTCGCCGGAAATGGCCGCGCAGTTGCAAGGAACGGCCGCAAGCCTGCAGCAAGCCGCCGACGGCGTGGCCACGCTGACGCAGAAAATAGCGCCGGCCGCCGGGATGCTGCCCGGCACGATCAACCAGCTGGATCGCACGCTGGCGTCGACCAATCAGTTGATCACCAGCCTGAACCGGCCGAACGGCCCGTTCGAGACCAATCTGAACAAGGTCGGCACGGCCGCGCAGCAGGCCGGCGACGCGCTGGTGTCGATCAACGGCGCCGTGCAGGAACTGTCGTCGCGGGTCGGCTACGACACCTTGCCGCGCGTCAATTCGCTCGCTGAAGACGTGCGCTCCGCGGCCCGCTCGGTGGACCGCGCCGCCGATACGTTCAGCACCAGCCCGCGCAGCGTGCTGTTCGGCGCGCCGGGTGCGGCGCCCGGCCCCGGCGAAGCGGGCTTCAAATGGCCCGCCGCGCGCGCTGCGCAATGAGTTGTAGCAATGAAGTTGAAGCAATGATTTTGAAGGTTTGAAGAAAGGAAGATTGTCATGTCACGCTCGATTCACCGATTTTTGCCCACGAGCGCCGCGCTGGCGGTGCTGCTCGCATTCGGCGTGCTCGCCGCGGGCTGCGCCGGCACACCGGCAGCGCTCTCTGACATCCGCTACGACTTCGGGCCGCCGAGTCCGGCAGCGTCCGCCGGCACGTCGCCGGCCGTGAAGGTGCTCGATGTGAGCGCGCCCGATGTGCTCGAGTCGGACAAGCTGATGTACCGCCTGAGTTACGCCGACGCGCAGCAGACCGCCGCGTACGCGAACAGCCACTGGACCATGACGCCTTCGCAATTGCTGACCCAGCGTCTGCGTGGCGCGCTCAGTTCGCGCGGCACGGTGCTGACGGGCGCCGACGGCGTCGCCGCGCCGGTGCTGAAGGTCGATCTGAGCGAGTTCGAACAGGTCTTCGACAGCCAGTCCGAAAGTCACGCCGCGGTCACCGCGCGCGCCACGCTCACGCAAAGCGGCAAGGTGCTCAGCCAGCGCACGTTCATCGCGCGGGCGCCGTCCAGGTCGGCGGACGCCGCCGGCGGCGCGCAGGCGCTCGCCACCGCCAGCGACGATCTCGTCTCGCAGATTGGCGCATGGCTCGGCGTGCAGGCGCTGGTCGCCGCGCAATGACCGGCTCGCAGCGCACATCGCGGAGCGCTGCATGAGCGTGAAACCCTGGGCGCGCCGTCCGTCGGTGCTCGCCCGCCAGGCGCTGGTGCTGTATACCGCGTTGATCGTCTACGGTTCCTGGTATCCGTTTTCGGGCTGGCGTTCGCTCGGCCTCGCTCCGTTTGCCTATCTGTCCGATCCCATGCCGCAGTACCTGACGGCCTTTGACGTCGTCACGAACGTGCTCGGCTATATGCCGTTCGGCGCGCTGGTGGTGCTCGCGGCCTATCCGCGCTGGCGCGGCACGCTCGCCGTTGCGTTCGCCTTCGTGCTCGGCGGACTGCTCTCCGGCGTGATGGAAGCCGTGCAAACCTATCTGCCGACACGCGTCGCCTCCAACCTGGATCTCGCCGCCAATGCGCTCGGTGCGCTGCTCGGCGCGGCGATCATGTCGCCGGCGACGGGCGCGCTGCTCGATCGCGGCTTGCTGCGGCGCGCGCGGCTTCTGTGGTTCGAGCGAGATCGAGCCGCGCTCGCGTGTCTGATCGTGGCGTGGCCGTTCGCGACGATGTATCCGGCGCCGCGCCTGTTCGGTCTCGGCAACTGGCCGCGCGCGCTCTGGCTGCGTTTCGATTCGACCACGCAAGACGCCTTGCTCGCGTGGACGCCACCTGGCTGGCACGTCGGCGCCTGGCCGGCGCTCGTCGCCGCCTGGATGCCCGACGATGTGTGGGAAGCCGTCATCACCACGCTCAACCTGTTCGCCGCGCTCGCGCTGGCCTCGTTGCCGGCGCGCCGACATGCGCCGCGCGTGCGCCTGCTGCTGCTGTTTATCGTGGTGACCTTGTGCGTGAAAGCGGGCGCGACGTTTCTGCAGTCGCAGTCCGGCCTCGCGTTCGACTGGGCGACGCCCGGCGCGTTCGCGGGTCTTGTGTGCGGGACCGCCGCGGCACTCCTCACGTTGCGTCTGCAGCGCCGATCGCGCGCGGCGCTGGCGGGCGTCGCGCTGACTATCGCGCTGGTGTTCGTCAACCTGCTGCCGGTCAACCCGTATTTCGATGCCGTGCTCGCCGACTGGCGGCAAGGGCGTTATCTGCACTTCAACGGACTGGCCCACTGGCTCGCGTGGATCTGGCCGTACGCGGCGCTCGTGTGGCTGGCGTATGTGGTGGAACAGGCGTGGCTCAAGCGGCGCATGAAACACGCGTGAAGGTGTGCGGCACGCAGGGCGGGCGTGGACAGCATCGGCGACCGCCAGCCTCGCTCGTTATAATCGTTCGCACAACAGGCGCGCCGCCGTGCATCCAGCGCCATTCCCCACACTGACAGTCTCGCCCCCGGACATCATGGACTCCTTCTACAAGTACCACGTCTTCTTCTGTCTCAATCAGCGCGACCCCGGCGCCGAGCGCCCGAGCTGCGCGAACTGCAATGCGCAGGAGATGCAGGAGTACGCCAAAAAACGCGTAAAGAAGCTCGGTCTCGCAGGCCCGGGTCAGGTGCGCATCAACAAGGCCGGGTGCCTCGACCGCTGCGAACTCGGCCCGACGCTCGTCGTGTATCCGGAAGGCATCTGGTACACGTACGTCGATGAGAGCGACATCGACGAAATCGTCGACTCGCACCTCGCCAACGGCAAGATCGTCGAGCGTCTGAAAATCGATCAATAAGTCTCGCCATGAACGTACACACCAAAAAATATCTGATTGACGGCCCGGTCGGCAAGATCGAGGTTGCGCTGGATCTGCCCGACGACACGCGCGAAAACGGCGCCGCGCCGCGCGGCATCGCGCTGGTCGCGCATCCGCATCCGCTGTTCGGCGGCACGATGGACAACAAGGTCGCGCAGACGCTCGCACGCACACTCGTGCAGTTGAACTACGTGACGTATCGCTCGAATTTTCGCGGCGTCGGCGAAACGCAAGGCGAACATGACGCAGGCATCGGCGAGCGCGACGACTTGCGCGCCGTGCTCGATCACATGCGCGCCGAACCGGGCCAAGGCGATCTGCCCCTCGTGCTGGCGGGTTTTTCGTTCGGGACCTTCGTGTTGTCGCACGTGGCCGCGCAGTTGCGCGAAGAAGGTCAGGAGATCGAGCGAATGGTGCTGGTCGGCACGGCGGCGAGCCGCTGGGAAGTCGCCCCGGTGCCGGAAAACACGCTGGTGATTCACGGCGAAACCGATGAGACGGTTCCCATTCAATCCGTTTACGACTGGGCGCGGCCGCAGGAATTGCCGGTTGTCGTGATTCCGGGCGCGGAGCATTTTCTGCATCGCAAGCTGCACGTGCTGAAGCGGATCATCGTCGACGCATGGCGGTAAGCGGCGCGCGATGTGTGTTTTCCGGGGTACAGGTACGCACAAACGCAAATTAATCGCCAGCCTTTGCGCAAAGTAACGGGGAGAGCGCGCGTATAATGGCGACTCTTTTTTGGGCGCAGCGCCGCCCATCCGGCAGTTCGCGCGACGCGTAGCGTCTTTTTCGCGCGCAGCGGTGGCGGATGCGGGCGTGCTGCGCGAACCGATCGCGTGGCCGGAAGTCCAATGGGCGCCGCGCCGTTTTTATGGCCAGACGCTCGCCGACCGGCTCTTCCAAACTCTGCGCCCTGCGCGCGATGTATTTTTCTGCACGAATCGACCCTATGCGTTTCTCCACCTCCGGCCGCACGTCATTCCCTTCCCTTGCTTCCTTCGTTCCTTCTACGCTTAGCCGTGCCGTGACCCTCGGCGTGGTGCTGCCGGCCACGCTCGTCGCCAGCACCGCGTTCGCGCAAGTGCCGCCGCCGGCCGTGAATGCGCGCTCGTGGGTGCTCGTCGACGCGACCAGCAACCAGGTGCTCGCCTCGGGCAATCCGGACGAGCGCGTCGAACCGGCGTCGCTGACCAAGCTGATGACGGCATACCTCGTCTTCGAAGCACTGCAGACGAAGAAGATCAACATGGACCAGACGGTCATGCCGAGCGAAGCGGTGCGCCGCGTGCGCACGGACGAATCGCGCATGTTCATCGAAGCCAACAAGCCGGTGACCGTGCACGATCTCGTGTACGGCATGATCATCCAGTCGGGTAACGACGCGGCGATCGCGCTGGCCGAACTTGTAGGCGGCAGCGAGTCGCAGTTCGTCAACATGATGAACAACGAAGCGCAGAAGCTCGGCATGAAGAACACGCATTTCGCCGACGTGAACGGTATGCCCGATCCGCAGCACTACACCACGGCGGGCGACCTCGCGGTGCTGTCGGCGCGTCTGATTCGCGACTTCCCTGACTACTACAACATCTTCTCGGTCAAGGAATTCACGTACAACAAGATCAAGCAGCCGAACCGCAACCGCCTGCTGTGGATCGACCCGACCGTCGACGGTCTGAAGACCGGTCACACGCAAGCCGCCGGTTACTGCCTGATCGCGAGCGCGAAGCGTTCGCTGCCGGGCGCGACCGACGCGTCACGCCGTCTCGTCTCGGTCATGATGGGCGAGACCAAGGAACACGACCGCGTGCAGGACAGCCTGAAGATGCTGAACTACGGCTACAGCGCCTACGACACAGTGCGTCTGTACAAGGCGAATCAGGTGGTGGGCACGCCGCGCGTCTACAAGGGTGCGCAGGACACCGTGCAGATCGGCGTGAAGAGCGATCAGTACATCACCGTGCCGAAGGGCATGGGCGACAAGGTGAAACCGCAGATCGAGCAGATCGATCCGCTGATCGCACCGATCGCGAATGGTCAGCAGGTCGGTACGGCGAAGCTGGTGGCCGACGGCAAGGTCCTTGCGCAGTTCCCGATCGTGGCGTTGCAGGCTGTGCCGCAAGCCGGTGTGGTCGGCCGCGTGTGGGATTCGCTGATGCTCATGTTCAACAAGAAGAAGTAAGAGCCTGATTGCAATGACCGCTGTTTCCGATGTTTCGCCCGATCCGATTGTCTATCTGAACGGCGAGCTGGTGCCGTTGTCCGAAGCGCGCGTGCCGGTTCTCGACCGCGGCTTTATTTTCGGCGACGGCATTTACGAAGTTGCGCCGCTCTACGCCCATCCCGCGCATGCGGGCGGCCGTACGCCGTTCCGTTTCCAGCAGCACCTGGCGCGCCTCGCGCGCTCGGTGGACAAGATCGGCATCGTCAATCCTTTCGACGACGCCGGCTGGCGCGCGCTGATCGAGCGCGTGGTCGCGGCGAACGAGGCGGACGGCGGTTTGCGTGCGGATCAGGACGCGATTGCCTATATTCAGGTCACGCGCGGTGTCGCCAAACGCGGTCATGCGTTTCCGGCCGGCATCCAGCCGACTGTATTCGTGATGGTCACGCCGCTGAACCTGCCGGACGCGGCGCAGCGCGCAGAAGGCGTGCGTTGCGTGACGGCTGAAGATCGCCGCTGGCTCAATTGCGACATCAAGTCCGTGTCGCTGCTCGGCAACGTGCTGATGGCGCAATATGCCGCGCAGAACGATGCGTTCGAGACGATCCAGTTTCGCGACGGCATGCTGACCGAAGGGTCGTCGTCGAATGTGTGGATGGTGAAGGACGGCGTGTTGGCCGCGCCGCCGCGCAGCCACAAGATTCTCGAAGGGATTCGCTACGGCCTGATCGAGGAACTGACGAGCGAGTGCGGCATCCGTTTCGAAGCGCGCGAGATCACCGAGGCCGAACTGCGCGCGGCTGACGAGATCATCGTCAGTTCGGCAACCAAGGAAGTGCTGCCGGTCACGCAACTCGATGGCCGGCCGGTCGGCGAGGGCAAGCCGGGTGCCGTCTTTGCGGCGCTGTACGCGGCGTATCAGCGAGCCAAGGCCCAGCAAGCGCGCGAGGCGCAGCAAGGAGTAGAGAATGAGTTCCGTGAACGAGTCACTGTTTGAGTTTCCTTGCGATTTCCCGATCAAGATCATGGGCAAATCGCACCCCGAGTTCGCCGAGACGATCGTCACGGTGGTGCGGCAGTTCGACAACGAAGTCGACGCCTCGCGTGTCGAAACGCGTCCGTCCAGCGGTGGCAATTACACGGGCCTGACGGTCACGGTGCGCGCCACGAGCCGTGAGCAGCTCGATGATATCTATCGCGCGCTCACCGGCCATCCGATGGTCAAAGTGGTGCTTTAAGCCCTTCGTTTACGTGTTACGGCGTGACGCGCAATGCGTTCGCCGATCGATCGGCGCTTGCTGCGGGTCGTAGTTCGCACGCCCGGTCGAAAAGCTGCTTGAAGCGTCCCACCTCCTCGAATACCCAGTCGCGAAACGCTTTCACACGGGCGGTTTCGAGCATCTGCGGCGTGCAGATGAAGTAGTACTGCCATGGGCTCGGCCCATCCACATCGAAAAGCCGCACGAGGCGGCCTGCCGCGATTTCGGGCATGGCCAGCGAGCGGCGCGTGAGCGCGACACCCTGACCGTCGATGGCGGCCTGCAGAAGATTCGACGAATCCTGGTACAGCACGCCGCGCTTCGGCTCAGGCCACTCGGTGAGGCCGGCGGCGTCGAACCAGGGGCGCCAGAGTTCGTCGTCGGAACGCAGCAGGGTGACTTTGGCCAGATCGGCCGGGGTTTGGGGCAGCTTGCCGCCGTTGAAATTCGGCGCGCAGGCGGGAAAGAAAATCTCCTCCAGCAACAACTCCGAATGCAGACCCGGATATTTGCCGAAGCCGAAACGGATCGCCACGTCGACGTCGTCCCGCGCGAAGTCCGTGAGCGCGTTGGTAGACAGCAGCTCGAGGTCCCACTGCGGATGCGCCTCGATAAAACTGCCGACGCGCGGCGTCACCCAGCGCGCCGCAAATGACGACAGCATCGACACCACGAGGCGCCGCTCGCGATCGCCGGCGCGGATTTCGCGGGTGGCGTCGGCGAGCGCCATGAGGGCAGAGCGCACGTGCGTGGCGTAGCGCCGGCCGGTCTCGGTGAGCCGCACGCGTTTGCCGTCGCGCGCGAACAGCGAGACGCCGAGGTCGGCTTCGAGCGCGCGGATCTGGTGGCTGACGGCGCCGTGGGTGACGAAGAGCTCGTCGGCTGCGCGCGAAAAGCTTTCGTGGCGGGCGGCGGCCTCGAATGCCTTGATCGCGTTCAGGGCGGGCAATTGCCGAAGGTCCATGGCAATATTTCTCACATAGAGGTGAAAATAGATCGTTTTGCGTCAACCCTTGCTACGCCTAGGATTGTAGTCATGAAACGAACTTTGGCGAGGGCATCATGCGAGAAATTTCCTCTAGCATCGCGTTTGAAATCCGCACTGGCGAAACAGTTCCCCTGAAGGTGGCGCGCAGCACAAAGCTGGTCGTTCGCGGCGGTGCGGTGTGGGTCACGCGCAGCGACGATACCGAAGATTACTGGCTGCAACCTGGCCATACGCTGCGGTTGCGGCGCGGTGAACGGCTGTGGCTGAGCGCTGAGGGCACCGGGCAAGCGAGAGTGGCGTTTTCAGTGCCCACACGTTGCGACGAGCGCGCGCTCAACTGGTTTGCGCGCATCGGCGAACGGTTGACGGCGCGTATGCGGGGCGGCTGGCGCACGGTTTGATGGTGCTGCCGCGGGCGCGCTGGTTTGGCCGGATGGCGCGCCGCGGCGGAACTCGGCGGCGCAGCCGGGCGACTGCATCTGACATTACCGGCGTGGCCGCGCCACGTTGAGGCCACGCAGCAAGGCGGCCGCGACTTGACGCTGCCAACCCTGCCACCTTCGGCGGGGATTCCCAGATTTCGGTAAACTGCGGGGATCATGTGCGCCACCCCGGTTTCCCCGACTCCCTTGCCCTCCACGACGCCGCTCACGTTGCGCTGGCGTGGCAGCGAACCCTACGAAGCCAGCTTCGAAGCCATGCGCACGTTCACCGACGAACGCACGGCCGACACCCCCGACGAAATCTGGCTGGTCGAACACCCACCCGTCTTCACGCTAGGCCAGGCGGGCAATCCCGCCCATCTGCTGGCCGCCGACAGCGGTATTCCTCTGGTCAAAGTCGACCGGGGCGGGCAGATCACGTATCACGGGCCCGGCCAGGTGGTGGCGTACCTGCTGCTCGATTTGCGCCGCCGCAAGTTGATGGTGCGCGAACTGGTCACGCGGATCGAGCAAGCCGTGATCGACACCCTTGCGGCGTATAATCTCGCCGGAGAACGAAAGGCTGGCGCCCCCGGTATCTACGTGGCGCCGGGGCCGGACGTCGGGCTGCACGCCGGCGCCAAGATTGCGGCGCTGGGTCTGAAGATCCGCAACGGCTGCAGTTATCACGGCGTGAGCCTGAACGTGAACATGGATTTGCGGCCGTTTCTGGCCATCAATCCATGTGGCTACGCGGGGCTCGAAACAGTCGATATGGCAACGCTTGGCGTGGCCGCCGGCTGGGACGACGTGGCCCGCACCTTTGCAGAACGCCTCACCGCAAACCTCGACGGCAGTCCCGCGGCCGTCGCCCAACCACAGGCCGGTGTGCTCACCGCCTGACTGGATCGAACGAATGACTGACGTTACCGCGAACCTCGCAGCTTCCCCCGCTCCTGACGCCGTGCCGGCTTCCGCCGCCGCTTACGACGCCACCGCAAAGCAGAAGGCGCAAGCCAAGACCGCCCGTATTCCGATCAAGATCGTCCCGATCGAAAAGCTCAAGAAACCCGACTGGATCCGCGTCAAAGCGGCGACCGGCAATTCGCGTTTCTACGAAATCAAGCAGATTCTGCGCGAGCACAACTTGCATACGGTGTGTGAAGAAGCGAGTTGCCCGAACATCGGCGAATGCTTCGGCAAGGGCACGGCGACCTTCATGATCATGGGCGACAAGTGCACACGCCGCTGCCCGTTCTGCGACGTCGGCCACGGCCGCCCGGATCCGCTCGATGTGGACGAACCGGGTAACCTCGCGCGCACCATCGCCGCGTTGAAGCTCAAGTACGTGGTGATCACCAGCGTTGATCGTGACGATTTGCGTGACGGCGGCGCGGCTCACTTCGTGGAATGTATCCGTCAGACGCGCGAGCTTTCGCCCGAAACCCGCATCGAAATTCTGACGCCGGACTTTCGCGGCCGTCTGGATCGCGCGATCGGCATTCTGAATGCCGCACCGCCCGATGTGATGAATCACAACCTCGAAACGGTGCCGCGTCTGTACAAGGAAGCGCGCCCGGGTTCGGACTACGCGCATTCGCTGAAGCTGCTGAAAGACTTCAAGGCGCTGCACCCTGATGTGGCCACCAAGTCCGGTCTGATGGTCGGCCTCGGCGAAACCGAAGAAGAGATTCTGCAGGTGATGCGCGACCTGCGTGAACACAACGTGGATATGCTGACGATCGGTCAGTATCTGCAACCGTCGGAACACCATCTGCCGGTGCGGTCTTACGTGCACCCGGACACGTTCAAGATGTACGAGGAAGAAGCGTACAAGATGGGTTTCACGCACGCAGCCGTGGGCGCGATGGTTCGCTCGAGTTACCACGCCGATTTGCAGGCGCATGGAGCTGGCGTGGTCTGAGCGTCTTAGCTGATAGCTGTCAGTTTGAGAAAAAGCCTGCACGCGTTGCAGGCTTTTTTGTTTTGGGGCGCCAGATTTTGATTGCCGATGCAGCGCGTTTTCAGGCTTCTCTGCAAAGAATTACCGGTAGTAACGTGCGAGCAGCATGCAGATCGAGGCGATGATGCTACCGATGACTGAAAATGGAGCGGCCAGTTCGATCAGGCGATCGCGCACATCGCGATTTTCCATGACGTAGTCGATCAGATTGGGCATTTGAGTTCTCCCTGTTGGACGTGCTTAAAAGTATAGCTCAGAGGGTGGCTAATTAGTTAGTTTAACGAATAATGAGATAGGGCAAATGAGGCGGCCACTGCAGCAGTCATGATCGTGGATGTCCACATCAACTTCCGCTCACGTGCCTCGTCGCCGTGACGATAGTCAGGATGTGGCGTCGAGTCAGCTGCGCCGAACGACACGAGGATGGATGCCACGACGAGAAAGAGAACATGCCAGAGCAACCCTGCCAACATGAAAGCCAGCCTGCTATTCGTCGATGCATCGCCCAACGCGCTTCCGATCTCATAGCACGCGCTGGCACACATTGAGATGACGACCCAGAGAAGTTGTCCGTTCTGAACAGAACGTATCGCAATACCGTTGGACGACTGCCGATAGAACCGCGAAAAGCTCAACAGAGGCAGCAGCGCGAAGGGCGCACACACCGGCACGCCGACGTTGAAAAGCAACCAGCTAAGGCGGCCAACGAAATCGATCATAGGAATGCGAAGTTCTAGCAACGCATAGATGATCCCGCTGCCGTCGATAAAAGGTCAATCTGCCGAACGGCCAGCTTGCGCGCACATGCCACAATCCGCCATCATTCGCTGGAACTGCCCGACTGCCCATCCCAACAGTCGCCGCTAACCAACCGAACGTGAAAAGCAATGCTCAACCAGCGTGATTAGCAATCGCGGATTAATTAGAACCGGCCGCGAACAAACTGCCTATAGTCGAAAGCCTCCCGAACAACACCTGCTCAAGGGGCTTCCCGATGAACCGCATCCTCCGTCCGCTTGCCGCGTTTGCTACGCTGCTCGCATTGTCCGCGCCGTTTGCTTCCGTGGCGCACGCCGACACCAAAGAAGTGGTGATCGCGTATCAGGACATGGTGGTGCCCTGGCGTTACGCGCAGGCGACAGGTGAAGTGGAGAAAGCCACCGGCTACAAGGTCACCTACCGCAAGCTGGGCAGCGGCGCCGACGTGATCCGCGCGCTGGCCTCGGGTTCGGTGCAACTCGGTGAAGCCGGCTCGAGCCCGATCGCCGCGGGTCTGTCGCAGGGCGTGGATATTTCGTTGTTCTGGATTCTCGACAATATCAACGACGCCGAAGCGCTGGTCGCACGTGATGGCTCCAATGTAACGAGCGTTGCCGGCCTCAAAGGCAAGAAGATCGGTGTGCCGTTCGTATCGACGTCGCACTTTCATACGCTGGTTGCGTTGCAGAGCGCCGGCGTGAATCCGTCCGACGTCAAGATCGTCAATCTGCGCCCGCCTGAAGTCGCGGCGGCTTGGGAGCGCGGCGACATCGACGCGACGTATATCTGGGATCCCGTGCTCGCCAAGGTCAAGAAGAACGGCAAGGTGCTCATTACGTCGGGGCAGGTCGCGCAGCAGACCGGCAAGGCGACCTTCGACGGCTTCGTCGTCGATCGCAAGTTCGCCAGTCAGAACGCCGAGTTCGTCGCGCGCTTCGTGAAGGTGCTCGCCGCGACCGACGCAAGTTACCGCGAGCACACATCCGCATGGACGGCAGCGTCGCCGCAGGTCGAGGCGGTCGCCAAGGAGTCCGGCGCGAACGCGCAGCAAGTGCCGGCGAGCCTGGCGTTGTACGCGTTCCCGACGCCGGCGCAGCAGGCTTCGAATGCATGGCTCGGCGGCGGCGCGCAATCGGGCGCGGCGAAGTCGCTGGCCGCCACTGCGGCGTTTCTGAAGACGCAAGGCACGATCCAGAGCGTGCTGGCCGACTATTCGACCGGCGTCGATCCGCAGTTCGTGCAGCGTGCGGCGCATTGATCGTCGCGCACTGTCTCCCATTGGCGTCATGAGGTCCGGCGATGAGCGGTCTTGAGATCCGGCGACTGCACGTCGCCTACGAAGGCGCGCGCGGCGCGGCGCCGCATGTCGCGCTCGCCGATGTCGATCTACGTATCGAACCCGGCGAGTTCGTGGTCGCGCTGGGCGCGTCGGGCTGCGGCAAGACGACCTTGCTCAACTGCATTGCCGGCTTCATCCCGCCAACTGAAGGTGAAGTGAGATTAAACGGCGAGCCCGTGCTCGGACCAGGCGCGGACCGCGGCGTCGTGTTTCAGAAGTACGCGTTGATGCCCTGGCTCGATGTGCTCGACAACGTCGCGCTCGGTTTGCGCTTTCAGCGTGTGCCGAAGGCGGAGCGCGAGCGTATCGCGCTCGACATGCTGAAGCTTGTCGGACTCGAGAAGCATGCGCGCTCGCGGGTCTATGCGCTGTCGGGCGGCATGCAGCAGCGCGTGGGCATTGCACGCGCGCTCGCAAGCGATCCGCAAGTGCTGCTAATGGACGAACCGATGGGCGCGCTCGACGCCATGACGCGCGAGTCGATGCAGGAACTCGTGCTCGATGTCTGGGGCCGCACACGCAAGACAGTGTTTTTCATCACGCATAGCGTCGAGGAAGCGCTCTTTCTCGCGACCCGTCTCGTTGTCATGACGCCGGGACCGGGCCGCATCGCCGATAGCTACGACCTGCCGTTCGCACGGCGTTTTCTACAGACACGCGATGCGCGCGCGGTGAAGTCGTCGGTGGATTTCATCGAATGGCGCGAGCGGCTGGTGCGTCGGCTGCATGAGCGCAAGCAGGACGAGGTGCTGTCATGACGGCTTCGCGCGAATCATTGGGTGACCTGCCGCTCGCGCAGACCGGCAAGCGTCCGCGGCAAACCGGGCGGCCTGTGCACGGCTGGCGTCTGCCGGGCGAAGGTCCGACCGCGGTGCTGAGTGCGCTCTCGGTCACGACGCTCGCGGCATTGTGGTGGCTTGCCACGCATCTGCACTGGTTGCCGCCGCTATTTCTGCCGACGCCGGAAGCGGTATGGACCGCGTTTCTCGACGCGTGGCATGGCCGCATTCAAGGCGGCTTGCCGCTCTCGCAGCATCTCGCTTGGAGCGCTTTGCGCGTGTTCGGCGCGTTTGCGCTCGCCGCGCTCACGGCAGTGCCGGTCGGTATCCTGATGGGCGTGAGCCGGGTTGCGCGTGGCCTTCTCGATCCGCCGCTCGAGTTCTATCGACCGTTGCCGCCGCTCGCCTATCTGCCGCTGGTGGTGATCTGGTTCGGCATCGACGAAACGGCGAAGATCGTCGTGATCTATCTTGCCTGTTTCGCGCCGATTGCCATGGCCGCGCGCGCCGGCGTGCGCAGCGCCACCATCGAGCAGATTCATGCGGCGTATTCGCTGGGCGGCCGCTTCTCGCAGATCGTGCGGCATGTGGTTTTGCCCGCTGCGTTGCCGGAGATTCTCACCGGCCTGCGTATTGCAATCGGCTTTGGCTGGACCACGCTGGTCGCCGCGGAAATGGTCGCGGCCACGGCGGGCTTGGGTCAGATGGTGCTCAACGCGTCGAGCTTTCTGCGTACCGACGTGGTGGTCATGGGCATCGTGCTGATCGGGTTGATCGCGTGGCTGTTCGATCTGGGCATGCGCGTGCTGGAGCGGCGGCTCGTGCCGTGGAAAGGGCGCGTGTAATGCGGCAGTGGCCGCACAAGTTCACGCTCAAGCAAACAGCTCGATCACCGGCCAGCCGCGTTCCGTGGCGATGACACGCAAACGCGCATCAGGATTGGTCGCGACCGGGTTCGTGACGCGCTCCAGCAACGGCACGTCGTTGATCGAATCGCTATAAAACCAGCTCTGCGGGAAATCCTGCAGACGATGGCCGAGCGAGGTCAGCCAGCTCTCGGTGCGCGTGATCTTGCCCTCACGGAAGGTGGGCGTGCCGACCGCCTTCCCCGTAAAACGCGCCAACGGGTCGCCGCCTTCGGTGCCAAGCTCGATTCCCAGCAGATGCTCGAAACCGAGCGCCTTGCCGATCGGCTCCGTGATGAACACATTCGTTGCGGTGACGATGCAGCACAGGTCGCCCGCATCGAGATGGCGTTGCACGAGAGCGCGCGTTGCCGGCAGAATGGCCGGCGCAATCACCTGCTGCATGAACTGCGCATGCCACGTGTCGAGTTGCTCGCGCGAGTGGCGGGCAAGCGGCGCCAGCGTGTAGTTCAGGTAAGCGGCCATGTCGAGCGTACCGGCCACGTACTGCTGATAGTAATCGTCGATTTCCTGCGCATGCCGCGCGGCGCCTTCTATCCCCAGTCCGGCGATGAAGTGGGCCCACGCCTGATCGCTATCCAGCGGCAGCAACGTGTGATCCAGGTCGAATAGCGCAAGGTTGCGGCTCATCCAGAGTTCTCGTGGTTAGGTGGTCGAATGGCCGGACTCGCCGCATGACTGACCATGAGCCGGCACACAGCAATCCACAGCTTTACCCGAGCCTATATTTAAAAGCACAAAATTACAATAAGGCAAAAATGTGCAACACTACTGTCATACGCCCCGGGTGCCGGTTCGCGCGGCATGCGGTTCGGGTCATGGCAGCAGGAATGGATGCGCAGTGCCTTATGTTGATTCTCCTAAACCTTCTGGCCGGTGTGGCGCTCCTCGTGTGGGGGTCGCACATTGTGCGCACCGGCATCCTGCGAGTCCTCGGCGCCGATCTGCGCAGCGTGCTGGGGCGCAGCACCAGTAGCCGCTGGCGGGCTTTTCTCTCGGGTGTCGGCGTGACGAGTCTCGTGCAGAGCAGTAATGCCACGGCGGTGATCGTCACGTCGTTCGCGGCGCAGGGACTCCTGCCGCTCACCAGCGGCCTCGCGATCATGCTCGGCGCAGACGTCGGCACCGCGTTGATGGCGCGGATCCTCACGCTCGATCTGTCCTGGTTGTCGCCCATCCTGATTCTGCTCGGCGTGCCGCTCTTTCTGTCGCGCAAGCAAACCCGTCTCGGCCAGGCCGGCCGCACGTTGATCGGCCTCGGTTTGATCCTGCTGGCGCTGCGTCTGATCGTGGAAGCCGCGCAGCCGATGATGCAAGGCGCCGGCGTGCGCGTCATGTTCGGTGCGTTGACCGGCGACACCATGCTCGACGCGCTGGTCGGCGCCGCGTTCGCCATGGTGTCCTATTCGAGCCTTGCCGCCGTGTTGCTCACCGCAACGCTCGCCTCGTCCGGCGTGATTTCGCTGAAGGTCGCGCTGTGCCTCGTGATCGGCGCGAATCTCGGCAGCGGCCTGCTCGCGCTGCTGGGCACCGTCGCGCAAAACGCGGCGGCGCGGCGTCTTGCTTTGGGCAGCTTTGCGTTCAAGCTGGCCGGCGCGCTGCTGATCCTGCCGTTCACTTCGCTGCTCGCACGCGGTCTGCCGGTGCTGATCGCGAATCCGCGCGAAGCGACGGTCGGCTTCCACCTGATTTACAACACGCTGCGTTGCTGCGCGTGCCTGTCGCTGATCGACCCGGTGGCGCGTATCTGCGTGCGCGTGTTGCCGAACCGGCCGGTGCCGGGCGGTGAGCTGCGGCCGCTCCATCTCGACGCCACCGCGCTGTCCACACCGACGCTCGCGCTCGCGCACGCCTCGCGCGAGGTGCTGCGGATCGGCGATATCGTGCGATCCATGCTCGACAATGTCGCGGATCTGATCCATCAAAACAATCTCGACAAGGCGCGTGAAACGGTCCGCATGGACGACGACGTGGACGAACTCTACGCCGCCGTCAAAAGCTATCTGACGCTGATCTCGCGCGAGCAGCTCGACGAAGCCGACAGCCGCCGCTGGACCGACATCATTTCATTGACGATCAACCTGGAGCATGCGGGCGACATCATCGAGCGGATCGTGGGGGACATCGAGGAAAAGAAGATCGCTCATCGCCTGTCGTTTTCCGAAGAAGGGCTGGGCGAACTGGACGATTTGCAGGCGCGGCTCGTCAGCAATCTGCAGCTTGGGCTGTCGGTGTTCCTGAACAACGATCTGCGTTGCGCCGAGCGCCTGCTCGCGGAGAAGGAACGTTTTCGCGATCTGGAGCGCGCGTATTCGTACCGGCATCTGGACCGGCTCGCCGGACAGACCCTGCGAAGCATCGAGACGAGTGCGCTGCATCTCGATCTGATCAGCGACATGAAGCGGCTCAATTCACTGTTCTGTTCGACCGCCTATCCGGTACTCGACGCAGCCGGCGCGTTACACGACACGCGCTTGCGTAAGCGTTCGCTCGATACGATGCACGTGAAGGAATAACGCTCGAGCGTCCTGACCCAGGCACTAAGCTCTAAGCAAGCACGATCTCTTCGAGCTTCTTCTTCAGCGATGCAAAATCGGCGGCTTCGGCCGCTTTTTTGTTGGTGACGAGCACGTCGATCCGATCGACCGGACAGTACGAGATGCGGCTGCGCTGGCCGATCTTGCTGTAGTCGGCGAGGATCACCACGCGGTCCGCGTTGGCGACCATGGCGCGCGCCACTTCGGTTTCAGCGTGATCGTAATTGGTCGCGCCATGCCGGTGATCGACGCCGACCGGCGACAGCAGCGCGAGGTCCGCGCGATAGCGCTGGATGTCGAGTACGGTGGTCGCGCCGGTGGTCGCCATGGCGCGGTCGCTGATCGAGCCGCCGAGCAGGATGACTTCGTTGGCGGCCTCGGTCTGATCGACCGCGCCGCGCATCTTGAGTGCAACATCGATCGAATTGGTGACGATGGTGAGGTTTGCGAGCTTTGCCAGTTCTTCGGCCAGCGCGGCGGTGGTGGTGCCGGCGTCGATGAACAGCGTCTGCCCGCTCGCGATCAGCCCTGTGGCCGCCTTCGCAATCGCCGTTTTGGATTTGACGCGCATGTGCGCGCGTTCGGCGATCGGTGCTTCGTCGGCGGGCTTGATCGCGCCGCCGTGCACACGCCGCAATTCACCGAGCGCTTCGAGATCGAGCAGGTCGCGCCGCACGGTTTCGCGCGATACCCCGAGGTCCGCCATGATCCGTTCCGTGGACACGCGTTGCAGCGTGGACAGTAACGCGCGAATTCTTTGATGACGGTCTTCCTGCCACATTCATTTTTTCCCTGGATGCGTACGCGCGTTGGTTCAGCTTGTATTTAACTGCGACATCGTGGTCACGAATGTGTGTCCGGACGATGTCAAGCCTACTACTTTAGTCGAATTGTGTTGTATTTTTTTGGCAGCTTGCAAGTTTGTGTATTTCAACTTAGCCTTCGCAGATCGAAGCGCGTAGCCTATTTCGAACATCAAATGTTCGAAAAGGAATTGAAATGTCCGGTTTCGAGCATTTCACGGCGTTTTTTGGCAATTTGACCGACCCGTGTCATCGCCATAATGGATCTTGCGGTTTGCCGTCCAGGCGATAGGCCGGTGACGTTTTCGCGCTGCGGGATGACTGCACGCTTCGTCATCCTGACAATGACATGGCAACGCGCGGTGCGGTGGATGCATCGAGTGTATGCCCGGCTTTCGCGGCGCTTGCCTTGGCGCGATACTACGCACGGGCTCGCGCCTGGAAGCAACGTGAGGCCGCGCGGGCCTCACGTTGGCCGAGGCGGCGGTGACGGCCGGGAACGTGTCGAGAGCATAGTCAACCCGCTCTATCTGAATGAAAGGTAACGAGACGTGGGAAATGGGATTAATCGCACCTTATCCGCAGACTGGCCTTATCCGCGCCTGGCCGCCCATCGCTGCGGCGGCACGCTGGCGCCGGAAAACACACTCGCGGGTTTCGACGCCTGCGTGCGCTACGGCTACCGCATGGTCGAATTCGACGCCAAGCTATCCGCCGACAACCAGCTCTTCCTGCTGCACGACGACACCCTCGAGCGCACCACCAACGGCCACGGCGCCGCCGCCGAGCACACCTGGCAGCAGCTGGCAACGCTCGACGCCGGCTCATGGTACGGACCGCAATTCGCCGGCACGCGGCTGCCGACGCTCGCCGAAGCGGCCGAGCGCTGCGCACGCGACGGCATTGCCGCGAATATCGAAATCAAGCCGTGTCCGGGCCGCGACGAGATCACCGGCACGTTGGTGGCAAGCGGCGCGCTGACCTTGTGGCAAGGACAGAAGACGCCGCCGCTGCTGTCGTCGTTTTCGTTCGAGGCGCTCGCCGCAGCGCGCGACGCCGCGCCATCGCTGCAACGCGGCATGCTGTTCGACGAAATTCCTGACGACTGGCTGCGCATCGTGCGTGAACTGGACTGTGTGTCGTTTCACGCGAACCAGCGCTATCTCACCGAGCGGCTGGTCGCGGAGGTTCACTGCGCCGGCCTGCGCGTGCTCGCCTACACCGTCAACGATCCGGCGCGCGCGCAATTGCTCGCGCAGTGGGGCGTCGACATGATTTGTACAGATCGCATCGATACACTGCAACACGACATGTTCCCGGCGCCGGCCAACCCGGCCTGAACATGGTGCGGGCGCGCAAGTGCAACCCTGCACGCGCGCGCTCTCTGAAGCTCGAACTAGAAATTTTCCAAACGTAGCAATTTCGGCAGAGGATGGGGAAAGACTATGAACCGCACCGCGTTAGCTCGCTTACTTTCGATGTCGGCCGTTGCGGGTGTCGCCGCCGCCGGCGTCAGCAGCAGCGTTTCGGCCGCGCCGCTCGACGCATTGATCGCCGCCGCCAAGCAGGAAGGCCAACTCACCGTGATCGCGCTGCCGCACGACTGGTGTAACTACGGCGAACTGGTGGCCGGCTTCCAGAAGAAATACGGCATCAAGATCAACGAACTGAATCCGGACGCGGGTTCGGGCGACGAAGTCGAAGCCATCAAGGCGAACAAGGGCAACAAGGGCCCGCAGGCGCCCGACGTGATCGACGTGGGTCTGTCGTTCGGTCCCACGGCGAAGGCCGAAGGATTGCTGCAGCCGTACAAGGTCGCCACGTGGAACTCGATTCCGAAAGAGTCGAAGGATGCCGACGGCTATTGGTATGGCGATTATTACGGCGTGCTGGCGTTCGAAGTCAACGCCGACATGATCGACAAGGCGCCGTCCGACTGGAGCGATCTGCTCAAGCCCGATTACAAGAACGCCGTCTCGCTGGCGGGCGACCCGCGCTCGGCCAACCAGGCGATCCAAGCCGTGTACGCCGCCGGTCTGTCGCAAAGCAAGGGCGACGTGAACAAGGCGGGACAGGCCGGCCTCACGTATTTCGCCAACCTGAACAAGAGCGGCAACTTCGTGCCGGTGATCGGCAAGGCGGCGTCGCTCGCGCAAGGCACCACGCCGATCATCGTGCGTTGGGACTACAACGCTCTGGCCGACCGCGACACGCTGAAGGGCAACCCGAAGGTGAATGTGGTGATTCCGAAAACGGGTGTGGTCGCCGGCGTGTACGTTCAGGCGATCAGCGCTTACGCGCCGCATCCGAACGCAGCCAAACTGTGGATGGAATACCTGTACTCCGACGAAGGCCAGATCGGCTGGCTGAAGGGCTATTGCCACCCGATGCGCTACAACGAGCTGGTGACCGGCAAGAAAGTGCCGCAAGCGCTGCTCGACAAGCTGCCGCCGCCGTCGGCTTACAAGAACGTGGTGTTCCCGACGCTCTCGCAACAGGACGCGTACAAAGAAACCATCACGAAGCACTGGGACGAAGCGGTCGGCGCGAACGTCAAGTAAGGCGTAGCGCGTAGGTCGCGGCGGCAGCAGAGCAGGCGCGCCGCGACAAAGAACCGTAGCGTGGTTTTGCCGCCCCGGCGCGCCGCTGCTCGTAATGAGCGCAGCGCGCCGGATGCGTTTGCCAGATTGCCCCAAGGGTGAGCTATGAGCGCTTCATCGGATGCCGGGTCGGTGCAGCCGGAATTGCTGGTTCCGCCTGTGCCTACCCCAACGCCTCGCGTCGACGGTCCGGGTCGCGCGTCGCAGTTACTCGCCTGGATCGGCGTGGTGCCGTTCTTTACGTTCGCGCTGCTGTTCCTGATTCTGCCGACTGGCTTCCTGATGGTCGGCGCCTTCCAGGACCCGCAAGGCCACTTCACGCTCGCCAATTTCCGCGACCTGCTCCAGCCAACCGTCATGGACGCGTACTGGATCAGCTTCAAGGTGAGCGCGGCGTCTTCGCTCGGCGGCGCGGTGATCGGTTCGCTGCTCGCATGGGCGGCGGTGCAGGGCAAACTGCCCGGCTGGATTCGTCCGACCTTGATGACGTTTTCGGGCGTCGCGTCGAACTTTGCCGGCGTGCCGCTCGCGTTCGCTTTCATCTGCACGTTGGGGCGAGTCGGACTTGTCACCGTGCTGCTAAAAAAATACCTGGGCTTCAATCTTTACTCGACCGGCTTTAGCGTCCTGAGCTTTTCCGGCTTGACGCTGACCTATCTGTATTTCCAGATTCCGTTGATGGTGCTGATCGTCACGCCCGCGCTCGACGGCCTGAAGCGCGAATGGCGCGAGGCCTGCGACTGCCTCGGCGGCACCGCGTATCAATACTGGCGCTACGTCGCGCTGCCGGTGCTGTGGCCGAGCGTGCTCGGCGCGGCGCTGCTGCTGTTTGCCAATTCGTTCGGCGCGGTAGCCACGGCCTACGCGCTGACCGGCAGTTCGCTGAATATCGTCACGATCCTGTTGTACGCGCAGATTCGCGGCGACGTGATGCACAACCAGAACCTCGGCTATGCGCTCGCGCTCGGCATGGTGCTCGTTACCGGGCTTTCGAATGGCGGCTACATCTGGCTGCGTTCGCGCGCTGAAAGGGGGCGTCGATGAAAAGCCAATCGCGCGTGGGTGCGTGGACTGCGATGATCGTCGGTTCGCTGTACTTCCTCATTCCGTTGATCGCGACGTTCGAGTTCAGCCTGCGTATGAAGCGCGGGATCTACAGTTTCGAAGCGTACAGCGTCGTGCTCGGCGATCCGCGCTTTCAGGCCTCGTTCGGCTACTCGATTCTGATGGCGCTGCTGACGATCGTGGTCGGCGTGCTGCTGGTGGTGCCGACCGCTTACTGGGTGCAACTGCGTTTGCCGAAGCTGCGGCCGGTGGTCGAATTCATCACGCTGCTGCCGCTGGTGGTGCCCGCTATCGTGATCGTGTTCGGTTATCTGCGCATCTATAACAGCAGTTCGATTCTGCCGCTCACCGGCAACGAGCGCGCCACCGATCTGCTGCTGGTATTCGGCTACGTGACGCTCTCGCTGCCGTACATGTACCGCGCCGTCGATGCCGGTCTGCGTGCAGTCGATGTGCGTTCGCTCACCGAAGCCGCCGAGTGTCTCGGTGCGAACTGGCCGACGATTCTGTTCAAGGTGATCTTCCCGAATATCCGCTCGGGCATTCTGTCCGGCGCGTTCCTCACCTTCGCGGTGGTGATCGGCGAGTTCACGCTGGCGAGTCTGCTCGACCGTCCGGCGTTCGGTCCGTATCTGCAGTTGATCGGTGCGAACCGCGCGTACGAGCCGTCGGCGCTCGCGATCATCGCGTTCGTGATCACGTGGGCGTCGATGGGGCTGATTCAGGTATTCGGCTCGGCCCGCGCGATGAGCGGCCAGAAAGTGTGAGCAATGAGTGTGAGCAACGAGTGTGAGCAATGAGCGTGACCAACGAGATTGATCCAACGAGTTTGACGGACTGAGGCAGCGAATCATGGCATTCCTTGAGATCGAAAATCTGCATAAGTCCTTCGGGGCGAACATTGCGCTGCATCACTTCGACATGAAGATCGAGCGCGGCGAGTTCATTACTTTTCTCGGGCCGTCCGGTTGCGGCAAGACGACGGTGCTGCGCATGATCGCCGGCTTTGAAACGCCGACGCGCGGCATCATCCGGCTCGACAATAAGGACGTGACCCACCTTCGCACGCGGCAGCGCAAGGTCGGCATGGTGTTCCAGTCGTATGCGCTTTTTCCGAACATGACGGTGGCCGAGAACATCGGTTTCGGGCTGAAGATCACGCATCGGCCGCAGGCGGAGATCAACAGCCGCGTCGACGAGATGCTGCAACTGATCAAGCTGCCGCATCTGGGCGGGCGCTATCCGTGGCAATTGTCGGGCGGCCAGCAGCAGCGCGTGGCGCTCGCGCGCGCGCTCGCCGGCAAGCCGCAGGTGTTGCTGCTCGACGAACCGCTCTCCGCACTCGACGCCAAGATCCGTATCTCGTTGCGCCAGGACATTCGCGCATTGCAGCGCGAACTCGGCATCACGTCGATTTTCGTCACGCACGATCAGGAAGAGGCGCTGTCGATTTCCGACCGCATCGTCGTGATGAACGAGGGCCGCGTCGAACAGATCGGCTCGCCCTCGGAGATCTACAACTTTCCGCGCACACGCTTCGTCGCGTCGTTCGTCGGCACGCTGAATATTCTGGCCGGGCATGTGGTGGATCCGGCGACCGGCAGGATGGTGGTGGACGGCCAGGAACTGACCACGACACAAGAACTGCCGTCGGACGATGCGGGCAAGAAGCGCCTGCTCGCGCTGCGGCCCGAAGCGATCGTGCTGGAGCCGGCCGCGCCCGGCCGCAACACGCTGAACGCCACCGTCGAAGAAGTGAATTTCCTCGGCGCGGTGGTGCGCATCAGAACCCGCGTGAAAGACGCCGTGATTTCTCTCGACGTATTCAACGATCCGAATCGCGGTTTGCCCGAACGCGGGCAGCCGGTGTCGCTCGGTTTCTCGCACGAGAATCTGCTGGTGCTGGAAGAGGGCAGCGTTTAGAGACCAGCAAGCTGGAAGGCGCGCTTGCCGCCTGGCCAGGCACGCCGTAGAAAGCCCTACGGGTTATCCCGAGGCCGCCGTCCCAATGGATTCCGGATTCCCCGACAGGCTTTGTCCGGATTTCCAGAATCCCGGACGGCGTGTAGGCTGGATCGCCAGAAAACCTATAAGAATCAAGGCCTCAATCCAGACATCAAGCTGGCATCGACCTTGCAAAATAGAGTACGCGGCCGCAACGGTCCGACAACTACAGCAAGGAGACAACGATGTCCGATTTCCCTTCCCGGTATTTCTGAATTCGTCCCTTGTCGCGGCCTAATGCCGTGCACAGGCGTGACGACTATTCGTTCGCATGATGCGCAGCGTGGCAGGCCATTGAGCTCATCCACATCGCAGGAACCATCGTGAAGAAACCTATCCATAAAGTGCTGTACGTCCAGGTGATCGTGGCGATCATCATCGGCATCGCGCTCGGGCATTTCTACCCGAATCTCGCCGTCGACATGAAGCCGCTCGGCGACGGCTTCATCAAGCTGATCAAAATGGTGATCGGGCCGATCATCTTCTGCACGGTGGTGACGGGCATCGCCGGCATGGAGGACATGAAGAAGGTCGGGCGCGTAGGCGGCAAGGCGCTGCTGTACTTTGAAATCGTTTCGACCTTTGCGCTGGTGCTCGGTCTGATCGCCACGCACGTGCTGAAACCGGGTGTCGGCTTCAATATCGATCCGGCCACGCTCGACGGCAAGGCCGTCGCCTCGTACGCCGCGAAAGCGCACGGGCAGACCACGGTCGACTTCCTGATGCACCTGATCCCGGACACGCTCGTGTCGGCATTCGCGCAGGGTGAAATCCTGCAGATTCTGCTGATCGCGCTGCTGTTCGGCGCGGTGCTCGCCACGGCTGGTGAAAAAGGCAAGGTTGTGACGAGCTTTATCGACGGGCTCTCGCATGTCCTGTTCGGCATTGTGCGGATCATCACGAAGCTCGCGCCGATCGGCGCGTTCGGCGCGATGGCCTTCACGATCGGCAAGTACGGTATCGGCTCGCTGCTGCCGATGCTCAAACTGATCGGCACGTTCTATCTGACGTCGATCGTGTTCGTGGTGGTCGTGCTCGGCATCATCGCGCGCGCGGTGGGTTTCAACATCCTGCGCTTCGTGGCGTACATTAAGGAAGAGATGCTGATCGTGCTCGGCACGAGCTCGTCCGAAGCCGCGCTGCCACAACTCATGCTGAAGCTCGAAAAGCTCGGCTGCTCGCGTTCGGTAGTGGGCCTCGTGGTGCCGACCGGTTATTCGTTCAACCTCGACGGCACCAACATCTACATGACGATGGCCGTGCTGTTCATCGCGCAAGCCACCAACACGGACTTGACGTGGACGCAACAGCTCACGCTGCTGGCGGTGACGATGCTGACCTCGAAGGGTGCGAGCGGTGTGACCGGCGCGGGCTTCATCACGCTGGCCGCAACCCTGGCCGTGGTGCCGACCATTCCGCTGTCGGGCATGGTGCTGATTCTCGGTATCGACCGCTTCATGAGCGAATGCCGCGCGCTGACGAACATCGTCGGCAACGGCGTGGCGACGGTGGTGGTGTCGGCATGGGAAAAGGAACTGGACCGCAACAAGCTGAACGCGGCGTTGCGTGGCGATGTGCCGATCAAAGAGCCGGCCGGCGTTTGAGCCGCGCAATCGGCAACGCCTTCTAACGTAACGCTCGCGGCCGCGGACACCAGCCATGAAACCGGTGTCCGCGCGCCCAACCCTCACGTCGTCGGCCGACGAAGCTGACGCCGACGACGCATCGCCTTATGCCACAATAAACGATCCTCACCGATCGGATATTGCCAACGTGACGCGACGCCTGCTGATCCTCTTCGCGCTCGTCGCCGGGCTCGTGGTGGCGTGCGGGCTCACTTACAGCCTCGCGTGGCAAAGCGGCATCGACCATTTGCGGCGCAACGCCGCGGTGCGCGTCGATCGTACGACCAGCGCGCTGAAGAGCACGCTCGAACGCTACGAATCGCTGCCTTATCTGCTGGCGGAACATCCGATCGTGCAGGACGCGCTGGTCGATCCCACGCCGGCCAATGTCCAGCGCGCCAACCTGTATCTCGATGACCTGAACCGCCACGCGCGCGCCACGGTCACCTACATCATTCCGCTCGACGGCTTTTGCGTCGCCGCGAGCAATTGGCGCGGACCGGGCAGCTTCATCGGCGCGGGCTATCTGTTCCGGCCGTATTTCGTCGATGCGGTCAAAGGCGGCGTGGGCCGTTTCTTCGGTATCGGAACGATCTCGCAGGCGCCGGGCTACTACATCTCGCAGCCGGTGCGGCGCGAGGGCAAGATCGTCGGCGTGGCGGTGGTCAAGCTCGATCTCGAATGGTTCCAGGGCGTGGATGCGTCCGAGCCGCTCGTCGTCACCGACGACCACGGCGTGATCTTTCTGTCGTCGGTACCCGCCTGGAAGTACCACACGATCCGGCCGCTGTCGGGGCCGGTCGCCGATTCGATCTATCAGGCGCGCCAATACGCACAGCAGCCGATCGCGCCGCTGCCGGTGTCGATCGAACGCACGCTCGAAGGCAACGCGCAGATCGTGCGCATCGGCGGCGGCCGTTATGCGCCGCGTTATCTGGCGTCGCGGCGCGGCATGGGCGAGCCGGACTGGCATCTGATCACCATGTCGCCCGTCGATCCGGTCGACGCCGATGCGCGCAAGGCGACCATCGTCACCGCCTTCGGCTATGTGTCGCTCGTGTTGCTCGCGTTCTACTGGAGAATGCGCCGGGCTCGCGTGCGCGAAGTGATGCGCAGCCGCGCGCTGCTGCAAAAAGCCTACGCTGAACTGAACCGGCGGGTCGCCGAGCGCACCGCGGATCTCTCGCAGGCGAACGAACAGTTGCAGAAGGAAGTGGCCGAACGTACACGCGCCGAGCAGGAGTTGCGCGCCGCGCACGACGAACTGATCCAGGCGAGTAAGCTCGCAGCGCTCGGTCAGATGGCCGCCGGTATCACGCATGAATTGAATCAGCCGCTCGCCGCGTTGCGCGGTTTTTCGGACAACACGCGCGTGCTGCTCGAACGCGGCGATCAGGCGTCGGCGCGCGAGAATCTCGAAGCGATCGCCGCGCTCACCGAGCGCATGGGCAAGATCACCAATCAGTTGAAACTGTTCGTCGGACGCGCGCGGCCACGCAACGCGCGGGCGCCGATCGTGCGGGCGTTGCGCAACGTGGTCGCGCTATTGCAAAAGCGCTTGCAGGGCGTCGAGGTCGACATCACTTTGCTCGATGCGGACAGCGGCACGCGCACGCCGCTCAGTCTCGCCGACGACCATCCCGAACTTGTCGCGCACTGCGACGATCTGCGGCTCGAACAGGTGTTGATCAACCTGCTCGGCAACGCGCTCGATGCGACCGCCGACTTGCATCCGCCGCGCATTTCGATCGAGATCGAAGTCGCCGATGCGAACCTGTCGTTCGTCGTGAGCGACAACGGTCCCGGCATTGCCGACGACGTCCTGCCGCGTTTGTTCGAGCCGTTCTTTACCACCAAGGAAATGGGCCAGGGGTTGGGGCTGGGGCTCGCGATATCGTCGTCGATCGCGCGCGATTGCGGCGGCTCGCTGGTGGCGCGCAACGCGCCGGACGGCGGAGCATTATTCGTGTTGACGCTGCGCCGCGCGCGCGTGCAGACGAGCCACACAACGGACCCGCTGACCACGGGCTCCTGAATCATTCGGAAATCGCCATGCTGAACCACGGCCTGCAGGTGCTGTATATCGAAGACGACGAACTGGTGCGGCGCGCCAGCGTGCAGAGCCTGCAACTGGCGGGCTTCGACGTGATCGGCCATGCCTCGGTGGAATCCGCGGCAAAGACCATCAGCGCGGACTTCTCCGGCGTGATCGTCAGCGACATTCGCTTGCCGGGCGCGAGCGGCCTCGACCTGCTCGCTCAATGCCACGAGCGTGCGCCCGACGTGCCGGTGATTCTGGTCACGGGACACGGCGATATTTCAATGGCCGTCCAGGCGATGCGCGATGGCGCGTACGACTTCATCGAAAAGCCTTTCGCGTCCGAACGTTTGATCGAAACCGTGCGGCGCGCGTTGGAGCGCCGCAAGCTGGTGCTGGAGAACCTCGCGCTGCGCCGTGAGTTGGCGGAACAGAACTCGGTGGCGCCGCGGATCATCGGCAGGAGTCCGGCCATCGAACAGGTGCGTCGGCTGATCGCCAATGTCGCGCCCACCGACGCCTCCGTGCTGATCAACGGCGACACTGGCGCGGGCAAGGAGTTGATCGCGCGCAGTTTGCATGAGTTGTCGCCGCGGCGTGACAAGCCGTTTATCGCGGTGAACTGCGGCGCGCTGCCGGAGCCGATGTTCGAGTCGGAAATGTTCGGCTACGAGCCGGGTGCTTTTACGGGGGCCGCGAAACGCCGCGTCGGCAAGCTCGAACATGCGTCGGGCGGCACGCTGTTTCTGGATGAAATCGAGAGCATGCCGCTCGCCTTGCAGGTCAAGCTACTGCGTGTGCTGCAGGACGGCGTGCTGGAACGGCTCGGCTCGAATCAGCCGATTCGCGTGAATTGCCGCGTGGTCGCCGCTGCCAAGGGCGATATGGCCGAACACGTCGCGGACGGTTCGTTCCGGCGCGATCTGTTGTACCGGCTGAACGTGGTGACGATCGCACTGCCGCCGTTGGGTGAACGTCGCGAGGACATCGTGCCGCTCTTCGAACACTTCCTGCTGGACGCGGCGGTGCGCTATCAACGCCCCGCGCCGATCCTCACCGACCGTCAACGCGCCGGCCTGATGCAGCGCGACTGGCCGGGCAACGTGCGCGAGCTGCGCAACGCCGCCGACCGCTTCGTGCTCGGCATTGCGGACGATCCGGTGATGTCTTTCGGCGACGACGGCGCGGCCACGCAGCCGTTGAAGGAGCGAGTCGAACAATTCGAGCGGGCGGTGATCGCGGAAGCGTTGGAGCAGACCGGAGGCGTTGTGGCGGTCGCGGCGGACAAGCTGCAACTCGGTAAGGCGACGCTTTACGAGAAGATCAAGCGCTACGGGCTTGCCGCGAAGGGAGAAGGGGAGCGGTGAGGAAATGAAAACGCCGGCGTCGCGATGCGAGGCCGGCGTTTTTGATTCAGTTGAATCGGATCGGGCTGCGCTGCTCGCTCAGGCCGGTTTCAGCGCCTTTTCCAGCAACTGGTCGAGTTCCGCGAATTGCGGTTCGCCTACATAGCGCTTGAGAATCTTGCCGTCCTTGTCGACCAGGAACGTGGTCGGCGTGAGCTGGACGTTGCCGAACTGCTTGGCGGCCGAGCCGTCGTCCATTGCGACCTTGAACGGCAACTGGCGGGTTTGCGTGTAGTTGGCCACGTACATGGGCGCGTCGTAATTCATGGCCACGGCGACGAATTCGAGGCCTTGGCCTTTGAAGCGGTTATAGGTCTGGACCATCTGCGGCATTTCCTTCATGCAGGTGTCGCAGCTCGTCGCCCAGAAGTTGACCAGATAGACCTTGCCTTTCAGGTCGGCGGTCGAAACTTTCTGGCCGGACAGCAACGTGAAGGTCGCATCCGGCACGCGCTGCTGGCCGGCAAATGCGAAATATCCGGCGATGGCGATCGCGACGGCCACGGCGGCAATGATGATGTAGCGAAGCGGATTCGCGCGCCGGGTGGCGGTGGACGGCGTGGAGCTCATGAACGGAACCTCAGGAGTCGCGCGGAACGCGCGGGACAGTGCGTCGGTTTGGGTTTTCAGCCCGGTGCTGAACAGCCCCGCTATTGTAGCCCCATTCCGGCGGCGCGGCAGGACGCGGGCCGGCAGCGGATAATAGGGGGTCTACGTTCTCGTCAGTCTGGTCTTCTGCCCCCATGTCTCGAACTGTTTTCCGCGTTGGCCGCGTTAGCCGCGTTAGTCGCTTTCTCGTTCGAATTCCGTCCCGTCTTGCTTCTGCCAGCCGCTTCGCGGGCCATTTTTTTAACCACGGGCCGCGCCCGGTCGTGGCCGGCGACCGGTCAACCGGCGCCGCCCAGCCATTGTCGAGGGCGCGTGCAGCCTTGAGCGCGCTGGCTTGCGCGCTGACGCTAGGCGTCGCGCTGAGCGCCTGTTCGCCCACTTTCGACTGGCGGACCATCATGAACAACGACAACGGCTACACCGTCGACCTGCCGGCCAAGCCGGGCAACGATCAGCGAGCCGTGCAGATCAACGGCACGCCGATGCAGATGGCGATGCAGACGGCCGAAGCCGGCGACGCCGTCTTCGCGGTCGGCACGATCATGCTGCCCAACGACGACGAGGCCACGCAGCGCGCCGCGCTCGATTTCCTGCGCACCGGCCTCGCCCGTAACGTGGGCGCCGCGCCTAACGCGCGTGCCGTGCAGATCCCGCTCGCTGCTGGCGGCCAGGTGCTCGGCCTGGAAATGAAGCTGAGCGGCGAGGCCGGTTCGCAGCACGAGAGCCGGACTGTCTACGCCCGGCTCGTGGCGCGCGGCCGGCATGTCTATCAGGCGGCGATCATTGCATCGAAGCCGATGCAGCAGGAGCAGGTCGATCAATTTTTTTCGTCGTTCCAATTGTATTGAGAGCGGTATTTTTGGCCGATTTTGGGCGTGATAGGGCGCGACGGAGATAATGCGCACAGTGAAAGTTCCTTCGCAGCATCGCGCGCTAATTCCCGGTTTACGTTGAGGTTTTCCTGTTGTTCAACCTTCCTGTGGATAACTCTGTTGAGAACTCGCGCAAACTGGCTGGAGATGCCCATTCTATGGGCACTTTGTCAGATTTCACGCATTCGAGGCGGTTAAAAAAACTCAATCAAATCAATGCCTTTTGGATGCGGCTCACTGCGTACCTTTCAGATGTTTCAAAATCTGTCTGGAACGCGTGCGTGTGCATAAGTCAAGTCTTGACAGCATGTTTTTCGCCTCATAGGGAGCCAAAAGCCCGGCGATACTGGATCGCCTCGCCGATCTGCGCGGCGCTCGGCATGGGCGCGCCGGCGAGATCGGCGATGCTGCGTGCCACCTTCAAAACCCGGTAGTACGCGCGCGCCGACCAGCCGAACCGTTCCCCGGCTTCACGCAGCAAGGCTTCGCCCGCGGAGTCGGGGCGGCAGACCTCGTCCACTTCCCGTCCTCCCAGTTCACGATTGGTTTTGCCCTGACGGTTTAACTGCCGCTCGCGTGCGCGGCTGACGCGCGCCGCGATGGCGGCGCTTGTCTCGCCGGCCGCCATGGAGCGGGCGGACAGTTCCGCCGGCGTGAGCGCGGGTACCTCGAGTTGGATGTCGATCCGGTCGAGCAGTGGGCCGGAAAGCTTGCGCAAATAGCGCGCTGCGATTTCCGGCGTGCAACGGCAGCGGCCGTTGGGATCGCCGCGCCAGCCGCAGGGGCACGGATTCATGGCGGCGATCAATTGACACGCAGCCGGGAAATCCGCCTGCAAAGCGGCGCGTGAAATCGTGATGCGGCCGGCTTCCAGCGGTTCCCGCAGGGTTTCCAGGACATGGCGGTCGAACTCGGGAAGCTCGTCAAGAAAAAGCACACCCAGATGCGCCAGCGTAATTTCCCCGGGCTGCGGTGGATTGCGCCCGCCGACCAGCGCCGCGGCACTCGACGAATGATGCGGGGCGCGAAACGGCCGTCGGCGCCATTGCGAGGGCGTGAAGCCGGCCCGGCTGGCGGACAGCAAGGCGGCGGAGGCGAGCGCTTCGTCGTCGGTCATGGGCGGCAGCAGGCCCGGGAGGCGGGCGGCGAGCATCGATTTGCCCGCACCGGGCGGCCCCACCAGCAAGACGTGATGGCCGCCGGCCGCTGCAACTTCGAGTGCCCGGCGCGCACCGCGTTGACCGATGACGTCGCCCATATCTGGGACAATGGCCGCCGGGTTTTCCGCGAGGTCCGGCGCGGCGACTGGATAGAGTCGCCCGTCCGGCGCTTGCGCGAGGTGAGCGCATAACGAAGGCAGGTCTGCGGCGCCGTAGACGTCGACGCCGGGGACGAGCGCCGCTTCCGCGGCGCTCGCAGCGGGCAAGTAGAGCTGAGGCGTGGCGTGCGCGCGTGCGTCCCCTGCGACGAGCTCGCCTGCACTTGCGGCGGATTGCAGCGCGCCGCCGCCTTGAGCGACGGCACTGCGCGCCGTTCCGCACGCCATGGCGAAAGCGCCGCGCATCGGTCTGAGGGCACCGGTCAGCGACAGTTCGCCCGCGAATTCACGATGCAGTAACGACTCGGCGGGAATCTGGCCGCTCGCCGCGAGAATGCCTAAAGCGATGGGCAGATCGAAGCGGCCGGATTCCTTCGGCAGATCGGCCGGCGCGAGATTGACGGTGATGCGTCGGACCGGGAAGTCGAAATTGCAGTTCTGCAGCGCCGCGCGCACGCGCTCGCGGCTTTCGCGCACTTCCAGATCAGGCAGGCCGACGATCGAAAAAGAGGGTAATCCGTTCGCGAGGTGGACCTCGACGGTTACTTCGGGCGCGCGGCCAGAGGCCGGCGCGCGACTGCGCACCACGGCAAGCGACATGTTTTCTCCCGTCGGACGGCGCGCCGAGGGCGCGCACAAGTCCCCTAAAACGCTGATGACGTCACGGCTCGCTTGCCTGTGATGTGCAGCACTGCGCGGCGCTTACGCCGCGAGCAACGCGTTACGGCGTTTGCGTGACCGGCAGCTTCTGTTCGAGTTCGGCAACGCGGCGCTCCAGCTCTTCCAGGCGAGCGCGCGTACGGACCAGCACCTGGGTCTGCGTATCGAATTCCTCGCGCGTCACCAGGTCGAGCTTCGAGAAGCCCTGCGACAGCATGGCCTTGACGTTCCGTTCGACGTCCTTGGCCGGCGAATTCTTGAACAGCTCGCTCATGCGGGCCTGAAAGTCATTAAAAACATCGTTCGGTTGTTTCATGGTGTTCCCCTTGGTGCACAAAAAATGTGCATGTTTCGTTACGCCTGTGCCTGGTAACGGCAAATGGGCGGTGTTGGTGCATGCCCTACTGCGTGCCGTTGCCGCATGAGCCCCTTTGGTGCGCGCTCATGCGTTCCAGACCTGCGAACACTCTAGCAACGATCCATACGCCGCGCCAGCGTGCCCCCGCTAACGTTGGCCGTCCGGCCAAGGCGGCTTGCGCCCCTTTTTGCGACGCCCACGGGGCGGAGTCTGACACAACATGGCATGCGAGTTGCTGTTACTGCCCCGCGCGCACCGCCGGCGCCTTTTTTACCGGCAGCGGAACGAGACCATGCGAACGGTTCAGGGGATTCGCAACGAGAGTTAGCAAACGGGTTACGCAAACGGGTTACGCAACTAAGCGAGGGATGTCATGAAACTCATTACCGCAATCATCAAGCCGTTCAAGCTCGATGAGGCGCGCGAAGCCTTGTCGGCCATCGGCGTCTCGGGCATCACGGTGACGGAAGTCAAAGGTTTCGGTCGCCAGAAAGGCCATACGGAGCTGTATCGCGGCGCTGAATACGTCGTCGATTTTCTGCCGAAGGTGAAGATCGAGGCCGCGGTCTCGGACGACATCGTCGACCAGGCGATCGAGGCGCTCGAGCGCGCGGCTCGCACGGGCAAGATCGGCGACGGCAAGATTTTCGTCACGCCGATCGAACAGGTGATCCGGATCCGCACCGGGGAGACCGGCGCGGACGCTCTGTAATACCAAAAGATAGCGACACAGATAGCGACAAGAGGAAACGAAAGATGCGCAAATTAATGATGTCCTTGCTGATGGCCGGTTCGCTGCTCGCGGGCGGTATCGGCGCCGCCCTCGCGGACGACGCTTCCGCCCCCGCAGCCGCTTCGGCCGCTGCTCCCGATACGACGGCGAGCGCGCCGGCACCGGACGCTTCGGCCGCACCCGCTGCCGCCGCGGCTTCGGCACCGGCCGCTGACGCGTCCGCCGCACCGGCTGCCAGCGCGTCCGCCGCCGCACCCGCAGCATCGGACGCTGCGCCGGCTGCCCCGACCGCGCCGTTCTCGGTCGATTCGTCGAAGATCAATTCGGGCGACACCGCCTGGATGCTGACCTCCACCGCGCTCGTGCTGTTCATGACGATTCCGGGTCTGGCGCTGTTCTACGGCGGCATGGTCCGCAAGAAGAGCGTGCTCGCGATCCTGATGCAAAGCTTCGCGATCACCTGCCTCGTGTCGATCATCTGGGTCGTGGTGGGCTACACGCTCGCCTTCACGCCGGGCAATTCGTTCATCGGCGGTTTCTCGCGCTTCTTCATGGCGGGCATGAACTACATCAAGGGCGACAAGGCCACGACGCTGACCGTCAGCCACCTCGCCCCGACGATCCCGGAAACGGTTTACGTCGTTTATCAGATGACGTTCGCGATCATCACCCCGGCGCTCATCACGGGTGCGTTTGCAGACCGTATGAAGTTCTCGGCGATGCTGGTATTCATGACGCTGTGGTCGATCATCGTCTACTCGCCGATCGCGCACATGGTCTGGGAACCGACCGGCTGGCTGGCTAGCGCGGGCATCCTCGACTTCGCGGGCGGCACGGTGGTGCACATCAACGCCGGTATCGCAGCGCTGGTCTGCGCGCTGGTGCTCGGCAAGCGTGTCGGCTACGGCAAGGAAGCGATGGCGCCGCATAACCTGACGCTTACGCTGATCGGTGGCGCCATGCTGTGGGTGGGCTGGTTCGGCTTCAACGCGGGTTCGGCGGTGGCGGCAGACGGCCGTGCCGGTTTCGCGATGTTCGCAACGCAAGTGGCAACCGCAGCAGCAGCACTCGCATGGATGTTCGCCGAATGGGCAACCAAGGGTAAGCCGTCGGTGCTCGGTATCGTGTCGGGCGCCGTGGCGGGTCTGGTGGCGATTACGCCGGCTTCGGGCTTCGTCGGCATGGCGGGTTCGCTGGTGATCGGCATTGCGGCAGGCGTGATCTGCTTCTGGTCGGCAACGTGGCTCAAGCACAAGCTCGGTTACGACGACTCGCTCGACGCGTTCGGCGTGCACTGCGTGGGCGGTATCGTGGGTGCGCTGCTGACCGGCGTGTTCGCGGTGAAGGACATCGGCGGCGCGGATGGCAGCGTGATCCTGCAAGCCAAGGGCGTGCTGACGACGCTGATCTACAGCGGTGTGGTGAGCTACATCCTGCTGAAGATCATCGACATGGTGATGGGCCTGCGCGTGACCGAAGAACAGGAACGCGAAGGTCTGGACGTGACGCTGCACGGCGAGCACGTCGAATAAGCAACTCACCGCGAGCCCGCGCTCCCGGGCTCGTGGGACTACGAATAAGCGCAGCGATTTTGGCCCGCCTTCATGGCGGGCTTTTTTCTTGCGGGCTATCTTGTAAACGGTAGTTTTCCCCGCCTATCATGGCAATAGCGAGAATGCATTCGCGTCCGCTTGCGAATGGAGAAACCGTCCCCAAATGGACAAAGCATTTGCTCTACAATCTTTTTTCTCCAGTCTGCGAGTGATCAATGGTTCCGCACCTAGTTACGGCGTTAAACGGCCCGCTGCTCGATCTTGAGCGGAAGATCCTCGACGCCACGCCCGCCATCGAACGCTGGTTCCGGCTCGAATGGCAGGAGCACACGCCGCCGTTCTACTGTTCCGTCGACCTGCGCAACGCGGGCTTCAAGCTCGCGCCGGTCGACACCAATCTGTTTCCCGGCGCATTCAACAATCTGCCGCAGGAAGTGTTGCCGCTGGCCGTGCAGGCCGCGATGGCATCGATCGAGAAAATCTGCCCGGACGCAAAGAATCTGCTGGTGATTCCCGAGCGCCACACGCGCAACGCGTTTTACCTCGAGAATGTTGCCCGTCTGGCCGCGATCATGCGCCAGGCAGGCTTGAACGTGCGTTTCGGCACGCTCGACGAAACCATCAACGGGCCGGTCACGATCGCGCTCTCCGACGGCCAGAAACTCGTGCTCGAACCGCTCGAGCGTTCGCAGCGGCGCCTCGGCCTGAAGAATTTCGACCCGTGCTCGATTCTGCTGAATAACGATCTGTCGGGCGGCATTCCGCCCGTGCTCGAAAATCTGCACGAGCAGTATTTGCTGCCGCCGCTGCATGCCGGCTGGGCCGTACGCCGCAAATCCACGCACTTTTCCTGCTACGACGACGTCGCGAAGAAGTTCGCGAAGATGGTCGAGATCGATCCGTGGATGATCAACCCGTACTTCGCGCATGTGGAAGGCGTCGACTTCCAGGAGCGCACCGGCGAGGAAGCGCTGACGGACGCGATCGACGGCGTGCTGAAGAAGATCGCCAAGAAGTATCGCGAGTACGGTATCTCCGAGAAACCGTATGTCGTGATCAAGTCGGACGCGGGTACGTATGGCATGGGTGTGATGACCGTGCACGACGCGTCGGAAGTCGCCGCGCTCACCAAGCGCGAACGCGCCAAGATGGCCGCGACCAAAGACGGCCTGGAAGTGCATGACGTGATCGTGCAGGAAGGCGTGTACACCTTCGAGCGCATCGGCGAGGAAGTGGCCGAGCCGGTCGTGTACATGATCGACCGCTACGTGGTGGGCGGCTTCTACCGCGTGCACGGCAGCCGCGAGCGCGATCAGAATCTGAACGCGCCGGGCATGCACTTCGTGCCGCTCGGCTTCGAGCACACGGCGCTGCCCGACGCGCACGCCAAGCCGGGCGCGGCGCCGCCGAACCGCTTCTATATGTACGGCGTGGTGGCGCGGCTCGGGCTGCTGGCCGCATCGGTGGAACTGGAAAAGACCGATCCGGAAGCGATTCAGGTCTAAACCACCTTGGTGGTCGATGGCGGCATGCGTGCCGCCATCGCCATTTTCAACGACTATATTTACGATCAATGCCAAGCCCGTCAGGGCGCATCAGGACCTTCATGGACATTCTTTTCATCGCCGATCCGCTCACGCAATTCAAGATCTACAAAGACTCGACCTACGCGATGATGGCCGAAGCGGCGCGCCGCGGTCACGTGGTGTACACGTGCGAGCCGAAGCATCTGGCGTGGACTGGCGGCGACGTCGAGGCGAACGTGCAGCGCTTTACGATTGTCGGCGACGTCACGGATCTGCATCGCGAAGTCTGGTACGACGCCGAAGCGGCCGCGCCGCGCTCGCTCAAGAGCTTCAGCGCCGTGGTGATGCGCAAAGACCCGCCGTTCGACATGGAATACGTCACGTCGACGTGGCTGCTCGAAATGGCCGAACGCGGCGGCGCACGCATCTTCAACAAACCGCAGGCGATTCGCGACCACTCGGAAAAGCTCGCGATCGGCGAGTTCGCGCAGTTCGTGACGCCCACGCTGGTCACGCGCGACGCGAGCCGTTTGCGCGCGTTCCATGAAGAGCACGGCGACGTGATCCTGAAGCCGCTCGACGGCATGGGCGGCATGGGCGTGTTCCGCGTGAAGGCCGACGGCATGAACCTCGGTTCGATCATCGAAATGCTCAGCCACGACGGCGCGCGCTCGGTGATGGCGCAAAAATTCATCCCCGAGATCAAAGAGGGCGACAAGCGAATCTTGCTGATCGGCGGCGAAGCCGTTCCGTATTCGCTCGCACGTATTCCTCAGGGTAATGAAGTGCGCGGCAATCTCGCGGCCGGCGGCCTCGGCGTGGCGCGTCCGCTCACCGAGCACGACCGCAAGATCGCCGATACGCTGGCGCCGGTGCTTGCAGCGCGCGGTTTGCTGCTGGTCGGGCTGGATGCGATCGGCGACTGGCTGACCGAAGTGAACGTGACGAGCCCGACGTGCTTCCGCGAGATCATGGATCAAACCGGCTTCGACGTCGCCGCCATGTTCATCGACGCATTGGAGCGCGCGGCGGGGTGACGGCGCGGCCTGCTGCCGGCACTTGAATGCCCGCCATGCCCCCCAAACTGTGTAGTAAATCCGCATCACGCGGCACGCCGGAATTGGCGCGAAAATGAGCCTGATACAATGCCCGCTCTTCCGCGCCAAGGTGAATCGACGGCACCCGACGGGTGTCGTGGGCAGCGGACTGTAAGCGAGCAGTGTTTGCCCGGCGCAGGCACGACGCCATGCGCGGCAAGCCGCTCGTCAATCGATGCGTTCCGGCCCTCATGGCCCACGGCCGGCAGAGGGCGCTGACGAACCTGGCTTTGTCCTGGTTCACGGTTCGGGGCCGTTCTTTTGCAGTAAGGCTGACATGGCAGGCATTCTGATCATTGCGCACGCTCCGTTCGCCACCGCGTTGCGCGATTGTATTTCGCACATCTATGGTGGCTTGCCGGCTCGCATCGGCGTGATCGACGTATCGCCGGATTGCGATCCCGCACAGCAGGTTGCGTTTGCGCACTCGGAAATCGAGCGTCTGAAGGAAGAAAACGGCGCGCTCGTCCTCACGGATATGTTCGGCGCCACGCCGGCGAATATCGCCGGACGGCTCGCTTCGTTGCCGGACGTGCGCGTGCTGTGCGGCGTCAACTTGCCGATGCTGGTGCGTGCGGTCTGCTATCACGCCACGCCGCTCGACACGCTGGTCGACAAGGCACTCGCTGGCGCCACCAAAGGCGTGCATGCAATCGGACCGGCGACGCCGGCGCCCATCGCGCCCACGGCGGAATCCGGCGACTGTTTGCCGGCTTTGCCGCCGGAGGCAGCATCGGCTGACTGTATTCCGGCGTTACCGCCCGAGGCCGACCTGACGCAAAAAGCTGACTCGGCCGGCTTATAAGTCGCCCGGGCGGCTCGCCCCGGGTGTCAAACGGATTGCAACCGCTTCGCAGTTTTACCTTTCACAACAACACTTACCCGCGCTTCGGACCATCACATGCTGCAACAGGAAACGACTATTGTGAACAAGCTGGGGCTGCACGCGCGCGCGTCGGCCAAGTTGACCCAACTCGCGGGCAACTATCAGGCGGAAATCTGGATGAGCCGCAATGGCCGCCGAATCAATGCCAAGAGCATCATGGGCGTGATGATGCTGGCCGCAGGCATTGGCAGCACGGTGCTGATCGAAACGGAAGGCTCCGACGAAAAAGAAGCGATGGACGCATTGTTGAAACTCATTGCCGATAAATTTGGCGAAGGGCAGTGAGTTGGCGCGTCCACGTTGCGATGAGCAAGAAACGCCGCGGTTGTCCGCGGCGTTTTTTTTAGCGCGTGAGAATGGGCAGACGAAACGCGCATGAGGGCCCGCGCGTCGACACGCGCATGCGAAAATCGCGCCGCGCGAAACGCGAGAAGGACGAAGGCGCGGCGAAACGATTGCTTACGGGTTTTCGTGCTGCACTGCACACAGCCTTGGCGCACCTGCATAGGGCGCGGAATTTATAATGACGGACAGTGTCTGAGAGCATTGCAGCGGTTTGCCGCGGCATCACACAACTAGAGGAGGTGCGCGTGTCCTTCACGCTGCATGGAATTCCCGTGTCACGCGGTATCGCCATCGGGCGGGCTTATCTGATCGCCCCGGCTGCACTTGACGTAGACCACTATCTGATCGAACCCGCCCAGATCGAGAGCGAGATCGAGCGCTTTCGCACGGCCCAGCAACACGTGCATTACGAGCTTGAAACGCTGCGTGCCGATCTCGCCGCGGACGCACCCAGTGAAATGGGCGCGTTCATCAACGTTCATTCAATGATCCTGAACGATGCAATGCTCGTGCAGGAAACCTTCGACCTGATCCGCACTCGCCGCTACAACGTGGAGTGGGCGCTGACCGAACAGCTCGAGCGCCTGTCGCGCCATTTCGACGATATCGAAGACGAGTACCTGCGCGAGCGCAAAGCCGACATCGAACAGGTGGTGGAGCGCGTGCTGAAGGCGCTCGCCGGGGCGTCGGTGGCGCTGGCCGACGGTGTGCACGGCGCATGCGACGAAATGATTGTGGTCGCGCACGACATCGCACCGGCCGACATGATGCAATTCAAGACCCAGACGTTTCAGGGTTTCGTCACGGACCTTGGCGGCCGCACTTCGCACACGGCGATCGTCGCGCGCAGCCTGGGCATTCCGGCGGCGGTCGGCGTGCAGCACGCGAGCGCGCTGATTCGCCAGGACGACCTGATTATTGTCGACGGCGATCATGGCATTGTGATCGTCGACCCCGCGCCGATCGTGCTGGAAGAGTATTCGTATCGGCAGAGTGAGAAAGCGCTCGAGCAGCGTAAGCTGCAGCGGCTGAAGTTTTCGCCCACGCAGACGCTGTGCGGCACCCGCATCGAACTGTGCGCGAACATCGAGTTGCCGGACGACGCGCGCGCCGCGATCGACGCGGGTGCGACGGGCGTCGGCCTGTTCCGCACCGAGTTCCTGTTCATGAATCATAAGGACCGCCTGCCGGAAGAGGAGGAGCAGTTCGGCGCGTACCGTCGCGCGGTCGAACTGATGAACGGACTGCCGGTCACCATCCGCACGATCGACGTGGGCGCCGACAAGCCGCTCGATTCGATGAGCGGGGGCGACGGTTACGAAACCGCCGCGAACCCGGCCTTGGGGCTGAGAGCGATTCGCTGGAGCCTTTCCGAGCCGCAGATGTTCCTCACGCAATTGCGCGCAATTCTGCGCGCGTCGGCGTTCGGCTCGGTGAAGATTCTGATTCCGATGCTCGCGCACGCGCAGGAAATCGACCAGACGCTCGATCTGATCCGCGAAGCCAAGCGTCAGCTCGACGACGCGGGTATGGCCTACGATCCGAACGTGCAGGTCGGCGCGATGATCGAGATTCCGGCCGCCGCTATCGCTTTGCCGCTGTTTCTGAAGCGGCTCGATTTTCTGTCGATCGGTACCAACGATCTGATCCAGTACACGCTTGCGATCGATCGCGCGGACAACTCGGTCGCGCATCTGTATGACCCGCTGCATCCGGCGGTGCTGCATCTGATTGCGTTCACGCTGCGCGAAGCGAAGCGGGCGGGCGTGCCGGTCTCGGTGTGCGGTGAGATGGCGGGCGATCCGACGATGACGCGTCTGTTGCTCGGCATGGGCCTCACCGAGTTTTCGATGCATCCGAGCCAGTTGCTGGTGGTGAAGCAGGAAGTGCTGCGCTCGCATCTGAAGACGCTGGAGAAGCCGGTGGCCGATGTGCTGGCTTCGTTCGAACCGGAAGAAGTGCAGGCTGCGCTGAAGCGCGTGATGCTGGCCTGAGTCGCCGCGTTCGCTTCATCATCAGGTGAAGAAACGCCGCCCATGGGGCGGCGTTTCTATTTCGGGGCGCAGTTGACGAGACTGGCGTCAGGTGAGGTGCGTCTGCCCGCACACCGGGCAATCCGGTTGGCGCGCGATGCGCATGGTGGTCCACTCCATCCGCAGCGAATCGAGCATCATCAGGCGGCCGAGCAAGGGCGTGCCGATTGCGCCGATCACCTTGAGCGCTTCGGCGGCCTGCATCGAACCCACGATGCCGACCGTCGGCGCGAACACGCCCATGGTCGAACAGGCGACTTCCTCGAACGGCTGGTCTTCGGGAAACACGCAGGCGTAGCAAGGCGACGCTTCATCGCGGAAATCAAAGGTGCTGATCTGGCCGTCGAAGCGCAGCGCCGCACCCGACACCAGCGGCACGCCGTGCTTTACGCAGGCGCGGTTGATCGCATGGCGCGTGGCAAAGTTATCGGTGCAATCGAGCACGACGCTCGCGCTTGGCACGTGCGTGTCGAGCCACGCGTCGTCGACGCGCTCGGCCACCGCGTTCACCACGACCTCGGGATTGATCCGCGCGATCGCGTCGCGCCCGGACTCGACCTTCTTGTGTCCAACCGATGCTGTCACGTGCAGGATTTGCCGCTGCAGATTGGTCAGGTCGACCGTATCGGCATCGACTAGCGTCAAACGGCCGACGCCGGCCGCCGCCAGATACATCGCCGCGGGCGAACCTAGGCCGCCCGCACCGACGACGATCGCATGCGCGTCGAGAAAGCGCTGCTGCGCCTCGATACCGATTTCATCGACGAGGATGTGACGGGAATAGCGAAGGAGTTGATCGTCGTTCATGGCGGGGCGCGTGTAGGTATCGCGCGATGTGAAGCAGGACCGATGGCCTGCCGTGCGCGTGTGGATATTTTAATCGCGCCGTGAGCGGGTGTTCTTGCTGATGCTGGGTATGACAGCGTGTCTTCGCAGCATGTTTCGCTGCGAAGACACGTCAGGCTTGCTGCTTAGTTGCTTTGCGAAGCAGGCGCCGATGCACCCGGCACCGGTTGAGTCGGCTTCACCGCGACCGGCGCGGACGCCGACGCGGCTGGCTTGTTTTGAGCGAGACGGCGCTCGGTCAGCGACTTCGATTCCTGCACCGGCTTGCCTTCCAGCTTGTTCAGAGCCTGTTGCAGCATGAAGTCGTCCGCCGAACCGAATTCCACCGGCTTGCGCTCACGATCCTTCTGACGCTGTTCCGGCGTCTTCTTATCGTTCTGCTCTTCAAGCTGCCGCAACTGGTCCATGCGTTCCTGTTCGCGCTGTTCCGCTTCCTTCTTCTCGTTCGGGTCTTGCGTGTTCGCAAGGTGATTCGTGTAGTCGACTTCGCGGGTGACGAGTGCGTCGTCCGGATCGCCTTCCGCGTATTGATCGACCGCGATGTCAGGACGGATGCCCTTGTTCTGGATCGACCGGCCGCTCGGCGTGTAGTAGTACGCCGTGGTCAGACGCAGTGCCGTGTCCGCCGTCATGGGACGCACGGTCTGCACCGAACCCTTGCCGAAGGTGGTCTTGCCGACGATCAGCGCACGATGCTGATCCTGCAGCGCGCCCGCGACGATTTCCGACGCCGACGCGGAGTACGCGTTGGTCAGCACGATCATCGGCACGGTCTTGAAGATCGGCGCTTCGTCCTTCAGCGGATCGCTGTCGAAGGATTGCAGGCGGTAGTTGTCGTAAGTGTCGCGATAGACCTGCTTCGAATCCGGAATCTGGCCGTTGGTGGAGACCACAACCGAGTTCGGCGGCAGGAACGCGCCGGCCACGCCGACCGCGCTTTGCAGCAGGCCGCCGCCGTTATTGCGCAGGTCGAGCACGAGGCCCTTCAGATTCGGCTGCTGACGCGCGATGTCTTGCAGCTTGGCGGCGAGATCAGGCGTGGTGCGTTCCTGGAAGCTGGTGATCCGCACATAGGCGTAGCCCGGCGCGAGGATCTTCATCTTGACCGATTGGACCTTGATGATCGCGCGCGTAACCGTGAGCGGGAACGTGCGGTCGTCGGTCTTGCGGAAGATGGTGAGCGTGACCTTGGTGCCCGGGTCGCCGCGCATCTGCTTGACCGCCTGGTCGAGCGTCATGCCGCGCACGGGTTTGTCGTTGATACGCGTGATCAGGTCGCCCGGACGAATGCCGGCGCGGAACGCGGGAGTGTCCTCGATCGGCGAAATCACCTTGATCAGACCGTCTTCAGATGAAATTTCGATGCCGAGGCCGGCGAAGCGACCCTTGGTCTGCTCCTGCAGTTCCTCGTAATCGGTCTTGTCGAGATACGACGAGTGCGGATCGAGGCTCGACACCATGCCCTTGATGGCGGCGGTGAGAAGCTTTTTATCGTCGACCGGTTCGACGTATTCGTGCTTGATTTGCCCGAAGACTTCGGCAAAGAGCCTGAGCTGGTCCAGCGGCAGCGGAGCCACAGCGTTCGACGCTGCGCTGGCGGGTTGCTGGGCTGAAGCCGAGAGTTGCAGGGTGGCAAATACGCCGGTAGCAAGGCCCGCGGCAATCAGGCCGATATTTTTCAGGTTCTTTCGCATAGAGTCTGTTGCGGTCGGAAGCGCGTGGCAGCGTCGATAGAGATGGGGACGGACAAGTATAACTGCACACCCGCCAAGTCAGGGCGCGGCGCAGGCAATCGTGATTCGACAGCACGCGGCGAGCCTGGTTCGTTGGATTGCGCGCACAGCGACGAAGTAATGTGCCGTAACGGACGGATGGCGGCCAGAACGGCGCGCGCGAATGAAGCGAGCCGCGCTGACCGGTACGTCCTGCCGGTCAGCGCGGCCCGTGGGCCGACATGGCGCCGCATTTCTGACGGCAGCATGGCGGCAACATGGCAGATCAGCCAGCCTTGCCTTGCTTGGCAACGGCGGCCTGTGCCTTGGCGATCGCTTCCTGGTCGCCCAGATAGTAGTGCTTGATGGGCTTCAGGTCTTCGTCGAGTTCATAGACGAGCGGCACGCCGTTCGGAATGTTCAGGCCGACGATGTCGTCGTCCGAGATATTGTCCAGGTACTTCACCAGCGCGCGGATCGAGTTGCCGTGGGCGGCGATCACGACCTTGCGGCCCGATTTGATGGCCGGCGCGATCGATTCGTTCCACAGGGGCAGAACGCGCGCGACCGTGTCTTTCAGGCACTCGGTGAGCGGCAGTTGCTCGCGCGGCACCTTGGCGTAACGCGGATCGTTATAGGGCGCGCGGTCGTCCGTCGGCTCCAGCGCCGGCGGCGGCGTGTCGTAGCTGCGGCGCCAGACCAGCACTTGTTCGTCGCCGAATTTGGCGGCGGTTTCCGCCTTGTTCAGACCTGACAACGCGCCGTAGTGGCGTTCGTTCAGACGCCACGAATGGACCACCGGCAGGTACATCAGATCCATTTTGTCCTGCACGTGCCACAAGGTGCGGATTGCCCGCTTGAGTACCGACGTGTAGGCGATGTCGAACGTGTAGCCCGATTCCTTCAGCAGCACGCCGGCTTGCTGGGCTTCGTTGTTGCCCTGCTCGGTGAGGTCGACGTCGACCCAGCCCGTGAAGCGGTTTTCCTTGTTCCACGTCGATTCGCCGTGGCGGATGAGAACGAGTTTGTACATGAGATTGCCGGTCGGTAGTGAGGAAGCGGTAAAGCGCTGCGCGGGGTCCTCTGATGGAGCGCCGCCATCGCGTCAGACGGTTATTTTATAATGGCTGGATTGCCCTTTTCGATTTCTCTCTTTTTCGGCGGATTTTCCGTGAAGTTTTTCACTGATTACACAAACCTTGTACTGATCGCGATCGTCCTCATCTCCGGTGGGTTGCTGCTGTGGCCGACGATCAGCCGGCGCGGCCGCGGTGGCCTGTCGGCCGCTGAAGCCACGCAACTGATCAACCGGCGCAATGCGGCGGTCATCGATCTGCGTCCGTCCGCCGACTACGCCAAAGGGCATTTGCCCGCGGCACGGCACCTTGAATTTGCAGAGTTGCAGGCGAAGGTCGCGCAACTCGTGAAGAACAAGAGCAACCCGGTGCTGCTGGTATGCCAGACCGGCCAGCAGTCGAACAAGGCAGCGCGTATCGTGCAGGATGCAGGTTACGCGGAAGTCCATGTTCTCGAAGGCGGTGTCGACGCCTGGCAGAAAGCCGGTATGCCGGTTGTGAAACAAGGAGCAGCCAAGTGAACAAAGTGATCATGTACAGCACCCAGGTGTGCCCGTATTGCCAGATGGCCGAACGTCTTTTAAAGTCGCGCGGCGTCGAGCACGTTGAAAAGGTACTGATCGACAAAGACCCGGCCCGCCGTGAGGAAATGATGACCCGGACCGGTCGCCGCACGGTGCCGCAAGTGTTCATCGGCGAGACGCATGTGGGCGGGTACGATGACCTCTCCGCGCTCGATCGCGCGGGCGGTTTGATGCCGCTGCTCGAAGCAACCGCCTGAATTCGCGCGCCCACGGGCGCATGAACGCGGGTGAACCACAAGCCGGCGCTTCGCCCCCTCAGAGCGGGCGAAGCGCCGCAACGATCTGGCGGCCCATGCAGGCATGGGCCGCCGCCATGCATACCTATCAGGGAATCACTTCATCATGTCCGACGAGAATAACCAGCCGTTCTTCAATATCCAGCGCATCTATCTGAAGGACATGTCGCTCGAGCAGCCGAATTCGCCGGGCATCTTCCTCGAGCAGGAAATGCCCTCGGTCGAAGTCGAAGTCGACGTGAAGGCCGAGCGCCTCGCCGACACCGTGTTCGAAATCCTCGTCACGGGCACGGTCACGGCCAAGGTGTCGGACAAGGTGGCGTTCCTGATCGAAGCCAAGCAAGCCGGCATTTTCGACATCCGCAACATCCCGGCTGAGCAGATCGACCCGCTGGTCGGCATTGCCTGCCCGACCATCCTGTTCCCGTACCTGCGCTCGAACATCGCCGACGCGATCACCCGCGCCGGTTTCCCGCCGATCCACCTCGCCGAGATCAACTTCCAGGCGCTGTACGAGCAACGTCTCGCGCAGATGGGTGGCCAGGACGGCGCGGCGCAGAACGGCGTCACGCACTAAAGTGCCGCAGGCAGTGCCGGCTATGAAGGTTGCTGTCCTCGGCGCCGGCGCATGGGGCACAGCCCTCGCCGGCCATCTGGCCGTCAGGCACGACACGCTGTTGTGGGCGCGCGAGCCCGCGCTGGTTGCCGATCTCTCCGCTTCGCACGAAAACGCCCGCTATCTGGCGGGCGTTGCTTTGCCAGCTTCGCTTCGCTATGAAGCCGACCTCGCCGCAGCGCTCGACCACGCGCTTGCCGACAACGCGTTATGCGTCGTGGCCACGCCCGTGGCCGGACTGCGCGGTCTGTTTCGGGCGATGCGCGACGCGGGCAAAGTGCCGGCGCATGTGGTGTGGTTGTGCAAAGGTTTCGAAGCCGATTCGCAGTTGATGCCGCATCAGGTGGTCGCGGCCGAGTTGCCGGAACACAAGAGCAACGGTGTGCTCTCGGGTCCGAGCTTCGCGCGCGAAGTCGGGCAGGGCTTGCCGGTTGCGCTGACGATCGCGAGCGCGTCGGCGGCGTGCCGCGAGCGCACGGTCGCCGCGTTTCATCATGGCGCCATGCGCATCTATACCGGCGACGACGTCGTCGGCGTGGAAGTGGGCGGTGCGGTGAAAAACGTGCTCGCCATCGCAACGGGCATCGCCGACGGCCTCGGCCTCGGTCTGAATGCACGCGCGGCGCTGATCACGCGCGGTCTCGCCGAAATGTCGCGCCTCGGCGTGACGCTTGGCGGACGAGCGGAAACGTTCACCGGTTTGACCGGCCTGGGCGATCTGATCCTGACCGCAACCGGCGATCTGTCGCGCAATCGCACGGTCGGTGTGCAGCTCGCCGCGGGCCGCACGCTCGACGATATTCTCGGCGCCCTCGGTCATGTGGCCGAAGGCGTGCGTTGCGCGCAAGCGGTGCTCGCGATCGCTCGCGCGCACGCCATCGAGATGCCGATCACACAAGCGGTCTGCGCCGTGCTATTCGACGGCGTGGCGCCGCGCGACGCCGTCAGCGCCCTGCTGCGGCGCGACTCCAAAGCTGAATAAGCCTTTCTTTCAGCCGTTTGGCGCGTCAAGCGCTGAACGGCTGCCCCCTCTCGCTGTCCACGTTTTATCGACGCTTCGGATCAGCGAGGTCCTCATGCTCAGATTCAATCGTTGCACGCTGGAAGCCCGCGTAGTCGACATCACCACGCTCGCCGTGGATGCGATCGTCAACGCCGCGAACACGTCGTTGTTGGGCGGAGGCGGCGTGGACGGCGCGATTCATCGCGCGGCCGGCAAGGAGTTGGTGCGCGAGTGCGAGACGCTCGGCGGCTGCGCGACCGGCGACGCAAAGCTGACCGCCGGCTATCGTTTGCCGGCCAAACACGTGATTCACGCAGTCGGCCCGGTCTGGCGCGGCGGAGCGCACGGCGAGGCCGACTTGCTGGCCTCCTGCTATCAGCGCTCGCTCGAGGTGGCGCGCGAGGCGCAGTGCAAAAGCATTGCGTTTCCTGCGATCAGTTGCGGCATTTACCACTTTCCCGCTGATGAGGCTGTGCGTATCGCGGTCGGCACGGTGCTGGACACGTTGCCGCGCACGCCGCAAATCGAACAGCTGGTGTTCGCCTGTTTCGACGGCGCCATGTTCGCGCGCTACGAAGCCGAATTGAAACGCCGTCAGGCGCCGCCTTCGAAACCGGTCTGACGCCACGCTTCGAACACCACGATTGCAACGGTATTCGACAGATTCAGGCTGCGGTTGCCCGGACGCATCGGCAGGCGCACGCGTTGCTGGTTGGCGAACTGGTCGAGCACCGAGTCGGGCAGGCCGCGCGTTTCGGCGCCGAACACGAACCAGTCGCCGGATTGAAACGCGTGCTCGTGAAAGCGGCCCGAGCCGCGGGTGGTGAAGGCGAACATGCGTGCCGGATCCGGCGACTCCTTGGCGACGAACGCCGCCCAATCGGCATGCACGTTCATTTGCGCGTACTCGTGATAGTCGAGGCCTGCGCGGCGCAACTTGGCGTCGTCGAGCGGAAAGCCGAGCGGCTCGATCAGATGCAGCCGTGCGCCAGTGTTGGCGCACAGGCGGATCACGTTGCCGGTGTTCGGCGGAATTTCCGGTTCGACGAGGACGACATTGAACATGGTGAGCTCAGGTGGAGACTAGTTTTTCGGTGTGCGCAGCGCAACGAAGTTGGTGACCCGCCGCGCACCCGCCGCCTTCAGCGCGCGCGCTAAGGCTTCGAGCGTGGCGCCGGTCGTCATCACATCGTCGACGATGCCGACGTGCAAGCCTCGAACGGACCCGGCGACCTTGAAGGCGCGACCTACATTCAGACGGCGCGCATCGAGATCGAGTCGCGACTGCGGCGCGGTGTGAATCACGCGATCCAGCAGGGTTGCGTCGCTGCGTAATTTCAGCGCGCGGGCCAGCGGCCTGGCGATCTGCCAGGCCTGGTTATAGCCGCGCTCGGTGAGTCGTTTTCCGGCAAGCGGCACAGGCGCGATCACGTCCGGCCACTCGACGCAGTCCTGCCAGGAATCCTGTGCAAGACGCGCGAGCCGCTGCGCGAACTCGCGCGCGAGCATCAGGCGAGCGCGAAATTTCAGGCCGACTGCGAGCATGTCGAGCGGCGCCCGATAGTCGGCAAGGGCAAAGGTCGCGTCGAACGGCGGCGGCTCGCCGATGCAATCCGCGCAGCGATATTGGCTATGCGCCGCCCAGCGCGAACTGGACAGCGGCACCGCGCAGACGGTGCAGCGCATGCGGCTTTCGTTCCAGTAGGCCGCGTCGCAACCGGCGCATAGCGTCGTATGCGACAAATTGCCGCATAACGCACAAAGATTAGGCAACGCGGCGTGCACCACACGCGGCCAGGCCGAATGCAAGCCGCTCGCGAAACGCGCGAATCTGCCGCCGGAAAATAATGAAATGGGTCGGAATGGCACGGTGGGACCGCCCGCGAAGGCCTTTCACGCTGAATGGAAAGAAGCGAGCGAGTATACTTCCTGCTCCACGCCAGCACGACACCCATGTCTCCAACTTCCGCTCAAACAGGCCGTCCGGCCTATGATTCCCGGCGCCTCCGGCGGATCTTCGACCGTCGCGCCGCGACTTTCGACGACGTCGCGTTCCTGCCGCGCGAGATTGCGCAACGTATGCGCGAGCGTCTCGACTTCATCAAGGTCACGCCAGCGAGCGTGCTCGACGCCGGCTGCGGCGCGGGCGAAGACATTCCCGCTCTGCGCGAGCGCTTTCCCGAAGCGCCGGTGTTCGGCTCCGATCTGTCTTACGGCATGCTCACGCGCGCGCTGCAACACGATTCCGGCGACGCGAGCTGGCGGCGCTTTCTGCCGGCATCGCTCGGCAAGGCGCTCGGCGCCCGCGGTCCGCGCTTCGCGCAAGCCGACTTTTCGGCGCTGCCGTTCGCGGCCGACGCTTTCGAATTCGTGTGGTCCAATCTGGCGCTCCACTGGCACTCGCGGCCCGATCTCGTGTTTCCCGAGTGGCAGCGTGTGCTGAAAGTCAACGGCCTGCTGATGTTCAGCACGCTTGGCCCCGACTCGCTCAAGGAATTGCGCGGCGCCTACGCCGAAGTCGAGGCCGCGCACGGCGTCGCTTCGCGCAAGCATGTGATCGACTTCGTCGACATGCACGATCTCGGCGACATGTTGGTCGAAAGCGGCTTCGAGATTCCCGTGATGGATCAGGAAGTCCTCACGATTACCTATAAGTCGCCGCAGTCCCTCCTCGCCGATGTGCGCCGCTGGGGTGCCTATCCGTTCGAGCGCGAAGCGTCGTCGGGCGCCGCCGCGCGCCGGCTGCACAAGGCTTTGCTCGCGGCCCTCGAAGCCCGCCGGCGCGCCGACGGCACGATCGCGCTGACCTTCGAAGTCATCTACGGACATGCATGGAAAGCCGTGCCGCGCACCACGGCAGAAGGTCACGGCATCGTGCGAATCGAGGACATCGGAAGAGGTTCGTCGAGGAATCGGTGAGGATTCGCCGAGGCGGTAAAGCCGACATCTGTTATGTCTGAAATTACCGCTTCAAAAGACGCGCAAAAGGTGCGTCAAAACGGCGCGGAGGCTTGTCGCGCCTGGCTTGTGGGCCAATTGAGGCTTGCTTGTGGATGCTATGGATCACGCCTATAATGCGTCAGTTTGTCGCCCGGAGTTCCCACATTTGGGGCGAAAGGCCCGAGGCACAGGGCAGCAAGATAAGATAGCGCGGCGGTGATCGAACGGCCGGAATGATGGTCGCGAAGATTGACCGCTGGCGGCGATTGGAGACAATCGGCGGGAGGCAGCGATGGAAGCATCAGATCTGCTGGCGGATTCAGAACCGGTTCTGAAAGACTGGACGATGAAACGCAACTGTTCGATATCGCCGCGGCAGTTCGTGTATTTCTACGTGTCGCTTGCGTTGTTCTCGTTGGCAATTGCTTTCATGCTGGTTCTGGTCGGCGCCTGGCTGGTGTTGCCGTTCACCGGTATCGAATTGCTGGCGGTGGGCATCGCGTTTGCCATATATGCGCGTCATGCTGTGGATTACGAGCGCATCCGGTTGTTTCAGAACCGGCTCGTCATCGAGCAGGTCAGCGCCGAGCAGCTCACGCAGTTCGAGTTCAATCCGCGCTGGGTGCGGATCGAGGCGGGCGCAACACCGCGTGACCGGATCAAACTGGTCTCGCGCGGGCAGACGATCATGATCGGGCAACATCTCGCGCAGTATCGGCGCGCGCAGTTCGCAGGCGAACTGCGCATGTGGCTCACGCGTTGTTAGGCGTGTAAAGCCGCACGGCGTTCACGGGGAGCGCGAGGCAACCTGCCAGCGGGGTCGAGGGTTTGAATGGAAAATTTGGGTAAGGAAGCTATGAAAACAATCAAGCGAGCCCTCATGGGCGTGCTGGCGATGAGCGGACTGCTTTTCGCCGGTGCGGCCCTGGCAGTGGGCGATGTTCCGGGCGGCCCTGCCGTCAACGAGATCAATCTCCAGCCGCCGGCGACCAAGATCGCTGAGGAGCTCTTCAGCCTCCACATGTTCATGCTGGTTCTTTGCCTGGTCATCTTCGTCGGCGTGTTCGGCGTGATGTTCTATTCGATCTTTGCTCACCGCAAATCGAAAGGCCACAAAGCTTCCAACTTCCACGAAAGCACTACCGTCGAAATCATCTGGACGATCGTGCCGTTCATCATCGTCGTGCTGATGGCGTTGCCCGCCACCAAGACGGTGGTCGCGATGAAAGACACCACGAACGCCGACGTCACCATCAAGGTCACCGGCTACCAGTGGAAATGGGGCTACGACTACGTGAAGGGCCCGGGCGAGGGCATCAACTTCCTGTCCACGCTGGCCACGCCGCGTGCGGAAACGGATGGCCGCGAGCCGATTTCCACCACGTATTTGCAGGAAGTCGACAATCCGCTGGTCGTCCCGGTCGACAAGAAAATCCGCATCATCACCACGGCGAACGACGTGGTCCACTCCTGGTACGTGCCGGCTTTCGGCGTGAAGCAGGACGCGATTCCGGGCTTCGTGCGCGACACGTGGTTCAAGGCTGACAAGGTCGGCACGTTCCGCGGCTTCTGTACCGAGCTGTGCGGCAAGGAACACGCGTTCATGCCGGTGGTGGTCGAAGTACTGTCCGCCGACGACTACGCGAAGTGGGTCGACACGCAGAAGAAGAAAATGGCCGCCGGCCAGGACGATCCGAATAAAACCTACACGATGGCCGAGCTGATGGAGCGCGGCGGCAAGGTCTACGCAGCGAACTGCGCGGTCTGCCACCAGCCGACCGGCAAGGGCGCGGGTGCATTCCCGGCGCTCGACGGCAGCAAGATCGCCAACGGCGCAATCGCCGAACACGTCAGCCTGGTGCTGAAGGGCAAGAATGCGATGCCGTCGTGGGCGCCTACGCTGAACGACGTCGAGATCGCTTCGGTGGTCACGTACGAACGTAACTCGTGGGGCAACCACACCGGCGATATTCTCCAGCCGAAGCAAGTGGCCGACGCCCGCAACGGCAAGCTGCCGGAAGGCGGCAATCACCTGGCCGACGCAGGCGCGGCCGCGAGCGGTGCGGCGGCGGCATCCGGCGCCTCGGGCGCGGAAGCGGCAACAGCGTCGGCGCCGGCAGCAGCCGGTTCGGACAGCGCGGCGCCGCAAGCGGCACTGCCGGCCAGCATCTACTTCGACACCGGCAAGAGCACGCTGCCGGCCGACGCGAAAGCGGCAGTCGACGCAGCCGCAGCCTACGCAAAAGCACATCCGGACGCCAAATTCGCGCTGTCGGGCTTCACCGACGCCACCGGTTCCGGCGACCTCAACGCGAAGCTCGCGAAGAGCCGCGCCGAAGCCGTGCGCGACGCGTTGAAAGCAGCCGGCATCGCCGAAGACCATATCATTTTGAAAAAGCCGGAAACGATCACGGGCGGCAGCGACGCGAAAGAAGCCCGGCGCGTTCAGATTAGTCCGGCTGCCTGACGTGTTCATGGTCAGCACCGCAGTATTCGCTTTAGGAGATTGTCATGTCTAGCATCGGACACGATGTAGTCGCAGGCCACGAACACGTGCACGGCGACCATGCCCACGAAACGCCGCATGGCTGGCGCCGTTGGCTGTTCGCAACCAATCACAAGGACATCGGTACGCTGTACCTGATCTTCTCGTTCACCATGTTCCTCTCCGGGGGCGTGATGGCGCTGATGATCCGTGCCGAACTGTTCGAACCGGGCCTGCAGATCATGCGTCCCGAGTTCTTCAACCAGTTGACCACCATGCACGGCCTGATCATGGTGTTCGGCGCGATCATGCCGGCTTTCGTCGGCTTCGCGAACTGGATGGTGCCGCTGCAGATCGGCGCATCGGACATGGCTTTTGCCCGCATGAACAACTTCAGCTTCTGGCTTCTGCCGGTGGCGGCTGTTCTGCTGGTCGGTTCGTTCTTCTCGCCGGGCGGCGCGACCGCTGCGGGCTGGACGCTCTACGCGCCGCTGTCCACGCAGATGGGCCCGGGCATGGACTTCGCAATTTTCGCGATCCACTTGATGGGCGCTTCGTCGATCATGGGCGGGATCAACATCGTCGTGACGATCCTGAACATGCGCGCACCCGGCCTCACACTCATGAAGATGCCGATGTTCGTCTGGACGTGGCTGATCACCGCGTACCTGCTGATCGCCGTGATGCCGGTTCTGGCAGGCGCGATCACCATGGTGCTGTTCGACCGCCACTTCGGCACGTCGTTCTTCAACGCGGCAGGCGGCGGCGACCCGGTCATGTACCAGCACATCTTCTGGTTCTTCGGGCACCCCGAGGTGTACATCATGATCTTGCCGGCGTTCGGGATCGTGTCGCAGGTGATTCCGGCGTTCTCGCGCAAGCCGCTGTTCGGCTATAGCTCGATGGTCTACGCCACCTCGTCGATCGCGATTCTGTCGTTCATGGTCTGGGCGCACCACATGTTCGCAACCGGCATGCCGGTCACGGGCCAGCTGTTCTTCATGTATGCGACCATGCTGATCGCCGTGCCGACGGGCGTGAAAGTGTTCAACTGGGTCGCGACAATGTGGCGCGGTTCGCTGAGCTTCGAAACGCCGATGCTGTTTGCTGTCGGCTTCCTGCTGGTGTTCACGTTCGGCGGCCTGTCGGGTCTGATGCTGGCCATGGCGCCGCTCGACATCCAGTACCACGGTACTTACTTCGTGGTGGCTCACTTCCACTACGTGCTGGTGGCGGGTTCGCTGTTCGCGCTGTTCTCCGGCTGGTACTACTGGGCGCCAAAGTGGACCGGCTGGATGTACAACGAAACGCGCGGCAAGATCCACTTCTGGGCGTCGATGTTCTTCTTCAACCTCGCGTTCCTGCCGATGCACTTCGTCGGTCTCGCAGGCATGCCGCGTCGTTATGCCGACTACCCGGCACAGTTCACGGACTGGAATCAGGTCATCTCGATCGGCGCGTTCGGCTTCGGTCTGGCGCAGGTGTACTTCCTGTTCGCGGTTGCATTGCCGGCCTACCGTGGCGGCGGCGAACTCGAAAAGGCTGGCGACAAGCCTTGGGACGGCGCAACGGGCCTCGAATGGACCGTGCCGAGCCCGGCTCCGTTCCACACGTTCGAAAACCCGCCGACCGTCGAGTAATCGGCGCACGGTGAGATTGCCGGCTCGGGCAGCACAGCAGTTCGCTACTTGAGCCGGCGGTCACGAAAGTCGTGGCGGCATCCGTAGTCACGAAAAGTATCCAGAAAGTCGAGCATGACGCGCAATCCTCAAGAAAGACGTACTCCCGAGCAGATTCGCGCGGGCAACCGGCGGATCGGTTTGGTGATGTTCGTGATCGCCGCGGTCTTTTTCGCGAGCGTCATCATTCATCAGAAGTGGTTTACCTGACCAGGTGATTCGAGTCTGTGTGCAGGCTTGTTGAGGATTGAGATGTCGACGCAACCGCCGGCTCAGGCCGACCGCTCTTTCAACCGTTCGATGCTGATCAAGCTGTTCATCGTCGCGTTGATGATGTTCGGTTTCGGTTTCGCGCTGATACCGATGTACCGCGCGATCTGCGAGATCACCGGCATCAACAACCTCGTGCAGCGTGACGCTACGGCGCGCGAGGCGAAGAATACGCAGGTCGACATGAGCCGCACGATTTCGATCGAATTCGATGCGAACGCACGCGGCCCGCTGGGTTTCAAGCCGGAGCAACGCAGTCTCGACGTGCATCCGGGCGAAGTGACGACGGTGATGTACGAGGTGAGCAACGAACAGGCGCGCACGATTCAGGCGCAAGCCATTCCGAGCTACGCGCCGAAGCAGGCCACCGAGTACTTCAAGAAGATCGAGTGTTTTTGCTTTACGCAGCAAACTTTGACGGCGAATCAGACGAAGCGGATGCCGGTGGTGTTCGTAGTCGATCCGAAGTTGCCGAAGGACGTGAAAACGATCACGTTGTCGTACACGTTCTTTGAGTTGAATACGCCGGCAGCGGCGACGACCGGAAGCGCAGCGCCCACGGCGAATACGGTAATGGGCGCGGCTAAAAGTATGGCGGCTGCGGCTGTCAATCCCGCCTGAGGGCTCGCGCCGCAGGGCGAAGGAAGAAGAAACGAGATGAGCGATAACGGCGGCAGCCCGCGCAAGAGCAGTTTCGGTCAGTCGATGCGTGCGGTGCTCTGGTCGTTTTTCGGAGTGCGCAAGCGTCGCGATCTGGAGGCGGACGCCACGCAGTTGAACCCGCTGCACGTGATCGCGGCAGCATTGATCTGCGCGGCCATTTTTATCGTGGCGCTGATTCTGATCGTGCGCGCCGTAGTAGGTTGAAGCGCCCGGCGCACGCGTAGAATCGGGCGAAGCAGCGCCCAGAAATTAGAGCGAAGCGGTGCGGTATCGACGCGCCGCCGAAGATACAGCCGGAGATTTCCGGAACAACTGGACTGAAGTGGAGAATCAAGAATGAGCGGTCAAAACGAGAGCCCGTACTATTTCGTACCGCATCCGTCGCGGCATCCGATCAGCGCCGCTGCTGGGTTGCTGGTCATGCTCGGATCGCTTGCGGCCTGGATCAACGAACATGACTGGGCGCCGATCGGCGTCGTCGCCGGTTTGTTGTGGCTGCTCTTTACGCTGTGGCATTGGTTCGGCGACGCGATCGCTGAGTCGGAAGGCGGCATGTACGGCAAGAACGTCGACAAGTCGTACCGCTGGAGCATGAGCTGGTTCATCTTCTCCGAAGTGATGTTCTTCGGCGCGTTCTTCGGCGCGCTGTTCTATGCGCGTGAAATCGCGCTGCATCAACTGGGCAGCCTCGATTACAAGCTGATCTGGCCGGATTTCTCGGCGGTGTGGCCCAACAACGGTCCGGCAGCGCTGGTTTCGACCTTCAAGTCGATGCAGCCGTGGCCGGTGCCGACCATCAACACGGCGCTGCTGCTTTCCTCGGGCGCAACGCTGACGGTCTCGCACCATGCGCTGCGTGAAGATCATCGGAAGAAGGCGATCATCTGGCTGGCCGCAACGCTTGTGCTCGGCGTCTGCTTCCTGTTCCTGCAAGGTTTCGAATATTTCCACGCGTACAACGAGCTGAATCTGACGCTGTCGTCGGGCGTGTATGGTTCGACGTTCTTCTTGCTGACTGGCTTCCACGGCTTCCACGTGTTCCTCGGCGGTACGATGCTGGCGGTCGTGCTGGTGCGTATGATCCGCGGCCACTTTACGGCTGAGCACCATTTCGCCTTCGAAGGCGCGGCCTGGTATTGGCACTTTGTGGACGTCGTGTGGCTCGGGCTGTACGTCGTCGTGTACTGGCTGTAATGCAGTCGGGCCTGCGTCGACCGACAACTCGGAATACGTGCAGGCCGTTTGCGCCAGATCCTACCGGGCGCGGCGCACGAGCAACAACGCATGAGCAGTACGTAACACTTTACGCAGCGCCGCCCTCGACCCTGTCAGGGCGGCGTTTTTGTTTGGCGGCGTGGAGATTTTTCCGCGGGGCTTAGCGCCCGTAAGGAATACCGGTCGACTGAATCCAGCCCATCCAGTGAGCGAACAGGATGAACAGGAACAGCGAGATCGACAGGCCCACCCGCGTGGCGAGCGACCAGACCATCCGCTTGGTTTTGCCCTTGTCATGCATCATGAAGTACAGCGCCGACACCATGCTGGCGATGATGAGGACGAAGGCGATGGGAACGAGAATGTGCATGGAACGAGCTGAAATCAGGAAGCGCAGAGGCAAGGTGTTTATTATCGCACCGCGCGCCTGCGTTTGCCGTGCGTTCCCCGTGACGCCGCAGGCGCAGTCGGAGCGTGCGCGATGAAGTTTCGCCTCGTTCCCGTGCTGCTGATTCTGCTGGTGATCGTGGTGACGGTGCGGCTGGGTTTCTGGCAGCGCGACCGAGCGCATCAGAAGGAAGCGCTCGAAGCGCAAATCACGCAGTTCGAGAATGCGCCCGCGCAGCCGGTGAGCGGCGCGCCGGTTCAGTTGAAGGACATCGAGTTTCATCGCGTGAAAGCGCGTGGCAGTTTCGTCGCGGACAAGGTCGTCTACCTCGATAATCGTCCGTATAACGACCAGCCGGGCTTTTACGTCGTGATGCCTTTTAAACTGGCCGATGGCGGCTACGTGCTGGTGAATCGCGGCTGGTTGCCGCGCAATATGAACAATCGCGAAACCATCGCGCCATACACGACGCCGCAAGGCGAAGTCGAAATCGAAGGCATTGCCCGTGCGGACGCTTCGCGCGCATACGAGTTGGGGCAGGGCGGCTCGGCCGAGCATCAACTGATCCGCCAGAATCTGGACGTCGCCGCGTACGCCGCGGAAACTGGCCTGCCGCTGCAATCATTCGTGATTCAGCAGTTGAGCGACGACGGCGACAAGCTGGTGCGCGATTGGCCCGCGCCGACTGAAGGCGTCGAGCGCAACTACGGCTACATGTTCCAGTGGTGGGGCATGGCGGCCGCCGCGCTGGTCTTCGGTCTGTACGCCGCGCGGCGTGCCGCGAAGAAAGAGCACGCGCCGGGCGTGTAATGCAGCACATGCCGCTTGTGGCCCAGTTTCGAGCCACAGGCAGCGCAATCATTGAAAGAGGTCCGTAGTGTCGACGCAATCTCCCCGTTCGCCGCAAGCCGGCAAACCCGCAGCGCCTAAAGCCATGCCAGGCCAACCCAACGGTAAAGGTTCGTGGGAGCGCGGCCGCTGGATTCTGCTGCTGTTGGCGATCATCTGTGCCGCCCCGATCGTGGTGTCGTATTTCACGTACTACGTGATCAAACCGTCCGGCGGCAGCACGAGCTACGGCACGTTGGTCGAACCGCAACGACCGATTCCCGACTCGCTCGTCGTCACGGGCGAAGATGGCAAGCCCGTCAAATTCGCCACACTGCGCGGCCGCTGGCTGATGATTTCCGTCGACAACAGCGCCTGCGACAAAGCGTGCGTCACCAAGCTCTACTTCATGCGGCAAATCCGCGCAGCTCAGGGCCCGGAACGCGAGCGCGTCGTCGAAGTCTGGCTGCGCACGGATGCGGGCAACGTCGCGGACGTGGTACAAAAAGCCTACCCCGACACCAACATGATGATCGCCGATCCGGCGCAGGTGTCCGCGTGGCTGCCCACGGCCAACGGCACCAAGGTCACCGACCACATCTACATGGTCGATCCGAACGGCAATCTGATGATGCGTTTCCCGAAAGATCCGAACCCCAGCAAGATCAAGGGTGACGTGACCAAGCTGCTCAAATGGTCGAGCATCGGTTGATGCCGCAATATAGGTAAGAGAGATGTTCGTACTGCAACTGGCCCTGATCGGCTTGTGTATCGCGTTGTTGCCGCTGTCCTACGTATGGGTCAAGTCCGACGACAACAAATTCCGCAAGCTGGTCTGGCTCACCACCTTCCTCACGCTCGATCTGGTGATGTTCGGCGGCTTCACGCGGCTCACCGATTCCGGGCTCGGCTGTCCGGACTGGCCGGGCTGTTACGGCACCTCGTCGCCGTTCATCGCGCATGCGGCGATCACAGCCGCGCATCAGGCGATGCCCACCGGGCCGGTCAGCATGACGAAGGCCTGGATCGAAATGATCCACCGTTACTTCGCGATGGCGATCGGCGTGCTGATCGTCGCGCAGACGGTGATCGCGTGGACGGCGCGTATCAAGCGGCGTCCACTGCATGTATCGCCGTGGTGGCCGACTTCGTTGTTGTTGCTGATCCTGGTGCAAGGGGCGTTCGGCGCCTGGACTGTGACGATGAAGCTGCAACCGATTATCGTGACCACGCACTTGTTGCTCGGCCTCGCGCTACTGGGCACGCTCGGCTGGCTGGCCGCGCGGCAAACGCCGTTGCCTGCCTACGAGCCCGAGGCCGCGCGCTGGCGCGCGGCGGCGATCGCGGGCCTGGTGCTGCTAATCGCGCAGATCGCGTTGGGCGGCTGGGTCAGCACCAATTACGCGGTGCTCGCGTGCACGGATTTCCCGACCTGCAACGGCCAATGGGTCCCGCCGATGGACTTCGCGCACGGCTTCCATCTGTGGCGCGCGCTCGGCATGACCGGCGACGGCGACATGATCACGCAGGATGCGCTGGTGGCGATTCATTGGACACACCGCACGTTCGCCGTCGTCGTGGTCGCGTATCTGGTGTGGTTCGCGCTGAAATTGCGCCGCTTCGAGTCGTTGCGGCGCCCCGCAAACGGCGTGCTGCTGGTGGTGCTGATCCAGTTCATCACCGGGCTGTCGAACATCGTTCTGCAATGGCCGTTGGCCATTGCGGTCGCGCATAACGGCGGCGCCGCGATCCTGCTGCTTCTGCTCGTTATGTTAAACTTTCGGATCGCTTATAGCCGTCCCGGCCGCGCCGTGCTCCCTGCGCGCGAAGCCGCGCCAGCGTGACTCCACATGGACAGCACAACACTCTCCCAAACGCCCGGTAGCCGGGTCTCCCAGTACATCGCCCTGACGAAGCCGCGCGTCACGCAACTCGCCGTGTTCTGCGCTGTCATCGGCATGTTTCTGTCGACGCCTGGCATGGTGCCCTGGACTCCGCTGATCGGCGGTACCGTGGGCATCTGGTTGCTGGCCGGCGCGGCGTTCGCCATCAATTGCCTTGTCGAGCAGAAAATCGACGCCAAGATGCGCCGCACCTCGTGGCGTCCGTCCGCGCGCGGTGAGATCACCACCGCGCAGATTCTGCTGTTCTCGGCCGTGCTTGGCGGCCTCGGCATGTGGACGCTCTACACGTTCGCCAATCCGCTTACCATGTGGCTCACGCTGGCTACGTTCGTGGGCTATGCCGTCATCTATACGCTGTTGCTCAAGCCTGCCACGCCGCAGAACATCGTGATCGGCGGCGCCTCGGGCGCCATGCCGCCGGCGCTCGGCTGGGCCGCGGTCACCGGCCACGTGCCGGGCGACGCCTGGATCCTGGTGCTGATCATCTTCGTGTGGACGCCGCCGCATTTCTGGGCGCTCGCGCTGTATCGCCGCAAAGACTACGAAAACGCCGGCCTGCCGATGCTGCCGAACACGCACGGCGAGAAGTACACGCGCCTGCATATCCTGCTGTACACGGTGATCCTGTTCGCGGTCACCATGATGCCCTTCATCTCCGGCATGAGCGGCGTGGTGTATCTCGCGGCGGCCGTGCTGCTGGGTGCCGTGTTTCTTGCCTATGCGTGGAAGATCTATCGCGAGTACTCGGACGATCTGGCGCGCAAGACCTTCCGTTATTCGATCGTCTATCTCTCGCTGCTGTTCGCCGCGCTGCTGATCGATCACTATGCGCGCGTCGTGATCGGCGCGTAATACCATGCTCAATAACCGCTTCGCGCGCACGGCGCGTGCTGCTGTGATCGCTTGCGCGCTCGGTGGCGCGTTGCTGATTGCAGGCTGCGGCAAGCAGCCGCCTGCGTTCCAGAATCTCGACATCACCGGCAATACCCAGTTCGGCAGCGACTTCTCGCTGCCCGATACGGCAGGCCATGTCCGCACTCTGGCGGACTACAAAGGCAAGGTAGTGGTGCTGTTCTTCGGCTACACGCATTGCCCTGACGTTTGCCCGACCACGATGGCCGAGCTCTCGCAAGCGTTGCAGCAACTCGGCCCGGAAGATGCGAAGCGCGTGCAGGTGCTGTTCGTTACCGTCGATCCGGACCGCGACACCCCGGCTCTGCTTGCGCAATACGTGCCGGCGTTCAACCCGACGTTCGTCGGTCTGCGTCCGGCCGATCAGGCGCAACTCACCAAGATCACGAAGGACTTCCGCGTCTACTACGCGAAGGTGCCGGGCAAGACGCCTGACAGCTACACGATGGACCACACGGCAGCGAGCTATGTGTTCGATACGGACGGCAAGCTGCGTCTGTTCGCGCGTGACGGCCAAGGCGCAACGCCGTGGGTGCACGACATCAAGCTGCTGCTCGACTGATACGCGCAGCCGTAAGGGCGCGCGCCGTATCACGCGTCCGTTTTCCGATCTCCTCTCTTTCCAACGCTCAAGCCGGAATCGGCAAATTCAATCCCGGCGCGAGCCGCGTCGCCTTGAATTCCGTCACCTCGTAACGCGCGAGCTTCTGCTGCGCGAACGGGTCGCTGGCAAGAATCTCATCCAGCTTATCGCGCTCGATGTGCACCGCCAGAATGATGCCGCCGTCGCGCGGCACTTTCGGTCCGGCCGCGACAAACACGCCCGCCTCGAACTGTTGCGTCAGAAACGCGCGGTGCGCTTCCAGCGCGTCGTCGACGCGGTCGAGCGGTGCGGTGTAGATAAGGTCGATGACGTACATGGGTTGTTCTCTCGAGCAAGGGAATGAGCCACATCGAGCATGCGGCCGCAGTCTCGAATTATCGTGCAGAGACCGATTCGATGCGCGCATTCGATCCGCATGCATGCCGCGCGACGCGTCCGCCGGCCTCCCGCTGCGTCTCTCAAGTTGCCCGTTTGTCATGCCGATATATCGATAGCAATCGTTTGCGCGCGAAATACGATCGCGTTCTCGCGACTGCGAATGGAACACGAATCACACGAGAGAGACCACAACAATGAGCAGGATGAGTTTGAATCGCAAACTATGGCTGTCGCTCGCGCTCGTCTGGCTGGGGCTGCTGGGCGTCGGGCTGTGGAGCGCGGTCGAAACGCGCAGCACAATGCTGGCCGAGCGCAAGGCGGGCATGGTGAATCTGGTCGATGCCGCGCAAGGTGTCGTGAACGGCTATTACGCGCTCGCACAGAGCGGCAAGCTGAGCGAGGCCGACGCACAGCGCGAAGCGCTCGCCCGTCTCGCGACCATGCGCTACGGCGAGTCCGGCTACCTGTTCGTGATGGATTCGAAGCCCGTCGTGCTGATGCATCCCACGCTGCCGCAAATGACCGGCAAGCCGGTCGGCGACTTCAAGGACCCGGACGGCAAGCTTCTCTACGTGGCAATCGTCGACGCCGCCAAGGCAACCGGCCGCGGTTTCGCGGAGTATCGCGGACGCCTGCCGCACAGCGAAACGGCCGTGCCGAAAATCAGCTATGTGGTGCGTTTCGCACCGTGGGACTGGAACATCACGAGCGGCGTGTTCATCAAGGACATCGACACGGTGTACTACGAGACGCTGCTCGGTCACCTGGCGGTGGTGCTGGTGATCGGCGCGATCATCTCGCTGGCGATGCTGCTGATCATTCGCAACGTGCGCGCGAGTCTCGGCGGCGAGCCCGACCAGGCGGCGCGACTCGCGGCGAGTATCGCGCAGGGCGACCTGACGCAAGCGGTCGACGTTCGTCCGCAGGACAAGACAAGCATGATGGCGGCCATGCATGACATGCAGAACCGCTTGCAGCAGACCATCGGCGAGATTCGTCGCTCGGCGGAATCCATCGCGTCGGCGACGCAGCAGATCGCTGCCGGCAATGGCGATCTTTCGCAGCGCACCGAGCAGCAGGCGGCTTCGCTGCAGGAAACCGCCGCGAGCATGGAAGAGCTCACCGCGACGGTCAAGCAGAACGCCGACAACGCGCGGCAAGCGAGCGGCCTCGCGCATAACGCGTCCGAAATCGCGACGCGCGGCAACGACGTGGTGAGCCGCGTGATCGGCACGATGGGCGAGATCAACGATAGCTCGCGGCAGATCGCGGACATCATCGGCGTGATCGAAGGGATTGCGTTTCAGACCAACATTCTTGCGTTGAATGCAGCCGTGGAAGCGGCGCGCGCCGGTGAGCAGGGCCGCGGTTTCGCAGTCGTCGCGGGCGAGGTGCGCAGCCTCGCGCAGCGCTCGGGAACGGCGGCCAAGGAGATCAAACAGTTGATCAGCGCGTCGGTCGAACGCGTGCACAACGGCTCGACACTGGTGCAGCAGGCCGGCACGACGATGGGCGAGATTCTGCAAGCCGTGCAGCGTGTCACCGACATCATGGGCGAGATCGCGGCGGCATCCGAAGAGCAGAGCACCGGCATTGCCCAGGTCGGCCGCGCCGTCACGCAAATGGATGAAGTGACGCAGCAGAACGCGGCGCTGGTCGAGCAGGCGGCGGCCGCGGCGGCTTCGTTGCAGGATCAGGCGGGGCGTTTGCGCGAGACGGTTAGCGCGTTTCGCGTGAATGGCGCTGAAAGTGGCGCGTCTGGTTCGGCGGTGGTCGCGGCGCGGAGAGTGGCTGCGACGGTAGCGGCGGCCGAGGCGCCGCAAGCAGTTGCAACGGCTACGGCAGCGGCAGTGCGCGAAATCGGCGTGGCATCGCACTCTGCATCGGCACCGCCGCGCGCGGAGCCGAAGCTGCCTGCACCCGCCAGAACGTCCGCCACGTCGGCCCCGGCCTCGCCCCGAGTTTCGGCTTCGTCCGCGCATGTTGCGAGCGCCAAGCCTGCCGCCACAAAAGCGCCGCGCGCATCAGCCGAGGCAGTGAGAGCCACCCCGCCGGACGACGACTGGACCACCTTCTGATTCTCCGCGACACCGGCCGCGTGTGTGTCACGTGCACGCGGTCCGCCGCCGTTCAAAGCGCATAACCATATGCGATCGTGATATTTCCCATCTCGCCGGGACTATGAGACCATTTCTGGCCCAGCTGACGGCGCATGGCCACAAGCCATGTTGCCGCCGGCTTCCACCCGAATCTGACACCGATCAGAAATCGATGCGCCATTATCAAGTCATCGATCAAGTCGTCGATTAGAAACAAGCGAGAATCACATGCAGCGCAGAAATATCCTCAAAGCCCTCTCGGCAGTCATCGCCACGACGGCAATCTTCACCAGCTTCGGCGCGCACGCCGACGACAAAGTCATCAAGGTCGGCACGATCGGCGGCCCGGACGCGCAAATCTGGGAAGTCGTCACCAAAGTGGCGAAGCGCGAAGGCCTGAACGTGAAGGTCGTCGAATTCAACGACTACGTGCAGCCGAACGCTGCGCTCGACGCAGGCGACCTCGACGCGAACAGCTTCCAGCACCAGCCGTACCTCGATAGCCAGATCAAGCAACGCGGTTACAAGATCGTCAACGCCGGCCTCACGTACATCTCGCCGCTCGGCATCTATTCGAAGAAGCTGAAGTCGCTGAAGGATCTGCCGCAAGGCGCGAAGGTCGCGGTGCCGAACGATCCGTCGAACGAAAACCGCGCATTGCTGTTGCTGCAAACGCAAGGCGTGCTCAAGCTGAAGACCGGCGCGGGCACCAACGGCAATAACGCGACGGCTCTCGACGTCGCCGACAACCCGAAGAAGATCAAGCTGGTCGAACTCGACGCCGCGCAACTGCCGCGCTCGCTGTCGGACGTCGATGCCGCCGCGATCAACACGAACTTCGCGTTGGCCGCCGGCTTGCAGCCGACCAAAGATGCGATCGCGCTCGAAGACGTGCATAGCCCGTACGCGAACCTGATCGCCGTGCGCACGCAAGATAAGGACAAGCCGTGGGTCAAGAAGCTGGTTGCTGCTTACCAGTCGGAAGACGTGCGTCAGTTCATCAAGACGCAGTTCAAGGGTTCGGTGGTGCCGTCGTTCTAAGAAGCGACGTTTGCTACAAGCCTAATTCCCACCGCTCGATCGTCAGGTCCTTGCCGAAACGGCGCTCAGCCGCCGTGCCGGCAAGTCTGAACCCGGCGCGCTGGCACAGGCGCCGCGGTTGTTCGAGCGACGCGGCCGTTGTTAGCGTGAGCTTCGTATAGCCCGCGCGCTTCGCGAAACGCATGCATTCGCTCAGCAACTGCGTGCCGATGCCCAGCCGCTGCACATCCGGCTCGACCCACAGGAGCCGCACACCCGCCACCGTCGTCGACACGCCGACGATGCACACCGAGCCGACCACCATCCCTTGCTGATCTGCGACCCAGCACATCTCCCGCACCGGATCGTTGCGTTGCGTGTAATCGGCGACGACCCGCGCGAGCAATCCTTCGAACGACGGATCCCAGTCGTATTGCGCGGCGAACCATTGCGCCTGCCGATGCACGAGCCAGCCACATTCGCCCGGGCGCGGCTGACGGAGCACCACGAGTTCGTGTTTGGGTTTGTCGCCCAGCAGCCGCTCGATGAGTTTCATCGCGGCGATCAGCTGATCCTGGGAGAGGGCGGTGAGGCCGGAAAGCAGGATCGACACTTCTTCGATCGCCGCGTTATCGAGCGGAGCGTACGCGGCGTGGCCGCTGTCAGTGAGCGCAATCAGCGACTGGCGCGCGTCCGTCTCGGACGGGCGGCGCGTGATCAGGTCGCGTCGTTCGAAGCTCGTCAGCAGACGGCTGAGATAACCGCTGTCGAGACCGAGGGAACGCCCGAGCACCGAGGCCGTTTGCGCGCGTTCGCGAGAGAGCTCGTGCAGTACGCGCACCTCTGTCAGTGAGAACGCGCTCTTTGCCAGATGCTCATGCAGTGCGCCGATGTGTCGGGTATAGAAGCGGTTGAAATGGCGGACGGCCTGAGCACGCCGCAGCGCCTCGGAATCTGTCAAATGCTGCTCCCAGGGGATTTTTATAGCTTGCTACCCAGCACTATATTGGAACGCACCCCTTTACAAAAGCCACGCCGGTAAAGGCCTGATCGGCACTGGTATTAGAAAGGTATCGATCGAGTCTTGGTTGCCAGCCCACTGAGACCCGGTTTGAGCCGACCGGAAGGCATTTTGAAGCCCAATACGGGTAAATCCTGGGCTCCAAAAAGTCCTCTCCAGCGCCTCTGCGTGCCCTTCAAAACCTTATTCAGTAAGGCTTTGCGCTTGGCCATGCCAGCATGGAACCAGTTGGTTGACTGGTATTATGTTGGTTATATAATGGGCTCTCATTTTTCGTAGGCCTACCTTTTCGCGAAGGCCGCCGGAGCCCCATGGAAACTCGCTGGTCCGCACTGATGCCTGACGCCCGGAACGTCACGCCGCTCTATTTGCAGCTCGCGCGCAATCTTGCGACAGCGATCCACTGCGGCGTGTGGTCGGCGGGTGAGGCGCTGCCCTCGGAACGCACGCTCTCGGATGCGATCGGCGTGTCGCGCATCACGGCGCGCAAGGCGATCGAGTTGCTGGTCGAGCAAGGTTTGATCCGGCGCGCGCGCGGCGCGGGCAGCTTCATCACACCGCGCGTCGAAGACCCGTTGTCGCGGCTCACCGGCTTCACGAAGAAGATGCAGCAGCGCGGTTTCCGGCCGGATTCGGTGTGGCTCGAGCGCGATATCCGCGCCGCCAACCGTGACGAACTGGTGCACCTCGGTCTGTCGCCCGGCGCGGCGGTGACGAGTCTGCGGCGCCTGCGGCGCGCCGACGGCATCGTCATGGCGGTCGAGCATTCGGCGCTGCCGGCGGCGATCGTGCCCGACCCGCATGCCGTCGGTGATTCGCTTTACAGCTATCTCGAACAACGCGGCGCCGCAGTGGTGCGCGCGTTGCAGCACTTCCGCGCGGTCAACGCTTCGAGCGAGATTGCTTCGTTGATGGATATCGAACCGCGCTCGGCGCTGCTGGTCATTACCCGTATCGGCTATAGCGCCGATCAGCGCGCAATCGAACTGACCGATACGTATTGCCGCGACGACTACTACGACTTTGTCGCTGAATTGCGCACCTGAGCTGACCGGCTGAGCCCGTGCGCGCAGCCGGCACGTTCAGGTGCGGCGCAGAAAGAGCGCCGTTCAGCCACGCCCCGTATCACGCCTCACCAGAGAGACTCATGCTGACCGGAAACATACTCACCACCGATGGGTGGATTCACGGCACGCTCGAATACGAAAACGGCCGCATCACGGCGCTCACCGGCGAACGCGCCGATCCGTCGACCAACGACGCGCCGTACATCCTGCCCGGCTTCATCGATCTGCACGTGCATGGCGGCGGCGGTTCCGATGTGATGGAAGGCGGCAGCGCGATCGAAACCATCACGCGCACGCATGCGCGTTACGGCACGACCAGCCTGCTTGCCACCACCATGACCGCGCCGCGCGACGAGCTGATGGCCGTCGTCGCGGAGCTGGGCAACAACGCGCGCATCCGCACGCCCGGCGGCGCGCGCGTGCTCGGCGTGCATCTGGAAGGGCCGTACATCAACCCCGGCAAGCTCGGCGCGCAACCCGACGCGGCCGTTTCGGCGGTGATGGACGAAGTGCTGAAATATCTGTCCATCGCGCCGATTCGCGTGGTCACGTTGGCGCCGGAAATTGCCGGCCATATGGAGATCATCTCCGAGATGGCGGCGCGCGGCGTGCGCGTGCAGCTGGGCCATTCGCTCGGCACTTACGACGACGCCGTCGCCGCGCTCAAGCATGGCGCCTGCGGCTTCACGCATCTGTTCAACGCCATGTCGCCGCTGCACCATCGCAACCCCGGCCTCGTCGGCGCGGCGCTCGCGCACGCCGAGTTCGCCGAAATCATTCCCGATCTGTTGCACGTCCATCCGGGGGCGATCCGCGCTGCGTTGCGCGCGATTCCGCGTCTCTATGTAGTCACGGACAGCACCTCGGCCACCGGCATGCCCGACGGCGAATATCGCCTCGGCAGCCAGCATGTGACGAAGTGCCTCGGCGGCGTGCGTCTCGCCGACGGCACACTCGCCGGCAGCACCCTGACCATGGATCAGGCGCTGCGCAATCTTGTGTCGATCGGCTTGCCGATCGCCGATGTATCGAACCGTTTGTCGCGCTACGCCGCCGACTACCTGGGCATTGAAGACCGCGGCCGCATCGCGCGCGGTGCATGGGCCGACGTGGTCGTGTTCGATCGTGAACTGGCGTTGAGCGCGACTTACGTCGAAGGAGAAGCAATTGTCGAATATGCTTAAAGAGGCGCTGGCGTCCGCTGAAACGGTCGCCGCGCAACTCACGGACACCTCGCGCGTCGAGGCATTGGCGGCGAAGCTCGCACAGCAGCCGCGCCATGTCGCGCTGACCGTCGCGCGCGGCAGCTCCGATCACGCGGCGAGCTACTTCGCGAGCCTGACGATGAGCCGCCTCGGCGTGCCGGTCGCCTCGCTGCCGATGTCGGTCGCCACGCTGCAACAGGCGCCGCTCCAGGTGCGCGATCAGCTCGCGCTGGCGTTCTCGCAATCGGGCAAGAGCCCGGACCTCGTCGGCACGATGGAAGCGCTGCGCAAAGCCGGTGCGTTGACCGTCGCCGCCGTGAACGTGTCGGGCTCACCCCTGGCCGACGCGTGCGAATTCGAGTTGCCGCTCGTCGCCGGCCCGGAACTCAGCGTCGCGGCCACCAAGAGCTATATCGCGATGCTGTCGATCTCCGCGCAACTCGTCGCGCATTGGCAAAAAGACGCTGAACTGCTTGCCGCGTTGAAAACGCTGCCTGAAGCGCTGTGTACCGCGGGCAAGCTCGACTGGTCGGTGGCCGTGGAGGAATTGCGCGGTATCGAGCGCATGATCGTGATCGGCCGCGGCCTGGGTCTCGCCATCGCGCAGGAAGCCGCGCTGAAGCTGAAGGAAACCTCCGGCATTCAGGCCGAAGCGTTTTCGAGCGCGGAAGTGCGTCACGGTCCGATGGAACTGATCGATCGCGACTATCCGCTGCTGGTCTTCGCACCGCGCGGACCTGAGCAGGCCGGCTTGTTGCAACTCGCGCGCGACATGAAGGCGCGCGGCGCCCGCGTTCTGCTCGCGGCGTCGGTCGACGTGCCGGAAGCTACGCTGCCGCTCGCCACCACCGCTCATGCGGCGCTCGATCCGATTGCCGCAATCCTGTCCTTTTACGTGATGGCCGCCGGCCTTGCCGCCGCGCGCGGGCGCAATCCCGATGCGCCGCGCCATCTCAACAAAGTCACCGAAACTCACTGACGAGAAATCAGATGCGACGTGTCGAGGAGTCCCGCTTGATGAGCCATTCTGAAGGCCATATTGTTTTGCTCGCGCCCATGACCGGTCCGGTCGTGCCGCTCGCGAACGTGCCCGACCCTGTGTTTTCGGGCGGCATGTTCGGCGACGGCATCGGCGTCGATCCGCTCGAGGGCCGACTCGTCGCGCCGTGCGACGCTACGGTCACCCATCTCGCGCGCACCGGCCACGCCGTGACGCTGGCCACCGCTGAAGGCGCCGAGATTCTGCTGCATATCGGTATCGACACGGTCGAACTGAACGGCAAGGGTTTTGCGCCGATGGTCGCCCAAGGCGCTCACGTGCGCGCCGGCGACGTGCTGATCGAGTTCGATCAGGATCAGGTCGCGTTGAATGCGCCGAGCCTCGTGTCGGTGATCGCGATTGCCAATTCGGATGCGTTCGAGATCGTCGAACGTGTGCAGGGCGGCTTGCTGAAGGCGGGTGAGACGCCGCTGCTGGTGCTGCGCGCGCGCGACGGCGCGGCGGCCGAAGCGTCGCGTCAACTGAGTTCCACGAACGTGACGGAAGAGGCGCGTCAGCAAGTCACGCTGGTTCACGCGGGCGGTCTGCATGCGCGCCCGGCGGCACGTGCTCGTGAAGCGGCGCGTGGCTTCGATGCACGCGTCGAGGTGCGCTACGAAGGACGCAAAGCAGCGATCGAAAGCGTGGTCGGTTTGCTTGGCCTCGGCGCTGGAGAAGGCGCGACCGTCGAGTTGCTCGGCATGGGTCCGCAAGCCGCGGCCGCTGTGGCTGCAATTGCTAACGAACTGACCCGCGAAGCGCACGGCGAAGTCGAGGAGAAACCGGCGCGTCAAAGTTCGCCGGCGCCGCAAGCCGTCGCCCGTCCGGCGGGCGAGACGCTTGCGCCGAATACGCTCGCCGGCGTCTGCGCGGCGCCGGGCGTCGCGGTCGGCAAGCTGGTGCGCTGGGACGACGCGGACATCGATCCGCCCGAAAAGGCGAACGGCACGTCGGCTGCGGAAAGCCGTTTGCTCGACAAGGCGATTGCCACCGTCGACGCGGACCTCGACACGACGGTGCGTGACGCGTCGCAACGCGGCGCAGTTGGCGAAGCGGGTATTTTTTCGGTGCATCGCGTGCTGCTCGAAGATCCCACGCTGCTCGACGCCGCGCGCGATCTGATCAGTCTCGGCAAGAGCGCCGGCTTTGCGTGGCGCGAAGCGATCCGCGCGCAGATCGCCATCCTGACGAATATCGAAGACGCGTTGCTTGCCGAACGTGCCGCCGATTTGCGCGACATCGAGAAGCGCGTGCTGCGCGCGCTCGGTTATACGAGTGCAACGGCACGCACGCTGCCGGAAGAAGCCGTGCTCGCGGCTGAAGAGTTCACGCCGTCGGATCTTTCCACACTGGATCGCTCGCGTGTCACGGCATTGGTGATGGCACGCGGCGGTGCAACCTCGCACGCGGCGATTCTCGCGCGTCAGGCGGGCATTCCCGCGCTGGTGGCAGTCGGCGACGCGTTGCACGCGATCCCCGAAGGCACGCAAGTGGTGGTGAACGCCACGACCGGCCGCCTCGAATTCGCACCGACCGAACTCGACGTTGAACGCGCGCGTCTGGAGCGCACGCGTTTGGCCGATGTGCGCGAAGCGAACCGCCGCACGTCGCAGCAAGCGGCGGTCACGTCCGATGGCCGCGCGATCGAAGTGGCCGCGAACATCGCCACGCTCGACGACGCGAAAACCGCCGTGGAAAACGGCGCCGATTCAGTCGGTCTGCTGCGCACAGAATTGCTGTTCATTCACCGCGCCGCCGCGCCGACCACGGACGAACATCGTCAGAGCTACCAGGCAATCGTCGATGCGTTGAGCGGCCGCACCGCGATCATCCGCACGCTGGATGTCGGCGCGGACAAGGAAGTCGATTATCTGACGCTGCCGCCCGAACCGAATCCCGCGCTCGGCTTGCGCGGCATCCGCCTCGCGCAAGTGCGCCCGGACCTGCTCGACGATCAGTTGCGCGGCCTGCTGGCGGTGCAACCACTCGGCGCCGTGCGCATCCTGCTGCCGATGGTGACCGACGTCGGCGAATTGATCCGCATCCGTAAGCGCATCGACGAATTCGCGCGCGAGTTGGGTCGCACGGAACCGATCGAAGTCGGCGTGATGATCGAAGTGCCGTCGGCGGCGTTGCTGGCCGATCAACTGGCGCAACACGCGGATTTCCTCTCGATCGGCACCAACGATCTCACGCAATACACGCTCGCCATGGACCGTTGCCAGGCCGACCTCGCCGCCCAGGCGGACGGCTTGCATCCGGCTGTGCTGCGGTTGATCGCAGCCACCGTGCAAGGCGCGGACAAGCACGGCAAATGGGTTGGCGTGTGCGGCGCGTTGGCGGGCGACCCGCTCGCCATGCCGTTGCTCGTCGGCCTCGGCGTGACCGAACTTTCGGTGGATCCGGTCTCGGTGCCGGGCATCAAGGCGCGGGTGCGCAACCTCGATTATCAGCTGTGCCGTCAACGCGCCCAGGATGCCCTGGCGCTCGAATCGGCGCAGGCGGTAAGAGCAGCAAGCCGCGAAACCTGGCCTTTGGACTGAACCCCACACGGTCCGTAGTCAGCTTCGCTCAATCATCACTCATAGCTACAAAACTCAAGACACCGTTCAAGAACGGCGTTCAACAAAGAGACAAGGATTGGAGGTATCAATGGATGGGAATCCGTTTCTGAAGATTCAGCGCCTGGGACGCGCGCTGATGCTGCCGATTGCAGTGCTGCCGGTTGCCGGCCTGCTGCTGCGCCTCGGCCAGCCCGATGTGTTCAACATCAAGATGATCGCCGACGCCGGCGGCGCGATCTTCGACAACCTGCCGCTGCTGTTCGCGATCGGCGTGGCGGTCGGCTTCGCGAAAGACAATAACGGCGTGGCGGGTCTGGCGGGTGCGATCGGCTATCTGATCGAAGTCGCGGTGATGAAGGACATCAACGACAAGCTCAACATGGGCGTGTTGTCCGGGATCGTGGCGGGTATCGTCGCGGGCTTGCTGTACAACCGGTACAAAGACATCAAGCTGCCCGATTACCTCGCTTTCTTCGGAGGGAAACGCTTCGTGCCGATTGTCACGGGGGTGGTCTGTCTCGTGCTCGGCATAGCGTTCGGCTACGTATGGCAACCGGTGCAAGCCGTTATCGATACGGCCGGCCACTGGCTGACCACCGCGGGCGCGCTCGGCGCATTCGTGTTCGGCGTGCTGAACCGCTTGCTGCTCGTCACGGGCTTGCATCACATCCTCAATTCGCTGACGTGGTTCGTGTTCGGCACGTTCACGCCGCCGGGCGGCGCTGCCGTGACGGGCGACCTGCATCGCTTCTTCGCGGGCGACCCGACTGCGGGCACCTTCATGACGGGCTTCTTCCCGGTCATGATGTTCGGTCTGCCGGCTGCCTGTCTCGCGATGTTCCATGAAGCACCGAAGGAGCGCCGCGCGGTTGTGGGCGGTTTGCTCTTCTCGATGGCGCTGACCTCGTTCCTGACGGGCGTGACCGAGCCGATCGAATTCAGCTTCATGTTCCTCGCACCGGTGCTGTACGTGATCCACGCGCTGTTGACGGGTATCTCGCTCGCCATCTGCTCGGCGCTCGGCATTCACCTCGGCTTCACCTTCTCCGCGGGCGCAATCGACTACGTGTTGAACTACGGTCTGTCGACTCGCGGCTGGTGGGCGATTCCGATCGGTCTCGTCTATATGGTGGTGTACTACGGTCTGTTCCGCTTCTTCATCCGCAAGTTCAATATGGCGACGCCGGGCCGCGAACCCGCCGCAGCCGATGAGCAAGTCGACTCGTTTGCCGCGGGTGGTTTTGTTTCGCCGGTCGCCGGTACGGCTGTGCCGCGTGCGCAGCGTTATATCGCTGCGCTGGGCGGCGCATCGAATCTGTCGGTGGTGGATGCTTGCACGACGCGTTTGCGTTTGTCGGTGGTCGATTCGAACAAGGTTTCGGAAAACGAACTGAAGACGATCGGCGCGCGCGGCGTGCTCAAGCGCGGCTCGACCAACGTGCAGGTGATCATCGGACCGGAAGCGGACATCATCGCGGACGAAATCCGTACGGTGATCGCGCAAGGTGGTGGTGATGCGGTGAAGCCGGCGGCTGCTGCTCCGGCTCAGGTTGTGGCGGCTGCGCCGGTTGCGGCTTCGGTCGCTCAAGGTAGCGGTCCGCTCGATCCGGATCCGCTGCGCTGGCTTGCCGTGTTCGGCGGTGCGGGCAACGTGCTGTCGCTGGATGCGATCGCGGCGACGCGTCTGCGTATCGTCGTGCGCGATCCGTCGGCGGTTGATCGTCAACGCCTGGCGACGCTCGATACGGCATGGATTTCTGCTGACACGTTCCATATCGTCGTCGGCGATGCGGCGCAACGCTATGCTGAAAAGCTGGCGACGCGCACGACGCAAAGCGGCGGTGCAACGCCGCTGCCCGCATAATTCATCGGCCCAGCGAGCCTCGCCGATTTTGATTCGGCGTCCGGCTCGCGAGCCACGATGTTCGACAAGCCTCCGGATATTCCGGAGGCTTTTTTGTATCAGTGGCATGCATGCCGGCAGTGCGACGTAAAAGCGCGGCGCCTCGCTTTATGCGTAACGTCGGGTTGGAGGCAAAACAATTGGGTAAGCTAACTAATGTGATCCGAGAGCCTTGTCATGTCGGCAAGGTATTCGGCTCGTGCTCGGGAGTTGCCCATGTCAATGCGTTCAGTCATCTGTCTCATGTTGCTTCTGCCGGCCGGCGCCGCCAACGCCAACGGCAACTTCAGCGTCACCTGCCAGTATTCGCATACGTTGCCGGACGACGCGATCCTTTATCCGGGGCAACCCGGCAAGGCGATGGTGCATGATTTTTTCGGCAACACGAGCGCGGATGCGTACAGTACCTATGATTCGCTGAGTCAAAACAAGCTCACGACTTGCGATGCCGCGGCGGACCGTTCTTCGTACTGGGCTCCGCAGTTAAAGCGCGCGTCTGGTGTCGTCGTGCCGGGCTACCAGAAGACGTACTACAAGAACGATCAACCGGTGGTGCCGGTGCAGACCATTCCCGCAGGGCTTGAAATGCTGGCGGGCGATCACCATTCATCGGCGCCCAAGCCGCAAATCAATTATTTGTGCCGCGGTGGTGCCTATACGCAAATCGCGCCGACGAGTTGCCCGGTTGTCACGGACAACACCGGCACATACGCCCAGTTCAATATTTCGGTGCACTTCCCGGATTGCTGGGACGGACGGACGCTGGTGCCGAACATACCCAGCAAAATCATGAATATGGCCTATCGGCAGGCCGATGGGACGTGTCCGGCGGGATTCCCCGTCAAGATTCCGGAACTGCAACTCAACGTGGCATATGACCTCGGGCAAGACCCCGATCTCTCCAACGCGCAGTTGTCGATGGATCCGATTCTCGTGGATGGCGTCTGGGTCCCGCAGTGGGGAAGCCTGTACACTGCGCACGCCGATTTTATCAACGCGTGGAAAGCCGATTCGCTGCAATACGCGATCGACCACTGCTCGAATGCCAACACCTCGTGCATCAGCAGTAGTATCCCGACGTACTATTCAAAAGCCAGCGCTGATGTGTGGGTGGACAGTAGCGGCGCTACGCACCCATCCGGCCCCACGATGGTCTCTGATGCGGGCAGTACCGTGTTGATCAAATTACCGACGCCCGAGAATTTGACGGACTATCTGTACAGCACCTCGTCTCTGCAGACGCTGGCGCAGAACATGACAGACGCGAACGCGGTGATGCTGGATCTCTACGCGGCTTCGACGAACTGGGACGATCTCTCCAATCTCCCGACGGCATCGGCCTGCAATACGAAGCAGCGGATCGGCGGCATCTACCTGGACAATGCGCTGCAGTCGCGCACGAACGACATCACGCAGTACGTTGCCTCGCAGGTCGCTGCCGGGGCGCCGCAAATCGGCGTGTGCATTCGCAATGCAACAGGCAAGACAATCCAGTTTTCTTCGCGCGACGGAGCGGGTACGCCAGCGCTGTTTATTAAGTAAGGTGGCGGGCGCCCCCGTTGCTGAGCAGAAAAAAAGCACCTCGAATTCGAGGTGCTTTTTTTGCCTGGCCGGGGCACTCGGCGCGCGCTACGTCAACGAGTCTTCCGGCTACCGTCCTCCGGCCGGCGCGACTCCAGCCACATCACGTTGATAATGCCGAACGCCAACGCCACGCCGATCCCGAGGATCCAACTGAAATACCACATCGCAAACTCCTGTTAAGCCTGTAGCCGGTCAATACATCGTATGGTGGTTTTCTTCGAGTGCGGCGGCAGTCACCTTGCCGCGCATCACGCGATACACCCAGCTCGTGTAGATCAGGATGATCGGCAGGAAAATGATCACGGCGATCAACATGATCTGCAACGTCATGCGGCTCGAGGTCGAATCCCACACGGTGAGGCTGCTGCGGCCATCGAGCGAGGAGGGCATGATGAACGGAAACATCGAGAAGCCCGCCGTCAGGATCACGCCGATGATCATCAGCGAGGTCGACAGAAAGGCGCTTTTCTCGAAGCGCGAGCGTGCAAGCAACGTGGCCAGCACGCCGCCCACGAGACCCACTACCGGCGCGCTCACCATCCACGGATAGTTCGCGTAGTTGGTCAGCCACAGCCCCGGTGCGCCGATCACGTTCTTCATCAACGGATTGGCGACCATGTCGAGCGGCGGTGCGTCGATCACCTGGTAGCCGCCGATCATCGTGGCGATCAGCGCGCCGGCGATCAGGAACAGCACCACGGTCGCGAATGACGCAATTCGAAGCGCCAGCGAAGCGCGTTCGGCGACAATGTCGTCCGCTTTCATCTTGACGAAGGCGGCGCCGTGCGCGGCCAGCATCGAGACGCTGACGAGGCCGCACAACACCGCGAACGGGTTGAGCAACTCGAAGAAGCCGCCGTGATACGTGACGCGCAGGTCGGTATCGAACGAGAACGGCACGCCTTGCAACAGGTTGCCGAACGCGACGCCGAACACCAGTGCCGGCACGAAACCGCCGACGAACAGCGCCCAGTCCCATGCCGTACGCCAGCGCGGGTCTTCGCGTTTGCTGCGATAGTCGAAGCCGACCGGCCGGAAGAACAGTGCGAACAGCACCAGCAGCATGGCGAAATAGAAGCCGGAGAACGACGCCGCGTACACCAGCGGCCACGCCGCGAACATTGCGCCGCCCGCCGTGATGAGCCAGACCTGATTGCCTTCCCACGTCGCGCCTACCGTGTTCACGACAATGCGCCGCTCGGCGTCGGTCTTGCCGATGAACGGCAGCAGAATCGCCGCGCCCATGTCGAAGCCGTCGGTGAGCGCGAAGCCGATCAGCAGCACGCCGATCAGCACCCACCAGATCAGTTTGAGGGTTGCGTAATCCATGATGATCTTTTCCCTTGAAACTTAGTGGCGGCGAATCAGGCGGCCGTGTTGGTCGGCAGCGGCTGACTCAGCGGCTGTTGTTCGTGGTGGTAGCGGCCCGTGTGCAGCGACGAAGGTCCGAGCCGCGCGTACTTGAACATCAGCGTGATTTCGATGACGAACAGCACCGTGTAGAACACCACGAAGCCCGCGATACTCAGATACAGGTCGTTCGGCGTCAGGCTCGAAGCCGACAGGTGGGTCGGCAAAATGCCCGCGATGGTCCATGGCTGACGGCCCACTTCAGCGACGATCCAGCCGAACTCCGCGGCGAGCCAGGGCAGCGGAATGGCCCACACGGCCCAGCGCAGGAACCAGCGGCGCTTCTCCAGCAACAGCGAGCGTTGCGCGCAGAACCAGAACGCCAGCACGAAGGTGGCGAGAAACAGAATGCCGAGGCCCACCATCAGCCGGAACGAGAAGAACACGGGTGCCACCGGCGGGATCGTTTTCTTCGCGGCCTGGGCGATCTGATCCGGCGTGGCGTCGGTGACGTTCGCGGTGAACTGCTTGAGCATCAGGCCGTAGCCGAGATCCTGCTTGTGCGCGTCGAAGGCGGCTTTGGCTTCGTCGGTGATGTCGCCTTGCTTCAGTTTCTGCAGGGCGGCGTAGGCCAGCATGCCGTTCTTGATGCGCACCTCGTTGTGCGCCATCAAATCCTTCAGACCGACCACGGGTTCATCGAGCGAACGGGTGGCGATAAGGCCGAGCGCGTACGGAATCCTGATAGCGTAATCGGTGCGCTCTTCCTTCTGATTCGGAATCCCGATGATCGTGAACGGAGCCGGCGCGGGCGCGGTTTCCCATTCGGATTCGATCGCCGCGAGTTTGACCTGCTGGACTTCGCCGGTGCGGTAGCCGGATTCGTCGCCGAGTACGATCACGCACAATGTGGATGCCAAACCAAAACCTGCGGCAATCGCGAACGAGCGCAACGCAAATTCAGTGTCGCGGCGCTTCAGCAAATACCACGACGACACGCCGAGCACGAACATCGACGCCGTCACATACCCGGCCGACACGGTATGCACGAACTTGACCTGCGCAACCGGATTGAACAGCACGGAGAAGATGCTGTCGAGCTCCATGCGCATGGTCTGGTAGTTGAAGGTCGCGCCGACCGGATTGTTCATCCAGCCATTGGCCACCAGAATCCATAGCGCCGACAGGTTCGAGCCGAGCGCGACGAGAAACGTGACGAACACGTGCTGGACCTTCGAGAGCCGCTTCCAGCCGAAGAAGAACAAGCCGACGAAGGTCGACTCGAGAAAGAACGCCATCAGGCCTTCCACGGCGAGCGGCACGCCGAAAATATCGCCGACATAGTGCGAGTAGTACGACCAGTTGGTGCCGAACTGGAATTCCAGCGTGAGGCCGGTGGTTACGCCCATCGCAAAGTTGATGCCGAACAGCTTGCCCCAGAACTGGGTCATGTCCTTGTAGATCTGCTTGCCGGTCATCACATAGACCGACTCCATGATGACGAGCAACCAGGACAGGCCGAGCGTGAGCGGGACGAACAGAAAGTGGTAAAGCGCGGTGATGGCGAACTGGAGGCGCGACAGTTCTACGACTTCGCTAACGGGCATGTTGATCACCTTGGGACGGATGCGAGGCAGGCACGGACAACAGCGCCTGCGCGACTTGCTCAGGCGGGAGCGACATATGCTCCGCCTGCGGATGATTGAAGAATGTGTATTTGAGCGCCATCAGCAGTACGAATTTGATGGCGAGGACGATGGCGATATCCCGCGCCAGCGTCGGACCGCGCACCCAGCCATGGAACCGTTGACGCAGGCTCCGGCGGCGAGTGGTCTTGCGATTGAGGACTAGGGTCATGATCGGTAGAAGGCAACTTCACACCGGTGAATCCGGTTGGCGCCAGGCCGCCTGAGCGGTCTGACGAGTGCACCCCGATTCTAGGACTGGATCCTCGCGCGCAACCGCTCGGCGCTGCGGCATTGGGTCGCGAGACTTGCCCCGTTCAAGCAGTATTGCTATCTGGTTTGTGATACGTCAAGAAACGCGTTTGCCGCGCTCATGTTCGTGCGTCGAGGCGCTTGTGCGTGAAAACGCCGCGGCGTGGGCGAAAAAAAACCCGCCGTCTTGCGAGGGCGGGTTTTGGCGGCTTTGCTGCCGCGCGCCGGGCGAACCGGCATGCCGACAATCTTCAAGTTTTACGCGTATTCGGTCAGCGCACCGCGCATCTTCTTCATTGCGCTCGCCTCGATCTGCCGAATACGTTCGGCGGACACGCCGAACTCGTCGGCCAGTTCGTGCAGCGTGGAGCCGCCCGAACCGTCGTCTTCCACCTTCAGCCAGCGTGCCTCGATGATGCGGCGGCTGCGGGCGTCAAGTGCGTCCAGCGCGCTCGCGATACCGTCGCTGTGCAGCTTGTCGCGCTGACGCGAAGCCAGCACGGCAGTCGGTTCGCTATGCGAGTCGGCCAGATAGGCGATCGGCGCGTACGCTTCTTCACCGTCTTCGACCTGACCTTCCAGCGCGATGTCGCCGCCGGAGAGGCGCGTTTCCATTTCGGAGACTTCTTCGCGCTTCACGTTCAATTCTTTGGCCAGATCGTCGATCTGGTCCGGCGTGAACGCGCCCAGCCCTTGCTTATGGCTGCGCAGATTGAAGAACAGCTTGCGCTGCGCCTTGGTGGTGGCGACCTTCACCATCCGCCAGTTGCGCAGAATGTATTCGTGGATCTCAGCCTTGATCCAGTGCATGGCGTACGACACGAGGCGCACGTTCTGCTCCGGATCGAAGCGCTTCACGGCCTTCATCAGGCCGATGTTGCCTTCCTGGATCAGGTCGGCGTGCGGCAGTCCATAACCCAGATAGTTGCGCGCGATCGACACGACCAGCCGCAAGTGCGACAGCACGAGACGGCGCGCGGACTCGAGGTTGTCCTGCTCGCGAAATTCGGTGGCGAACTGGCGTTCTTCCGCCGGCGTCAGCATCGGAATCCGATTAACGGCCTGGATGTAGGCGTCGATATTGCCCAGTTGACCGGGCAGCAGCGAGGAATGCGAGAGCGCCAGTGCACCTGCCGAAGCGGCCTTAGCCGACGACGGGCTCAAAGTACTCGGAAGGGTCATTGCATGGCTCACGTAGGAAACTCCTTTGGAATCAGACAAAAGCGTATTCAGGTAACGACTCCAGCGTTGGATGTTAGCACTCTGATTTGCCGAGTGCTAATACTTAGAGGGTGTAGGGGCATCCTAGTTCCGCAAATTCCTATTGAAATTCACGTTTCAATAGCCATTAGACACATCCCTCGGTATTTTCAAGGGGCGCGTATCATTTACCTAACAAATCACCTTCATTGTCATAAATGCCCGACTTTTGCTAATTTTGAAGTGACTAATTGCGGAAAGTCAGCTTTCTTCATACGATCCACCAAATTGAGATTGACCTTAGAATACGCAAAACAGTTAGAGATTGTTCAACGTTCGACTGAACTCGGGTGTTAGATGAACAACAAAAAGAATACTCTGCGTGGTCTGGCGCTAAAAATCACGGCTGGCGCCTTGCTGGTGGGCACTTCGGGATGGGCTTCGGCGGACCAGTTCGGCGTGCAGGTGGCCGGCGGTCTCGGCGATCGCCACGTCAAGAAGCTGGATCTTGCTTTCGTCTGGGATCCGGATCTGACCTGGTGGCAAATCGGCGACTGGCACTTCTCGCTGATCGGCGAAGCGCACGTGGCCTGGTGGCACACCAATGAAGGCAATGTGCACGACAACATCGGCGAAGTCGGCGTGACGCCGATCATCCGCTTCATCAAGGGATCGGGCTCGATCCGCCCGTATGCCGAGCTTGGCGCGGGCATCCGGTTGCTGTCGAGTCCCCGGATTTCTTCGACCTTCACACTGGGCAGTGCGTTCCAGTTCGCCGACATGGCCGGCGTTGGCATGCAGTTCGGGAGCCACCAGCAGTACCAGGCGGGCTACCGCTTCCAGCATGTTTCCAATGGCGGTATCAAAGAGCCGAATCCTGGTATAAATTTCCACCAGCTATATCTGCAATACAACTTCTGACAACCGTGGCCACGTCGGCTCACCGGTGCGAGGGGCTGAGCGATGGCGGCAAAGATAATCGAAGCGGTTCGCGAGCTCGAGCGAGAGCGCTTTCGTGCGATGGTCGACGGCGACGGGCCATCGCTCGATGCCCTGATCGCGGACAACGTGAGCTACGTTCATACGAACGGCAAACGGGAGACGAAACGGCAGTTCATCGATGGGATCACCGCGGGCCGCCGCCGCTATCGGCAGATCGAGATCCAGTCGCAGGAGGTGCTGCCAGTCGGGCGCGAGACCTGCGTGGTGAGCGGGCGCGCGCTGATCGAAATGGAGGCGAACAACGGGGCGCTGCTGTTTCCGATCGCCTACACGGCGATTCATACGCTGGAAGACGGCCGTTGGCGCCTGATTGCCTGGCAGGCCACGCGTTGCGCAATCGAGTGAGCCTTTTGAGCTCACGCTGTCCGGACCGGCTGCGCCTTGTGAGCGGGCCGTTCGGGTTGACGCAAGCGCACGGGTAGCGTGCTCGTGCGTCGTGTTTGCGTTGGTTTTGTCAGCTCGGCATGATTCTCAGGCAGCCACGCTCTCCTGATCCACACCGCTCCATTCGTGACGATCCGCCGCGCCAGTTTCGGCCGCTATGGGCTCTTGCGCCGCGACGCCTTGTCGCTCCGCGTTCTTCGCCCGCATCATCGCCTCGCCCGCATACGGATGCCGCGGATGCACCGGCAGCTGATTGCAGCGCTCTACCACGCGCCGGACCGCCTCCATATTCGAGAAATCGAGCCCAGTATCGACGCCTTGCGCAGCCAGATTCATTGCCAGCGCGACGAGATCGACGTTGCCGGTGCGCTCGCCGTTGCCGAACAGGCAGCCTTCGACGCGGTCCGCGCCAGCCAGCAGCGCCAGTTCCGCGGCGGCCACAGCGGTGCCGCGATCGTTGTGCGGATGCACCGACAGCACAATGCTGTCGCGATAGCCGAGATTGCGGTGCATCCATTCGATCTGATCGGCGAACACATTCGGTGTCGCCGCTTCCACGCTCGCGGGCAGGTTGACGATCATTTTGTGATCGCGCGTCGGCCGCCACGTCTGCGCGACCGCGTCGCACACCTCGCGTGCAAACGGCAATTCGGTGGCATTGAACGTTTCCGGCGAGTACTGGAAAGTCCAGTGCGTGCCGGGGCGCGCCTGCGCATGCTCCTTGATGATTTGCGTGCCGTGCACGGCCAGCGCCTTGATCTCGGCCTTCGTCTGGTTGAACACGATCCGCCGGAACGACGGGCAGATCGCGTTGTACAAGTGCACGATGGCGCGCGGCGCGCCTTCCAGCGCCTCGAACGTGCGCGCAATCAGTTCCGCGCGCGACGGCATGAACACCTCGATGGTCACGTCGTCTGGAATGCGTTTCTCCTCGATCAGCTTGCGGACGAAATCGAAATCCATTTGCGATGCCGACGGATAGCCGACCTCGATCTCCTTGAAACCGATCGCCACCAGCATCTCGAAGAACTCGAGCTTTTGCGCGGCGTTCATTGGCTCGATCAGCGCCTGATTGCCGTCGCGCAGATCGGTGCTCATCCAGACCGGCGTCTGGTCGATCGTGCGGCTCGGCCATTTGCGGCCGGTCAGACGGACGGCGGGGAAGGGGCGGTATTTCTCAGCGGGGTTTTGCAACATGGTGAGCCTCGTTCGTTGTGTCGTTTGCGAAAGGGTGTGGCCGGGAGCGGTTGGCGGACTGCCACGGATGCACGGTCCGCCAGCCGGTGGCTAGCGGCAACAACGAACGGGCGCGAACGAACGGCGTCATGGTGACGGCGAAAACGGACGTGGTTAAAGCCCATGCGACGTGCATTTGATCCTCGCGCTTCGTCCGCGCGGTAAACGGACGAATGCAAACGACTACAGGTTGTGAAGAACTACGCTTTGGGGGTGCGACAGGAACGGAAACAGCGGAACTGCCGGAGAGACCGCGCTTTTGAGCAACCTGAGCTGCCAAACGCGCGGCGCTACGCCTGACTTACGCTAGACGTAGCGATAGGGGCCGCGCTAGGCGGCCGGAGGTAATTCGGAGGGTGTTCGGAAGGGAACGCATGGGTCTAATGTATGACGCCGCGTTGCGGCGTGTCAACCCGCGCGGGTCGCGGCGGGCGACGGCAAACGCGCCGCAGCGCCTGCGCCGTGGCCGTTACACGGGCATTCTTGCGACGTCCACGATCAGTTCGACCTGCCGTTCGATCGCGCTCGGCACGGGCGCTTCGCCGCGCAATACGGCGCTGATCCAGCCGGCCGTCGTCGGCGCATCTTTGGCTTCGGGCAAGTCCACTTCCGGCGCATCGGGCGACGAGCGCTCATGCGGTACGCGCGTCTCGCAGACACCGTCGTGCAACCAGTCGACCTGCACCTGGCGGCGTGTATCGGCCACCGCTTCACCTTCGGTGCCGCGTGCAAGCAATGCGCCGCCGGCGGCCGCGTCCGGATGCGTGTTGAACAATTGCGTCAGGCTGTCGCGATACGGCGGGTGCGTATAGTTGACGAGGCGCAAACCCGCGGGCGCGAACGGCTGCAGAATTTTCACCAGCGTGTGCGTCGAGTTGCGCACGCCCATGCGCCGGCGCAGCGCAAGCAGGCGTGCGAGCTTCGGCGCGAGCACGTCGATTGGCGCGAACGCAAGGCGGTGCTCGGCGAGACCGTCTTCGATATCGGCGTGCGATCGCGCGTGCGGAATCTGCAGATGCGTGAAGATTTCCGCGCTTGTCACGCGGCCTGGATCTTCGGTGACGCCGTGCACCAGCACCGGCACGCCTTCGCGCGCCAGCAGCAGGGCGAGCAGCGGCACCAGGTTTGGCTGTTTGCGAGCGCCGTTGTAGCTCGGTATGGACACCGGCCGGAACGTGCCGTGCGGCAAATGAACCGGCTCGAAGGACGCATGCGCGCCGGCCAGCATCGCCGCGAGCTCGTCGGCGGTTTCGCCCTTCACGCGGTACGCGAGCAGCACCGCGCCGAGTTCGAGTTCGGCCACGCGGCCGTCGAGCATGGCGGTGTAGAGCGTGCGCGTATCGTCGGCGGTCAGCGCGCGGGCGCCGTTCGGGCCGCGGCCGATTTCCTTGATGAAGCGGGCGCAGGGGAAGGGGTTGGCGGTGTCGGCGGAGTCGGTCATCGGGCGCAGTGGGACGTGTCGGCGTGCCGCTTCAAAGCGGTTGGCCAAGCTATTCAAGGGACGCTGTTGAGTGTGAGTATCGCATCTATGGCGATCCCGCGAGACCCCGCGCCCGCGGCGGCGGCCTTGCCGGTCCATGCCGAACTGATGCGCGTGGCCCTTTGTCGCGCGTTACACTCGACGTTTTATCGCCGCGCTGGCGGCACACATCAAATAACGGAGAACGGGATGAGTTACGTATTTGCACCCGCACCGGTGGTCGCGGTGCCGGTTGTGGGGTCCAGCGAGCAGTTCGCGGTGCGTCGCATCTACTGTGTTGGCCGTAACTACGAGGCGCACGCGCGCGAGATGGGCCACGATCCCGACCGCGAACCGCCGTTCTTCTTCGCCAAGCCGGCCGATGCCGTGCTGTGCGTCGCGCCCGGCGCCACTGGCGAGTTTCCGTATCCGTCGCTGTCGAAAAACGTCCACTTCGAGATGGAAATGGTGGCGGCGATCGGCAAGGGCGGCAAGAATATTCCGGTCGAGAGCGCGCTCGACCACGTGTACGGTTACGCGCTCGGTCTCGACATGACGCGCCGCGATCTGCAGGCCGAAGCGAAAAAGCTGGGCCGTCCCTGGGATACCGCGAAGGGCTTCGACCACTCGGCGCCGCTCGGCCCGATTCATCCGGCGGCGACGGTCGGCCATGTCGACAAGGGCGCGATCTGGCTGTCGGTGAACGGCGAGGAAAAGCAAAGCTCGGACGTGTCGCAACTGATCTGGTCGGTGGCCGAGACGATCGCTTATCTGTCGACGCTGTTCGAACTGCAACCCGGCGACCTGATCTTCACCGGCACGCCGGAAGGCGTCGGCGCAGTGGTGTCGGGCGATCTGATGAAGGGTGGCGTGGATGGGCTCGGCGAGCTCTGCGTGCGCGTCGTCTGACGGCCGGTTGGGGGAGACAGAGAACATGAAGCTCTACAGCTATTTTCGTAGCTCGGCGTCTTATCGCGTGCGCATTGCGCTGAACGTGAAAAATCTGCCGTACGACTACGTGCCGGTGCATCTTGTGCGCGACGGCGGCGAGCAGTTGAAGCCCGAATACCGCAAGGTGAACGCCGACGGGATCGTGCCGACCTTCGTCGACGGCAATGACGTGATGCCGCAGTCGCTCGCGATCATCGAGTATCTGGAAGAGGTGCATCCCGAGCCGGCGCTTTTGCCGAAGGCGCCGGCCGATCGCGCGTATGTGCGGGCGCTGGCGTTGCAGGTGGCGTGCGAGATTCATCCGCTGAACAACCTGCGCGTGCTGAAGTATCTGAAGCACACACTGGGCGTCGACGATTATGCCAAGGACGCCTGGTACCGCCACTGGGTGGAAGCCGGATTCGCGACGTTCGAAACGCATCTGGCGGGCGATCCACGCACCGGCAAGCTGTGTTTCGGCGATACGCCGACCATTGCAGACACCTGTCTGATTCCGCAGGTGTTCAACGCGCAGCGCTTCAAGGTCGATACGACTAAGTTTCCGACCATTCAGCGCATCTACGACCATGCGATGCAACTCGACGCGTTTGCGCGCGCGGCGCCGGGCGCGCAGCCGGACGCTGAGTAATTCGTGATCGTCGGGTAGCCGGGATGACAAAAGGGCACTCCAAGGAGTGCCCTTTTTGCTGCCTAAGCCCGCGGCTTAAGCCGCGAACGCCGTGGCGCTCAGCCGCCCAGCAACGCGTCGGAGAACTCTTCCGCGCTGAACGGCTGCAAATCTTCGACTTTCTCGCCGACGCCGATGAAATACACCGGAATCGGACGCTGCCGCGCGATCGCGGCGAGAATGCCGCCCTTCGCCGTGCCGTCCAGTTTGGTGACGATCAGGCCGGTGAGGCCGAGCGCGTCGTCGAACGCCTTGACCTGCGCGAGCGCGTTCTGGCCGGTGTTGGCGTCGATCACCAGCAGCACCTCATGCGGCGCGCCGTCTTGCGCCTTGCCGATCACGCGCTTCACCTTGCGTAGTTCTTCCATGAGATGCAACTGGGTCGGCAGGCGGCCGGCCGTGTCCGCCATCATCACGTCGATCTTGCGCGCACGCGCGGCGCCGACGGCGTCGAAGATTACCGCTGCCGGGTCGCCGCTTTCCTGCGAGACCACGGTCACGTTGTTGCGCTGACCCCAGATGGCCAGTTGCTCGCGCGCCGCGGCGCGAAACGTGTCGCCCGCGGCCAGCAGCACGGATTGATCGAAACTCTGCAGATGCTTGGCGAGCTTGCCGATGCTGGTGGTTTTGCCCGCGCCGTTGACGCCGGCAATCATCATCACGAGCGGCTGCGCGCGGCCGAGCATGAGCGATTTTTCCAGCGGCTTGAGCAGGTCGACCAGCAACGTGCGCAGCGCGGTTTTGACCTGCTGCGGATCGACGAGGCGTTCGGCGCGCACTTTTTCGCGCAGCGCTTCGAGCAGGAATTCAGTGGCGTCGACGCCCGCGTCCGACATCAGCAGCGCGGTTTCGAGCTCTTCGTACAAGTCTTCGTCAATCTTCGTGCCGACGAAAATGCCGGTCAGGTTCGAACTCGTCTTCGACAAGCCGGTCTTCAGACGGGTCAGCCACGAACGTTTTGCGCCCGCGTCCGGCAACGGCGGCGGGACGACTTCGACGGTTTCCTCAAGCGCAAATGCTTCAGGCTCGGGTTCGGGATCGATTGCCGACGGAGCGGCCACGGGCGGCGTGTCGACGCGAACCGGAGCCGCGGCCGGCACGACGGGCGCAGGCGCCTGCACGGCGGCTGTGGGCGTCGAACCTTCCGGCGTGGTTTGCGACTCTTCTGGCGCGTTATCGGACTCTTTCGAACCCTTGAATCGTTTGAAAAAGCTGAACATGATCTGGCGTGGTGAGAGCGCGCGCCGATGCGCGCAGCCGGCACAAGACCGGTGGGAGCGGCAGGCAGCGTTGCGATGCGGGATGCAAGGCGCTGGAAGCCGCACATTTTATCAGGCGCGCCGCCGGCCGTCGTATCGGCCGAACGGCCAGGCTGGACGCGGGGCGTCGCTGTGGTAACGTTGGCGCTCCGGCCCGCAATTTCGTCGTCGCGGGCGCTTCAATAACGTAATCGAAACTGCATGCCCCGTTCCGCACCTTCACGCGCCCATGGCGCTTCGTCCAAAGGCGGCAAGCCGCACGCCATCCGTATCATCGGCGGCGACTGGAAGCGCACGCCTTTGCCCGTGCTCGATCTCGACGGCTTGCGCCCCACGCCCGATCGCGTGCGCGAGACGCTGTTCAACTGGCTCGGCCAGGACCTGGATGGCCAGCGCTGCCTCGATCTGTTCGCCGGCAGCGGCGCGCTGGGCTTCGAGGCGGCGTCGCGCGGCGCGGCACGGGTGTTGATGGTGGAGCGCAATGCGCGCGCCGCCGGCCAGTTGCGCGCGAACCAGGAACGCTTGTCGGCGCGCACGATCGAAATCGCTGAAGCAGACGGTTTGCGTCTTGCCGCGAGTCTCGCGCCCGGTTCGTTCGACGTCGTATTTCTCGATCCGCCGTTCGGCGACGATCTGCTCGGCAAAGCGCTGACGCTGGCGGCACCGCTCGTCGCCGCTGACGGATTTCTGTATGTAGAAGCGGGCGATGCGCTCGAGCTTGCTGGAAACGAGGCGCTCGCCGGTTGGGAAATCGTGCGGCAAGGTAAAGCGGGCGCTGTCCACTTTCATTTGCTGCAGCGCGAAAATAAGGAATAATGCGCGTTCCAAAACAAGCGCCGGGCGGTTTGCCGTCACGTGTGCGGTCGGTGCCAAATGCGTCGCGTGGACGCTTTGACGTGCCCCTTTGTCTGAAGAGAGGAGAAGTCTCATGGTAGTCGCCGTGTACCCGGGCACGTTCGACCCGCTGACGCGCGGTCACGAAGACCTCGTTCGGCGCGCGTCGAGCATTTTCGACACGCTGGTGGTCGGCGTTGCCGATAGCCGCAACAAGAAGCCTTTTTTCACGCTCGAAGAGCGTCTCGACATCGCTCACGAAGTGCTCGGGCACTACCCGAACGTTCAGGTGATGAGCTTCAAGGGGCTATTGAAGGATTTCGTGCGCACCAATAACGCGCGCGTGATCGTGCGCGGCCTGCGAGCCGTGTCGGACTTCGAATATGAGTTCCAGATGGCCGGCATGAATCGCTATTTGCTGCCTGACGTCGAAACCATGTTCATGACGCCGTCCGATCAGTACCAGTTCATCTCGGGCACGATCGTGCGTGAAATTGCGCAACTCGGCGGCGATGTCAGCAAGTTCGTGTTCCCGTCGGTCGAGAAATGGTTGACGGAAAAGGTCGCCGCGATGGATCCGGCGAGCGGCGCGTCGGCGGGACAACCGTAACCGGCGTAAACTGTCGGTTCGACGGATAAAAGCCGGCTGCGGCCGGCGTGAAGTGAGAGAAGTATGGCCTTGATGATTACCGACGAGTGCATCAATTGCGACGTATGCGAGCCCGAGTGCCCGAACGACGCAATCTCGATGGGCCCGGAAATCTATGTAATCGACCCGAAGAAATGTACCGAGTGCGTTGGGCATTTCGACGAGCCGCAGTGTATTCAGGTGTGCCCGGTCGAGTGTATTCCGCGCGACCCCGACCATCTGGAGACGCCTGATGGCTTGATGGCCAAGTACCACGCGCTGCAGGCCGCGAAGGGCGCTTGAGGTACGAAGTCTAAAAAAACGGCGAGGCTTTTATGCCTCGCCGTTTTTTTGGGGGGCAGTGACGCTTTTACGCGGTCCTATCCCACGTACGCGCTGAAGATCTCGCGCAACGCGTCCAGCAGAACGTCGCATTCGGCGTCGGTGCCGACCGAGATTCGCAGATGCTGGTCGATGCGCGGCGCCTTGAAATGGCGCACGAAAATCTCCTTTTCCCTCAGTCGCAGTACGAGCGTTGCGGCGTCGTAGCCCTCATGGCGAGCGAACAGCAGATTCGCCGCCGACGGCACCACCTCGAAGCCCAACGCCGTCAGCCCCGCGGCCAATCGCTCGCGGCTTGCCATGACTTTGGCGCAGGTGTCGCGAAACCACGCGTCGTCTTCGTACGCCGCCGCGGCGGCGACTTGCGCGAGACGGTCCAGCGGATACGAGTTGAAGCTGTCCTTCACGCGGTTCAGCGCGCCGATCAACTCCCGGTTGCCGAACGCAAAGCCGACGCGCATTCCTGCCAGCGAACGCGACTTCGACACGGTCTGAACGACCAGCAGATTCGGATAGCGGTCGATCAGACAGATGGCCGATTCGGCGCCGAAATCCACGTAGGCTTCGTCGATCACCACGACGGAATCGGGATTGCTCGCCACCAGACGCTCGATATCGGCGAGCGGCAGCGGACGGCCGGTCGGCGCATTCGGATTCGGGAACAGGATGCCGCCATTCGGCGACTTATAGTCGTCGACGTTGATCGCAAAGCTGTCGTCGAGCGGAACGGTCCGGTAGTCGACCTCGAAAAGTCGCGCGTACGTCGGATAGAAGCTGTACGTGATGTCCGGAAACAGCAGAGGTTTGTCGTGCTTGAGCAAGGCCTGAAACGTGAGTGCCAGCACTTCGTCCGAGCCGTTGCCGGCAAACACCTGTTCCGCGCGAATGCCGTGGTACGCGGCAACCGTTTCGCGGAGCTTTTGCGCCGTCGGATCGGGGTAGCGCCGCAGCGAATCGGCCGCGTCGCCGAGTTCCTGCCGGATCGCCTCGAGCACTCGCGGCGACGGCGGATACGGATTCTCGTTGGTATTCAGCTTGACCGGATGCGCGACCACGGGCTGCTCGCCCGGCACATACGGCGTTAGACGGTGAACGATATCACTCCAATAGCGGCTCAAGCGATTCTCCTCCCAACAAGATTGTTGCTGCCGATGGCGTTACGGCAACCCGGTTCCAGCTGGACAGTCTACGGATTGCGATGCAGTTGCATCATCGCGCGTTCCAGCTCGCCCTTGATGATTTGCGGCATGACGGCGAGCCCGCGCTCGATCGAAGCATCGATCACGTCCTGTTCTTCCCGGCGCGGCGGCTTCAGCACGTAGTTGGCGACGTCGGGCTTGGCGCCGGCGCGCGCGCTCTCTGGAATCAGGTCCCGCGGATGGCCGATGCCGATCCGCAGCCGCCAGTACTGCTGCGACGACAGATGCGCGGTGATGTCCTTCAACCCATTGTGTCCGCCGCTGCCACCGCCGAGCTTGAGTTTGATGCTGCCGGGCGGCAGGTCGAGCTCGTCGTGCGCGACCAGAATTTCGTCGGGGAGAATCTTGAAGAACTGCGCAACTGCCACGACCGATTGGCCCGAACGGTTCATATACGTCTGCGGTTCCAGCAGATGCACTTCTTCGCCGTGCAGCCGCGCTTTGGCATAGAAGCCATGGAAACGCCGCTCGTCGCGCAACGTCGTGCCTGCTTCGCGCGCCAGTTGATCGACCAGCCAGAAGCCGGCGTTGTGGCGCGTCGCGGTGTATTCGGCGCCCGGATTGCCGAGGCCGACGATCAGCTTGATCATGTTTGCGTAGGTCCGTCTGGCCTGGAAGCTGAACGCAGCCGGGCCGAAAAAAACCAAAAAAAAACCCGCCGGGGCGAACCTCGGCGGGTCACATCGACCGTTTCATTGAAACGGATCGAGAGGATTTCTTGCTCTTTGCCTGAGGCGCCCTTAAGCAGCCGGCGTTTCGCCTTCGCCTGCAGCAGCAGCGTCGCCTTCAGCGATTGCGCCAGCCGGGATCGTTGCAGCAGCGACCACCGGGTTTTCTGCTTCGACGTGAGCAACCAGCGACACACCTGCCGGCAGCTTGATGTCTTTAGCATGGACCGAGTGACCTGCTTCGATCGTCGCCAGATCGACTTCGAGGAATTCCGGCAGTGCCGACGGCAGGCACTCGATTTCGATTTCGTTGATGACGTGCGAGATCACCGCGCTCGACAGCTTCACTGCCGGGTTCGATTCCTGGTTCATGAAGTGCAGCGGCACCTTGGTGTGCAGCTTCTTCTTCGCGTCGACACGTTGGAAGTCCACGTGCAGCACGAGCTGACGGAACGGGTGGTATTGCACGTCGCGCAGCAGAACCTGTTGCGACTTGCCTGCCACTTCCAGATCGAGAATCGACGAGTGGAAAACTTCTTTCTTCAGCGCGTGCCACAGCGCGTTGTGGTCCAGTTCGACCAATTGCGTTTCAGCACCAGCGCCATATACGATGCCCGGGGTCTTGCCCGAGTTACGCAGGCGGCGGCTCGCACCCGTACCTTGCAAAGAACGCTCGAAAGCGACTACTTTCATTTTGAATCTCCAATGCACTGCCCGCGACCAGGCAGTAAAAACGGGGCCTCCAAGCCAGATGGCTGAGGCCCCAGAGCTGCGGCACGAACCTTCGTTCGTTCATGCCGATTGTGCAAAAGCGCAGTGTGCCGCGTAAAGCGGCGCGCTGCGCCTTCGCAAATACTTAACTTTCAGCGAACAGCGACATCACCGAATCGCCGCGGCGAATCCGCGAGAACGTTTCGGCAAGCAGGCCGGCGCTGGTCAGCGAACGGATCTTCGCGCACGAGCGGGCTTCGTCACCGAGCGGGATCGTATCCGTGACAACGAGTGCGTCGAGTGCGGAAGCGGCGATACGCTCGCCTGCGCCACCCGACAGAACCGGGTGCGTGGCGTACGCAAACACCTGCTTCGCGCCACGTTCCTTCAAAACTTGTGCTGCCTTGCAGAGCGTGCCGGCGGTGTCGACCATGTCGTCCATGATCACGCAGGTACGGCCTTCGACTTCACCGATGATGTTCATCACTTCGGCAACGTTCGCCTTCGGGCGGCGTTTGTCGATGATCGCGAGATCGCAATTCAGTTGCTTGGCCAAAGCCCGGGCACGCACCACGCCGCCGACGTCCGGCGAAACGACCAGCAGGTTCTCGTAGTTCTGCTTGCGCAGATCGCCGAGCAGCACGGGCGTAGCGTAGATGTTGTCGACCGGAATGTCGAAGAAGCCTTGAATCTGGTCGGCGTGCAGATCCATCGTAATGATCCGCTCGACGCCGGCGATTTCCAGCATGTTCGCCACGATCTTCGCCGAGATGGCGACGCGCGCGGAACGCGGGCGACGATCTTGACGGGCATAACCGAAGTAGGGGATGGCTGCGGTGATCCGGCCGGCGGATGCGCGCTTGAGCGCATCGACCATGATCATCAGTTCCATCAGATTGTCGTTCGCCGGTGCGCATGTGGACTGCAGGACGAAGACATCCTTGCCACGCACGTTTTCCTGAATCTCGACTTGGATTTCACCGTCCGAGAAACGGCTAACCATTGCTTTGCCGAGGGGAATACCGAGGATTTTGACGACTTCCTGTGCAAGCGCGGGATTTGCGTTGCCAGTAAAAACCATCAGGCCGTCATGGCTGCTCATCGTGCACCTACTTCAGGCTGGGGGCGAGGGAAATGCGAGAATTTTTGGCAGGGGAGGAAGGAGTCGAACCTTCGAATGCCGGAATCAAAATCCGGTGCCTTAACCAACTTGGCGACTCCCCTACACTAACTTTGAGCTTCACCGAACGAGGAGCGTTCGACGATGCAAAACTTATGACGCGAAAGTAAAGAGTGGATGCTGATCGAGACTTGCAGTCACTGCGCTGTTCCATTCGGCTGGCAGTTTGGCTTGCGCCGCTTCTGCTTCAGCTTTACTGCGGAACGCGGCAAAAACACTTGCACCTGATCCAGACATCCGCGCTGGCGCGACGTTTTCAAACCATCGCAACACTTGCGCTACTTCCGCGTATTTTCCTACGACAACCTGCTGCATGTCATTGCGGCCGAAACTTTCTGGCCATTCAGTGTTGCAGCTAAGTTCTGCAGGAAAGTCCGTAATTGTGAGGGGTTTTGAATCTCTTGTCAACGCTTTTTCAGAAAAAATCGCTGCAGTCGGAACATGAACCCTCGGCGTCACTACTAAGAAATGGCGCGGCGGCAATTGTACAACGTCTAAAGCTTCTCCGACACCCTGGGCGAACGCATTTTTTCCGAAAACAAAAAACGGCACATCGGCGCCAAGTTTCAATGCCAGCGCCTGCAATTCGAGGCGCGGCAGATTGAGCTTCCACAAACGATTCAGGGCGAGCAGCGTCGTCGCAGCATCAGAGCTGCCGCCGCCAAGGCCGGCGCCCATCGGCAGCCGCTTGTCGATTTCGATATCGACGCCTTCAGGCGAGCCCGTATGCGCTTTGAGCAGTGTCGCGGCGCGCACGGTCAGGTCGTGTTCCGGCGGCACGTCGGCGATTTCGGTGCTGCGCGTGATGAGTCCGTCGTCACGTCGCGTGAAGTGCAGCGTGTCGCCCCAGTCGAGCAACTGGAAGACCGTTTGCAGCGTGTGATAGCCATCAGGCCGGCGGCCGGTGATGTGCAGGAAGAGGTTGAGTTTCGCTGGAGCGAGGCAATCGCGCAGCGAATCGGTCGTTTCAATCATGAGTCGAGGCTGCATGCGCCAGATGGCGCCGAAGAAGCGGCAAGGTCGCGCGCGAAAAAGTGAGTGAGGTGGCGCGGGTTACTGATCCAGCACGAGCTTGATGTCGAGCGGCGGTTCCGAACGACTCAGGTTGACTCGCTTCACGCCGATTGCCGGCGCGTCGGCATAAGCCAGATAGTCGATTGTCCAGCCGTCCTGTGTGATTTGTTTCAGCCGCGACGGTTGCTCGGGATCCTTCTCGGTCCTGGCGCGCGAAGTGGGCGCCGGCGACGGTTGAAGCCAATAGCGCAGCCCTTCGACCGGCAACGCGAAGCCGAGCGCATTCTGCATCAGCGTGGAGACGTTATCCGCGGTGAGCGGCTGGCGGTTCGGCAGCTCCAGCGTTGCCGAAGCCGGCGACGACGTCACCACCGCCAGCGTCTGGCCGAGCGGGTTGCGCAACTGCAGGGTCACGGTGTCGCCGGTTTCCTGCCAGGTGAAGTTGCCGTAAGCGTTGCGCTGCTGGCCGTTCTGATCGTTGTACTGAACCGCGAAACGGCCCTGG